>JBOFET010000288.1:0-2371 GCA_051648225.1 Luteolibacter sp.
ACCAGATCAAACAGGAACTCATGGCCGCCGCCCGCGAGGAGAAGTGGAGCGAGAAAAAGTATCCCGAATGGACCGAGCGCTTCCGCCCCTTCGGCGACATCCGCGTGCGCTTCCAAGGTGACTACTTTTCCAGTGGCAACGCCGACACTGGCCAGTTCCCGAATTTCAACGCCATCAACACCGGATCGCCATACGATGTTTCCCGTAGCAACCCGAACTTCGCCCCCCAGTATAACGTGAACGAAGACCGCGAGCGCACCCGCCTGCGCACCCGTTTCGGCACCGACATCATGCTCGGCAACGGTTTCAACAGCGGCATCCGCATCGCAACCGGGGACAGCAACTCACCCACCTCCACCAACCAAACGCTCGGCGGTTCCGGCGGCAACTTTTCCAAATACGCCATCTGGCTGGATCGCGCTTTCCTCAGTTACGACGCCGGTCCGGGAGATGGCCAGGAGCTGACTTTCCTCGTCGGCCGCTTCGACAATCCGTTCTTCTCCACCGACATGCAGTGGGACAACGACCTCGGGTTCGACGGTCTCGCCGTGCGCGGCAAGGTGCGCCTCAACGACCAGGCATCCACCTTTTTCACCGCCGGTTACTTCCCGATTTACAATACCGACTTTAACTTCGCCTCCAACCAGCCCAGCAAATTCCCCAGCACCGACAAGTGGCTCGCCGGTGCCCAGATCGGTATCGACTGGAAAATCGACGAGGACTGGAAAACGAAATTCAGCATCGCCTACTACACCTTCGATAAAGTCCAAGGAAAAGTTTCTGATCCCTTCATCCCGCTCAACTCCAGTGATGCTGGCAACACGGACACCACCCGTCCGAGTTTCGCCCAGCGGGGGAACACCTACATCGCCCTGCGTGACATTGACAATTCCACCGAGGCCAACGACTTCGGCAACGTCAATCAATTCCAATACTTCGGCCTCGCCTCCGAGTTCGAAAACCTGACCCTGACCGGGAAACTGGAATATGGCGGCTACGATCCCGTCACTCTCGCCCTCGTCGGGGAACTCACCAAAAACCTCGCCTTCGACGTCAACGAAGCGACGGCCATCGGCAATCGCGGCCCGGACGACGTTTACGATGGCGGCGACCTCGCCTGGTATCTCGCCTTCCAGGTCGGCATGCCCGCAATGGAAAAGTTCGGCGACTGGCAGGCTGCCGTCGGTTACCGATACGTCGAGAGCGACGCTGTGGTTGACGCCTTCACCGACTCCGACTTCGGCGGTGGCGGCACCAACGTTCAGGGCTTCACCATCGGTGGCAGCATGGCGCTCTCGCCGCTCGTCCGCATCGCGCTCACCTGGCTGAGTTCCAATGAAATTGCCGGCCCGCCGCTCAGCTCCGACACCCTCCAGTTCGACATCAACGCCAAATTCTAACATGATCACCAAATCTCTATCGTGGTTGGGACATCCTGTCCCAACCCTCCTCTTCTTCCTCTTCGCCCTCCCGCTCCAAGCTGCCGATGAGGTGGATCCAACCATCAAACTCCGCGAGCAGCTCCGCAGCGTGATGCTCCAACTGCGCACTGCGCAGACGGATGCCGCCAACGCCCAGGCTGAAAAGGCGATTGCCGACAAAAAAGCCGAAGAACAGGCGGCGAAGATCACCGAACTCGACAAGCGCTACGCCACTCTGATCAAACAGAATGCCGCCGATAAGGCCGCCTCTGATGAGATCATCGCCAAGCTCAACAATAAAGTCGCCGAGCGCGAAAAACGCCTCGCCGAAATCACGGCGAACCGCGAAGAGTGGAAGGCGGGCTATCAGAAAGCCGCCGCCGTCGCTCGCACCAAGGAATACGAACGTGCCACACTCGCCTCCGAGGTCATCGTCAACAAGCGCACCATCGCCGATCTCCAGACCAAAAACGTTAGTTTGTTCAACACCTCGAACGAAATCCTCGACCGTTACGAAAGCTACGCGCTCGGCAAAGCCCTCGGAGCCCGCGAGCCGTTCATCGGCACCACCCGCGTGAAGATTGAGAACCAAGTCCAAGGCTATAAGGACAAGATCCTCGACAACAGAATCCAGGCACCCAAGGCCAACTAAAATGGGAAGACGGGGAATCATCAGAATCATGATTCCCCTATTTCCCATTCCATCCCATGAAACGCCTCGCCATACTTCTGCTAGCGAATGTTGCTCTCCATGCACAGCCCGCGCCCGTGTTAGGAAAGGCCGGTGACATCGAGATCACCAGCGGCGAGATCCGCGAAATCATCGCTGGCCTGGATGCCGAGCAGCAAGACGCCCTCGCCAAGGACCCTGCCGCTCTCGGCCAGTTCGTCCGTGCCTTGCTGGTCCAGCGCCTCGTTCTCAAGCAGGCGCTTGATCAGAAATGGGATCA
>JBOFET010000289.1:0-1309 GCA_051648225.1 Luteolibacter sp.
TCGGGCGGATTGGGTTTGGCAAGCAACTGCCGTTCGGGCCATTTCTGGCAATGGGCGCGGTGGCGTGGATGTTCGGCGGGTGGCGGATCTGGGTCTGGTATTTGGACTCGCTCGGCCCCATCGGGATTCCTTAGCTTCTGCCGATGTCCGAGCCGCCAACGGGATCATGGAGTGATAGCAAGGGCCTTGCCCGGGCGATCCTGCGCGACCGCGGCGAGCGGAGAAAGTGGCTCGGCCGGATGGCGCTGGTGCCGCTAGCGATGCTCGGCATCGGGCTGTGGGTGCTTGACGGGTGGATCTGGGTGAGTCCGTGGCGGGTGATTTTCTGGTGGGGCGGCTGCACGCTGGCGACGTTGGCCGTGATTTTTTTCGCGCTCTATGACGCGCTGGCAGTGGTCCGCGAGGAGCGGGAAAAGGCCCGTTTCGATGTCGATCCGCCGTGATGGTTTAGCGATTTTCACTCGAATCCGGGAAAAGTTTTCAAACGGATTCCTGTGCTTGCGGAGGGGGGATCTGCGGGTGATAGGGTGGCTTTTTTGAAAAACCCATCCATCCCCGATGACTGAAAAACAGCGTCTATCATTCTGGCAAATCTGGAACATGTCCTTCGGCTTCTTCGGCATCCAGTTCGGCTGGGGCCTGCAGATGGGCAACATGTCGGCGATTTATGAATACCTGGGTGCCAAGGAAAGCGAACTACCGCTCTTGTGGCTCGCCGCGCCTCTAACCGGGCTGATCGTCCAACCGATCATCGGCGTGATGAGTGACCGCACGTGGCATCCGCTTCTCGGCAGGCGGCGGCCGTATTTTCTTATCGGTGCCGTCGTGGCGTCGCTGGCCTTGTTAGTGATGCCGCATTCCGGTGCGTTATGGATGGCGGCGGGGTTGTTATGGATTCTGGATGCCTCGGTGAACGTGAGCATGGAGCCGTTCCGCGCGTTTGTGGCGGACCTGCTGCCGGAGCAACAGCGCACCGTGGGATTCGCGATGCAGTCGGTATTCATCGGAGCGGGAGCGGTGATCGCCTCGAAGCTGCCGGGCTGGCTGCGCGACTACGGCGGCGTGAGCGCGGAGACGGGGGTCGGGCAGCCGATCCCGCAGACGGTGCATGTCGCGTTCACTGTCGGTGCGATCGTATTTTTCCTCGCAGTCTTATGGACGGTCCTCACGACCAAGGAGCACCCGCCGGCCCCGGACGAGCCGAAACATGAAATGAGCGGCGCGGCGGAAATCATCGACGCGCTCAAGAAAATGCCGACCCGCATGAAGCAGCTCGCCGCGGTCCAATTCTTCACCTGGATGGGCCTGT
>JBOFET010000290.1:0-16330 GCA_051648225.1 Luteolibacter sp.
AGAACCAGCGGAAGTATTTCATGAGGAATCGGAGAAAATGATCAGGGCGCGGACGAGGCGAGGGTGATGATAGGAAGCCGCCCGTCTGTCTGCCACGGGTCCCCTCCTCCGTTGCGTCCTTGGGTGACTTTCTGGTAACCATCGACCCAATCGATGTCGAGCACCTGCTGTGCGGATTGCAGTTCGGCGATCAAAAAATCACGCTCATCATCCACCTGCGGAGCGATGCGGTGGGTCACCTGCCCGGTGGTGTGGCTGAGTTCCACGCCGGTGTCGTGAGTCGCCGAACCCATCCAAAGCGGACGCTCCCCTTTTGTCTCAGGCGCCTTCCAGAACCTCACGTGGTGTCGCTCACGCGGGCTGTTCCCCACGGGTTTTTCGAACGCGAGATCTTCTTTGCGTCCATACAGATAGAGATTGCTCACCGGAGCGCCCGGGTCCGGACGGTCGAAGACGGTGTCCACCGCGATGCGTAAGCTGCTAGATAGGCCCAGTGCGGTGGCGGGATTCCAACCGGCGGCCTGCAGTGCCTCGACCAAATCCGCCTCGTTGCCGACTAGGGCGATGTTCAGAGGATCGCCTGGGATGCCTGAATTCGTTTTTGTGAGGTGTTCGCCAGCGACCAGGTCCGGGTGGCCACGGATTTTCATGCGTTCAACCTGGGGGATGGCGATATAGGCCACGATGCCATAAATGACGAGCAACCCCGGAAAGAATTTCATCCAGCGGAGGATTTTTCGATGGCGGTGAGTCCGCGTCGCTCTCGTCTTTTCAATCACGGGACGCACACTTTACCCACAGGCACCGTGATGGCAAGGGTGGCGGGTCGATGCGGAGAGTGGATTTACCGCTTGCCCCCACCGCCCGCTTCCGGCGCATGATCCGCGCATGGCCGCAGGCAGCTTGCTCACTCTTCTCGACGACATCGCAACCATTCTCGATGACGTTTCCATCCTCACGAAAAAGGCCGCCGCCAAGACCGCCGGGGTGCTTGGCGACGACCTCGCCCTGAACGCCCAACAGGTGAGCGGTGTGGTGTCCCAGCGCGAGCTTCCGGTGGTGTGGGCCGTTGCGAAGGGATCCTTTGTCAACAAGCTCATCCTCGTCCCGCTGGCACTGCTCATCAGCGCGTTTGCCCCATGGGCGATCACTCCACTGCTGATGATCGGCGGGCTCTATCTCTGCTTCGAGGGCGTGGAAAAACTCCATCATGCCTTCCTCCACCGCAAGAGCCGGTCACCGGAAGAAGCGGGTCGAGAAATCGCCGATCTTGCCGCCACTCCACCGGGAGCCAAGGTCGAGACGGAGGCTGAGAAAATCAAAGGAGCGGTGCGCACGGATTTCGTGCTCTCTGCGGAAATCATCGCCATCACCCTTGGCACGGTGGCGGGCCAGGATTTCACGCGGCAGGTCGGCGTTCTATCAGCCATCGCCATCCTCATGACCGTCGGCGTCTATGGTCTGGTGGCCGGGATCGTGAAGCTTGACGACGCCGGACTCTATCTCACCCAGCGCCGGGGCGCGCTCTCCCAGAGCCTCGGGCGGGCGATCCTGTGGGCGGCCCCGTTTCTCATGAAGACACTCTCGGTGCTTGGCACGGCGGCGATGTTTTTGGTCGGGGGCGGCATCGTCACCCATGGGATTCCGCCGCTTCACCATGCGATCCAGCACCTGGCCGAGGGCACCGGGATCTTCGCACCGGTCATTCCCCTGCTGCTCGACGGGCTCTGCGGGTTAGTCTCCGGCGTCATTGTTCTGCTCCTGTTTTCCTGGATCCAGAAGCTCCGTGGAAAGACCGCAAGCGCAGAGCCGCATTGAGTGACGGCCGCCTTGAAAAATCATTTTTCGGGAAAATTTGAAAATTTAGACAGAATTCCCCCCTCAGCGCAGTTCTACAGATGTCGCGACACGATACAGCCGGTCCGACTGAGACATATCGAGGTTAATGGGTTTTCCTCGGGGATTGATCAGTCGGACCGGTTTTTTCTTGCCCTCAAGCCTCACTCGGCAGTGTTAGAACGCCATGCCGATGGCGAAATGCAAAGCGCCGACGGGTTCGCCGATGTCACGGGTGAGGCTGTAACCGTATTCCAACCGGATCGGGCCGATCGGAAGATCCAGCCGCAAGCCCAGTCCGGCGGCGACATCGATCTCGCTGTCCATGAGCTGATCGTATTGGGTAGACAGGCTACCGGCATCGACGAAGCCCACCGCCTTCAAACCACCGGCAAGCTGGCGGATGAATTCCACGTTCGCACTCCACCTCGCCTCACCGCCGGTCGGATAGCCGTTGACGCGCGGGCCGAGTTCACGCTCCGGGAAGCTGCGCACGCTGCGGGCACCGCCGTTGAACATCCTGAGATCGATGGGGAGATCCGCCCCGTCCCCGGATGGCACGATGACACCCCATGCACCACCGAGCGCGATCTGATAGTGCCTGCCCAGCGGACTGAAGAATCCACCTGATAGTTCCGCCAGGGCATAGGAACTTGAAACATCGCCCAGTGCCGCGCCGACCTCCAGTGGCATGGAGACATGCCAGCCGTTCTTGGGCAGGATGGGGCTGTCCCGGTAGTCAAGCGTCTGGGTGAGCCGGAGACGTGGGTTGCGGTAGGTGGTTTCACCAATCACCTGCTGGGGAAGTCCGTCGGCGCTCAGATCCGTGATGGCATACCCGGCGAGTAAGTTGATTGTGTAGTGATCGTTCACCGCCCAGGTGGTGGAACCTTCCAGACCGATTTCCTCCGAGGTATAACCCTCCGGGGAGTAGCTCAGTGAGTAAAGCCGCCCCGTGGCCGACAAATCCGTGCCGAAGAGCGATGGCTCGGTGAGGCGGATCTCTCCCAGCAGCCCCCGCGAGCTGGCCTCGACGCCGGCGCTGAATCCGAGCAACTGGCCCCACAAGTTCCGATCTGTGTAGGTGGTCCGGAAAATGAAACCCAGATAGGAGTCGGCACCGAGGGCGAAGCTGACTTCCCTGGCGCGGGATTCCTGCAAGTGCAGTGTCGCGTCGATGGTGCCGTCCGACCGATCTTCCGTGGTGAGCCGCGCGGAGGAAAACGCGCCGGTGGCGAGAAGATTGCGGATGCGCCGGTTCATCGCCGCCTCATCATACCATTCCCCCTCCAGCGCGGTCATGCGCACTTGAACTCGGCGCGGATCGGTCTTTTCCAGCCCCTCAATGCGGACTTGGTGAAGGTGGACGCGCCTGCCCAGATCCACCGAGACAACCGGGATAAACCGCTGCGCCGTTTCCAGATTCCGGTCCATTGTGATCCTCGCGTTCGGGTAACCACTGCTGTTGAATACCTGCTCCACCGCCATCCGCATGGCGTTCACATTTCCGGTGGTGGCGCGCCGGTTCACGAAGGGCTGCACCGCAGCGCGAGTCTCCGCCACGCCGCGCCCATCCGCACTGACGATCTGAGGGTCCGCGATCCGGAACGATGGGCCGGGCCGAACGTCGATCTCGATCCCAGTCGA
The DNA here is from genome assembly GCA_051648225.1 of Luteolibacter sp. Taxonomy (GTDB): domain Bacteria; phylum Verrucomicrobiota; class Verrucomicrobiia; order Verrucomicrobiales; family Akkermansiaceae; genus Luteolibacter. The sequence continues at coordinate 3,484 of JBOFET010000290.1, forward strand.
GCCATTCGCGGGATCGGTGGCGCGGGAAACCACCGTGGCCTCCGCGCTCCAGAAACCATCGGCATTCAAATCCTGGCGGATGAACGAAAGCCCGGTTTCCACGTCCTCTTCGCGGAAAGGAGGCGAGCCGCCGATCAACGGCCGGTCGTTGTCCGCAGGACGGGCGTAGAGCCGCGCGAGTCTTCGCGCGTCCGCTGCGGGCATGCCCCGCACCGTCACTCTGCCGAGCGACTTGCGCAGGCCCTCCTCGACGGTTAGGACGATCTCGCTAGAACTCGCGACTCTGGAGTCCACCCGCACCTCCGCATAGCCGTCCCGCCGCAGAGCTTGGAGCACGAGAAACGCCGCGTCGTCCGCACGCGAGAGTGAAGCTGGCTTGGAGGTCACATGGGCGAGCCGGCCGCTCACGAGTTCGAAAACATTCGCCTCGCTTTCATTGACCATGCCGACGATCCGGACGCGCGTCTCCGCAACGGCGCACAAAGCCGTTAGCAGGAAAACCATGGGTGTAAGCGCGCGCTGCATCAACGGAAGGAAAGTCGCCAGATGACCAATCCCCGGGTGTCCCCGGTCGCCCCGACTCCGGCGGATAGAAGCCAGCGGTCGGTCAGGGAAATCGTGGCGGTGGAGTAGGAGTCGGAGGAATAGGGATCGGACTCATCGAGGTTGAAATCGACATTGTCGAGCAGGGCTAACAAAGGCCGGAGTTGTCTGCCGAAGCGGAACCGCCCGCGGCGGATTTCCTCGGCGAGAAGCTGGAGCGCGCGTGCCGAAGCAGCTTGGGGATTGACCAGCCCCTGGGTGGTGGTGCCGGTGGCGAGCAGCGTCATGATTTCATTTTCCGGCATCGGCGGGGTGGAGGTGAGAATGAGCTGGGGATCGGACGACCGGCCATACACATAGAGGGTCACCCGATAGGGCCGCGGCTCGGCGGTGCCGCGGATTTCGAGGATGGGATCGAATCCCGTGGCCGGAGTAAACGTGGCCGTGCCGGACGGGACGGAAAGCGTGCTGAAGGGCAGAGCCGCGCGGAAGTCACTGATGCGGACGCTGCCGTTAGGACTTGGGTTTCCCAAGGTGCCGCCGATGGCGATGCCGCCGGTGATTTCTCCGGTGGCGAAATTCCCCCGGATGAGGACTGGATCCTGGCTGCGCACCTGCACGTTGAGCCCCCAGTTTTTGAACGGCTCGGGAATCACAACCGCCGTGGGCGCACGCACCACGTCGAACTTGGGCACCCGCGCCGCCGCCGGGGTGGTGAACGGCGAGCCGATGGGGAGCAGCTCGATGTCCCGATAGAAAATGCTGTCCACCGCGCCGACCGTGCCGCTGAGGGTGGCGTTTTCCCACGGGCCTAACAATCGAAGATCCGCATTGGCGCGCAGGATGAGCAAATCGTTTCGTAGTAGCAGCAAATGGTCTCCGCGCAGGCGCATGTCGAGGTTTCCGAGCTTGCCCGCAGCGATGTCCAGCGCTCCTTCCGCTTGGAAACTGCCGCCCGCGCTGGTGCCTCGCAGATTTCTGAGAACCACGCGGTCCAGTGCGAAATCCAGCTTGCCCGTCACGCCCTCGATGCCGGGGAAGCGGTTGCTTTGGAAGCTCAGCCCGGCGCTTGCCAGATCCAGCGTGCCTTGGATCGTGGGTTTCCCGAGCACTCCGGCGACCACGACATTTCCCGTCACGATGCCGGTGAGCTGCCGGGCGGCGGGAACTAGGGTGCTGAAACGTGATAGATCAAGCCGGGGAAGGTCGATGCGGGCGTTCAGCGGCTCGTCCTGAATGCTTCCGGGCGCCGCCGCCCAATCGGCGGGGCGGAATGGCATGTCCGCCCGGAATACGGCGGGGGCGAAGTCCGGTGCCGTCGCGCTGCCATCCAACACGAAACGACCGTCGCGCCCAGCGAGGGTGATCTTCAGGTCGGCGGGAGGCAGCTTGGGCTGGGCGGGCGAGCGCAAGTCTCTGGCCTCGAACGTCGCATCCACCACAGGCGCGGAGAAATTTCCGGTAATGCTGATGTCCAACTTGCCGGTCGAGCGTGGGTCGAGCTTCTCCAGCGCCGGGACCCATGGCTTGAGCAGCGCCAGCGAGAGCACCCGCGAATTGATAGAAACGGATAGCGCGCGGGTGTCGTTGGCGAGCGTGTCGCGCCATTTGGAAAAATCCGCGGGCACGGGCAGGCTGGCAGTGCCGGAGGCGAGTTCGGTCGCGCCGTCGCTCCAAAGAAACTCGCGGAAATCCAGCAACCCACCGGAGAGCGCCGCCCCGAGCACTACGGTTTGTTCGTTCATTTTCACCCGCAGTCCCCGGGTCTCAAAGCCGGCGGGCCAGTCATACTTCATGCTGCCGATGGCGGTGATGGGCGGTGCCGCCTCCCGCTTCCACGTGGCTCCCGTCAGGGAAAGATCGCCACGGTGCCTGCCGGTTTTCCATTCCCCGCCGCCGCTCCACTTGCCGCTGAGGCTGGCAACGCCGCCGGGCTTCACACGGACGATGGCCAGCCAGCGCTCAATGCGGGTGCTGGTGAACTCGTCAAAATCCGCCGTCGCCTGATAGACACCCGGCTCGGTCTGATAGCTGCCGGTGGCGGACAGTCCGTCCAGCACGAGATCGGCAGAGAGCGGCTGGTCCTGAGTCCAACGCGCCTTGATGGCGACGGGTGACGCGAGCTCTTCGTCCTGCGGCTTGAGGAGGAGATCGGCAGCAGCGGCCCGCGCTTGGTTCGCGACGAGATTGACGGTGAAATTTCCATCCATGGACGAAGGCGGGACCGGTGCTTCGGGATCGATGGCGGGAACCTGGGGGGCGAGTCCGCGCAGGGCGCTTGGGACGTCGGCGAGGTTGAATTTCCCACTGGCGTCGCCAACCGTGAAGGAATTTTCCTCACGGGTGAGCGGAGCGGTGGTGTCGAAGGAGAACTCCGTGCCAAGCGCCCTGCCCCTAGCGGCGATGGTGGCCTGCGCTACGGTCAAAGCGACATCCAAGCTGAGTTCCGGCACGCTCCAATCCTGCCAGACGAGGTCTTCCAACAGCAACCGGACGGTGCCATTCGCAGCCTTGGGAGCGGGGAGGATGTTTTCCAACTCGATGGCCAGCGAGGTGAGCGTGGCGGTGGCTGGAATTTCCAAACCAAGGCGTTTTGCCGTCTCACGGACTTGCAGTTTGCCTTCCCGCAGATCGACCCTCGCGGTGGTGAATCCCGGTTCGCTGGAGACCACGAACACCGCCTCGTCCAGATGGACCTCCGCTTCGACGGACGGCCCGCCACCGGCAGGCAGTGGCACTAACAGCTCACGAACGCTCACGCCGGGAAACGGATCGATCCGCTCGACCGAGATCTCATCCATCCGCCAAACCACGGAAGATTTCTGCGCAGGCCACTCGCGGCCCGTAGCGTCGGTGAGCGCACCGATTTCCAACAGAAAATCCTCGCTTCCAGACGGGTGATAGAGCCGGCTGGGGGCGAGTGTGAGGATCTGCTCGCCACGGCGGGTGGCTGCCAGGCTGATCCTTTTGAGATCCAATGCCAGCGGCACCACACGGCTGCGGGCCGAGCGCAGGGTCTCGACGAGTGCTTTGAAATCGAGCGGTGGTTTTTCTTCCGAGGCGTTTTCCAAGCCAAGTCGGAGATCCGCGTGAACCCCATCCGCAGCAAGACCGTCGAGCTGACCCCGGAAGAGTCCGCGCCAGCGGTAGTGCGGCGTCAGTTGGTCGATGGTGAGGCGGGCGAGCTGGTGATCGCCCTCGATTTCAAGGTCGGAAATGGAGATCCCGCCGACGAGATTTCCGTGGACTTGGAAGGTCCCGCGGAGGCCGGCTTTTTCGAGAAACCGGGTGGCGATCTGGGGGGCGAGCCAGCGCAGGCCCGGGCCGTTCAGCCACACCAGCCCCAGTGCCAACAGCACGAGCACGAGCCAACGCCGATACTTTCCACGCCTCTTCGGAGACACAAGTGAGGAGACTGGCGGTGGTTCGGGATCTGACAAGGCATGGCTATTTGCACCCGGACGGGTGGGCGGGTCAACCGCTCGGTTTTTCCGGAATTGTCAAATGTCAGACCGTCCCCTATCACCTGCGGCATGGAGCCAATTACTTTCAGCCCACTTTACATGGAACGCGTCTGGGGCGGTCGCGAACTCGAGCGTGTCTATCACCGCCCCTTGCCGGATCCGGCCCTGCCCTTCGGCGAGTCCTGGGAAATCGTGGACCGCGAGAAAGAGCAATCCGTGGTGGACGAGGGTCCGTTTTGCGGAGTTTCTCTGCACGAGCTGTGGACGAAGCACCGCGAGGAGGTCTTCGGCACGGGATTTCCCGACCATCCGCGGTTCCCGATCCTCATCAAGGTGCTCGACGCGCGTGACGACCTCTCCATCCAGGTGCACCCGCCAGTGGATCTCGCTGCGGGCCTCGGTGGCGAGCCGAAGACGGAGATGTGGGTCATCGCAGACTGCGATCCGGGGGCGAAACTCTACGTCGGCCTGAAGCACGGCGTGACCCGCGAGGCTTTCGAAAAAGCCATCGCAGACGGCACCGTGGCCGAGTGTGTGCACGCCATCACTCCGCAGCCAGGCGACTCGATCTTCATCGCATCCGGCAGGCTGCATGCCATCGGCGCGGGATTTCTCATTCACGAAATCCAACAGAACTCGGACACCACTTACCGCGTGTTCGACTGGAACCGCCTCGGTCTCGACGGCCAGCCACGCGAGCTGCACGTGGGCGAATCGCTCGCCAGCATCGACTTCGGCGACTTCGAGCCTGCGATGGACGCACCTGTCGGCGAGACGCTCGCCGCTTGCGAGTATTTCAAGACGGACCGGCGGTCTCTCGCTGCCGGCGGGAACGTTGGAAATGATCCTGGCGACCAATTTTCCATCCTGTCCGTGGTGGATGGCGCGCTGGAAAGTTCCAGCGGCCGGAGGTTTGGAAAGGGCAGTTTCATCCTTCTCCCCTGCCACGCTTCACCGATGAAGACCTTGGAAGCCACCACGGTTCTTCAAATCACGCTGCCCAAGTGACTGTTGGAAAACGCGCCTTGAGCTGGCGGCGTGGCGATCCTCGCCGTTACAAATATTTCATGAAGGCGTTGTAAACCTCGGAAGGAATATCTAGCAGGGCGTAATCCTTGGAGGCGACGAAGAGCAGGCTTTGCTTGCCCTTGCCTAGCAGCTCATTGTCGGAGCCGAAGATCTGGTGCTCCAGAGTGCAGAACTTGCGGTTGAAGTCGGCGACCTTGATTTTCACCGTGATGGTGTCGAATTCGCGGGCCTCGCGCACGAACTTGTGCTCGAACGAGCGGGTGAGGATGTAGAACTTGGTGGTCTTCAAATCAAAGTCCGGCATCGCGGTGTTGAAGAACAACTCGCGGGTCTTCCCGACATACATGCCATACATCCCGAAGTAAACATTGCCCACGGAGTTGGTGTCGGCATAGGTGGCGATCATCGAGTAAACAAACCATTTACCCTCGAAATGCCCGCCGAGCGCGTGATGGTCTTGCGGAGCGACGATCTCGGAATTGGTGACAACTGCCGCGGTCTTGGTGATGGCCTTGATCGCGGGGATCTCCGATGCGGCTTCCATCACTTCGCCGGCTTTCTCGGTGACGACACGCAGCAAGTCGGCATTGAAAACGAGCCAGCTCACGTAAACGAGCGGCAGGATCGCTCCGAGGATCATCAGCGGCGACTGGCTGCTCATGTAGCCGAAGGCGAAGATCACCAGCGACACGCTCGACATCATGAACATGCGGATCTGCGGTAGCGGCTGTTGGGAATTCGGCACATAGCAGCGGGCGATGGCCAGCGCCGCGTAGCCGACGAAGAACGAGGCGTAAAACACCATGAAGTATTCGAGCTGCAGCTTCGCAAGGATGCCGATGAGCGTGATGAAGCCGATGATGACGAAGGTGGGCACCGGCGAGCCGAGGATCTGCTTGGGAATGAGCGAAATGAGCATGTTTTCGCTCCTCTCGACGTTTTTCTCGAGGAACCACTTGAGAGCCACGTAGCCGCTATCGAGGGTGGTGAGCGCGCAGATTCCGAGAAATCCGAAGTAGGCCATGCGCATGATACCCTCCGCACCGGGATTGCGCTGGAAATACCGGGTGACGAGGTCGTGGGCGTAGCGGAATTGATCCAGTCCCTCGGTCGTCATGAAACTGCCGCCATCCACCCGCATCACCCACATGGCAAGGCAGCCGTGGAACAGCAGCATCAGGAAAAAGATCGATCCACCGAAAAAGTAACTGAGCCGGATCGACGTCTTTTCACGGTGGATCTGGATCGCGCGCTGCCAGTGCTGGAGGTCCAGCCATGGCCCGACGAGCAGGCCGATCACCAACGGAATCGCGTAGCCGAAAAACCTCGCCCCGCGCCATTCGTCCTCAAACGGGGATTTCCACTGGAACGGCTGCGGCGAGAGCGGGTGCAGGTTGAACAGGATGGTGCCGACACAGAACACCAACAGCCCGCCGAGCATCGCGTGGCTGATCTTGATTTTCGCAATGCCAAACTCCTCACCGAAGAGACAACCCGCCGCCAGGATCACGAAGACGATCAGGACGAGGTAGATCGCCAGCAACGGCCAAGCCGCGAGATCGAGCGGGACAAACAGATATTTCACCAGCGCAAACACCGTGAGCGACAGGGCGACGATCTGATAGAGATAGAGAATCAGCCGGAAGGGCTTGGAAAACTTGTCGAAGAAAATGGCCAGCGACTCCTGCCCGCCGCTGTGACTGCTCGCCACATTGTGCGTCAGTAGCCCGAAGAGCATCAGCCCAAGCGCGTTCGGGATGGCAAACATCAGCAGCCCCTGCAGCCCGAACATGAAGGTCATTTGGACGCTGAAAAACAAGCCCAGTCCCCACATCCATGCCAATGCCACCGAATTCCCCCATAGGACTGCGTTCAACCAGCGAAAGTTCATAAAGTCCGCCAAGGAATCGCTATTTCCGCAGATGGGCAAGCTGGATTCTTCCCGAGCGCCCGCAGTCGGACGCAGAGCACAATTGAAATCCGCCGAAAATTCGCCTTGAGACACCGGACGTGATGGAGAGACTCCGCAGCCCGGTCGCGAATTACCATTGAAGCCACCCGGTCCACCCTTTTAACTCACCGCACGTTTCGAAACGGCAGCCCTACCTTTTCATGATTGAAAACCTTCGCAAATACACCGGCCTGATCATCGTGATCTTCGTGATCCTTTTCATCAGCTTCTTCTTCATGGATACCAGCTCGGTCCGGAATCTGGACAGCGGGCAGGCCATGCTGAAAATCGCCGGGCGCACCTACAGCGACAAGGAATTCAACAAGCTGGGCACCAGCTCTCTCGAACTCACTTCCAGCCTCGCCCGCTCCGGAGATTTCGGTCTCTACCAGTTTCTGATGGGGCTTTCGTCCGGAGCCACCAGCCAGGACGACGCCGCCGAGAAATTCTTCACCGGCCGCATGATTCTGCGCCAGGCGAAGGAAGAGTTCGGCATCTTTCCCGGCGAGGAGGAGATTTCCGAATACCTGCGCGGCCTGCGCGTCTTCGCCGGTCCCGACCAGAAATTCTCTGCGGAGAACTATCGGAATTTCGTTGAAAAGGGCATCGGTCGTCTCGGCATGACCGAAAAGGACCTGCGCGAGCTCGCTTCCGATGTGCTCGCCTCGCAGAAAATCGAAGCCATCGTCGGCTCCGGCCTCGGCGTCAACCCAGCGGTGACCCAGCAGATTCTCGCTCTCGAAAACCAGCAGATCACCGGCGAGGTCGCGAAGTTGATGCTCGCCCCTTTTGAGGAAAAAATCGAACCCACCGAGGAACAGATCAAAACATTCTGGGAGGGCATCTCCGACTCATTCACCACCGAGCCACGCCGCAAGTTTACCTACATCGTTGCCACACCCGTCCTGCCTGAAGCCGCCGCCGAGGAAGAAGCCGCCGAGACCATCGCCGACGCTGCCGCCAGCGAAGAGGCGAAACAAGCCGCCGCCAAGAAAAAGGAAGAAGAAAAGGCCAAGCGCGCCGCCACCCTCGCCGAAGAGCGTCGCAAGAAGCAGCTCGAACTCGACTCCCAAGTGGATGATTTCCTCTTCAAGCTCGAGGAGCAAAAGGGGGCCGGATTCGAGGAACTCGCCAAGGCTAACGGCTGGGAGGTCAAAACCACCGAACTCTTCGCCCGCAGCGAGGCTCCCCAGGATCTCAACGTGAAAATGCGCTCCTCCAGCCGCGAGGGAACCGCCGTTGACCAGCTTTTCCTCATCAAGGAAACCACCGATGCATTCTCGAAAATCTCGGAAGCCCTCGCCGTAGGGGAAAACCAATGGATCGTCGCCCGCATCGACGGTGAGGAAAAATCCCGCCCCAAGACCTTCGACGAAGCCCGTGCCGACGCCCGCGCCCAGTTCATTTCCGAAAAAGCCGCCGAAGCACTGAAAACCGCCGCGAACGAAGCCGTCACCAAGATCCAGACCTTGCTCGCTGCTGGTAAATCATTCACCGAAGCCGCCAAGGAAGCCGGTATCCCGGACGTTAAATCCTTCACTTCCATCATCAGCACTTACAGCCCGGACGCTGCCACCGAACCGAAAAATCTCTTCGCAGCAGCTCGCAACGCGGACCCCGGTTCCATCGCGGAGGTGATCATCGAGTCCGACCGGGCCTTCATCCTCCACGTCGCCAAGCGCGAGGTCGTTAAATCCACCGATGCCGGAGCCAGGGTCGATGCCGAGGTCAAATCCCGCACCAACGAGAATGAGACCTACGCCTTCGCCGCCTGGATTGCCGATCGCATCGAGAGAGCCAAGGTCGAGCAGCTCTACAAACGCTAACCTTGGCGGCGGTTTCCAACCGCCAGCCTTCATCTCCAAATGCCCTCCTCCGGAGACCTCTCAGACCTCTTCGACGAGGCAAACGGCCACCTCGCCGTCGGCGAGTTCGAGGAAGCCATCGTCCTCTACCGCCGCTGCGTCTCGCTCGATTCCGCGTTTTTCGACGGTTGGCACGCCCTCGGCATGGCCCTCCTAAAGACCGGAAATGTCAAGGAAGCCATCGGCTGCGGTCTCCAATCCGTCGCCCTCCAGCCGAACGACCTGCTCGCCTGGACCAGCCTCTCCCAGATGTATGTCCGCGATGGTAACATCCCGGAAGCCGAGGCCGCCAAAGGCAACGCCCGGATCCTCTCCCTCGGCGGCAAAATCGTCAGGCAGCCGAACCAAGGTCAGGCCTCACCCTAGCAGATCAACATCGATCCGTGAGTCCAAATCCCGCTCAACGAGCGATTTTGATCGTCCACCATTCTCGCACCGGAGCACTCAAGGCAATCAGACCACTTGTATGGACGACCTATCAGGAAACCCCCGGCGATTCATTCTTTTCACCGTCTTTTACAATGCCCGGGCATATTACCCGGTGCTGGCCATCCTGTTTCTCGATCTGGGCCTGACGCTCGATCAGTTCGTCCTTCTCAATCTCATCTGGGCGGGGACGATTTTTCTATTCGAAGTGCCCTCAGGAGCGCTCGCAGATACGTTAGGCAGGAGAACGCTTCTTATCATCGCCGCTTCACTGATGGTGGTGGAAATGTCCTGTCTGCTTCTTGCTCCGACGAACGGAGGCATCGTCCTGCTCATCCTGTGCGCGGCAAATCGCATTTGCTCCGGCCTGTCCGAAGCCTGTGCCAGCGGCGCGGATGAGGCTTTGGCCTATGATTCCCTGCCGGAAGAAAATCGCAGCAGCGCTTGGGATACACTCCTCGCCACGACGATGCGCTGGCGTTCATTTGGTTTCGTCGTCGCGATGATTCTCGGTGGAATGCTTTATGACCCGGGTCCTATCAACCAACTGCTGCCGGAACCGCTTCACCTGTCTTCCGGGATCTCACGTCGGCTGCCGGTCGCTTTGGTGCTTTGCCAAGCGCTGGTGTGCCTCGTCATCAGTCTGCGGATGGTCGAGCCACACCGCGAGGTAAATCACCCGGTGGACCGTCCTCTTAGAAGTGCGTTCAAACTCACCTTTGAGACGGCACGCTGGGTCTTCACCCATCCGAAGACCCTCGTTGTCGTCGGCATCGGGCTGCTCATCGACTCGATCGTCCGGAACTTCGCCACCATCACGAGCAGCTACTATCGGCTCATCGAGCTACCTGAATGGAGTTATGGCATCATCGGTGCCATGCTGGGTCTGCTCGGCTGGTTTGTCCCAGGCATCGCCACTCGCTTGAACAACCGCTTCAGCACGTTGGAAAACCTCGGAATCGCAGCGGGAGTGGCTTTGGTGGGGCTTGCGGCGCTCATCCCCGCGTGGCCGGTTTTCGGGATTCTACCCGCCATGTTGCTGATGTCACTGATGGGCTATCTTGGCTTCACGGTGAGCCGGGCGCTGCATGCCGAAGCGGACTCTGCGAGACGTGCCACGGTCCTCTCGGTCAAGGGACTTGCTTTCAATCTCGGCTACGGCCTTTTCAGCCTCGCGTTCTCGGCATTGTTGGCAGGATTCCCTGTCGATCCACCGGGTCACGCCTTACGCTCGGCGCTCTTCTGGCAGCTTCCAGCTTTCGCGCTGGTCATCATTCCGTGTCTCGTTTGGAACCTTCTCAAAAGTCGGCGAAATCATCCGGTGGATTGACCCTGCCTTCCCCGGTCGATTCATTCATTCGAAAAACTGTTTCAACGTCCGTTGTTCGGCAGGGTCGAGGGAATCCCGCCAGACCCGATCACCACCTTTTCCAGTGGCCTCCGTCGCACCGCCCTGGGTGATCACGGAAGACGTCTGGTCCACCACATGCTCGCCATCTTGAAGCTCAAGCAAATCACCGGGAGTCGCGCGGGACAGGTCCTTCGCTTCGAGAGCTGTTAGCTTGCCGCCGTCAGCCCGGTCTTTTTCCGCGCCTAGCAGCTTGGGATCGTGCCCGGGACCACGGTTTGCACCTCCCTGGCCGGGTCCATCGCCTTCCTCGCCGCCCTCCCCTTCCCCTTCGCCATCACCCGCGAGTAGCTCATCAGACCAGTCCTCACCATCGCCTTTGCCCTGGCCGTTTTTCATGGCATCGGCGTTCTTCTTCATGTTCTCGCGGAGTTGCTGCATTTGCTCCGGGCTAATTTTGGATGAATCCTGCAAATCAAGCTGCTTCATCTGCTCGAGCAGTCCAGAGTTGGGCTTCATCGCCCCGTTGCGAAGACCTTGCAGCGCTTGGTCATACTCCTCCATCATCCGGTTTTTCTCCGCTTCGTTTGCGGCTCCCGCGTTTTTCTCCAGATCGCCCAATGCCTTCCCTGCCCGACCTAGTTCCCGCTCGATTCTTTCGGCTTCGGCACGGTGAGATTTTTTTAAGTTATCCGTGGCCTCCAACGACGAGTGGCTGAACCACTGTTCTTCTTCCTGGGACTTGAGATCTTCAAGTTTTCTGCGGGTTTCTTCGAGATATCTTTCATCCACCAACTCCTCTTTGGTGAGTCGGTCGAGTTCTGCGGAGAGTTGTTTCCAAGCTTGAGGTTGCTCCGGCGTGTCAGACCCGGGAGGGCGGCCCGCTTTCATGGGCACGAGCATCCCGGCGGCTAACAACAGCAGCGCTCCGAGTGGCGGAACCACCAGTCGCGGCCATTGCCAAGCCAGCCCGGCATCGACCCGCTCCACCGGCGGCGGCCAAGGAGCGACGCCTGCACTGGCCGCAGAAAGGGAATTTTTCAACTCCATCGCCGCTTCGATTCGCACCAACGATTGTTCGGATCGCTCGAACTTCCGAGCTGCCCGCAGCCAACAGCCGAGAGCTAACACAACGACCAATCCGCTGGCGGATGCGAGGAGCATCCAGGACGCCGTCTGAGGAAATTCCCTTCGCACCACCAGCAATCCGGCCGCGCCAACGACTGCCGCGATGAGGAGCGGCGCGGACAAGGTCTCCAGCCACCATGCCAAGTTCACTTTGCGGGCCACCCTTTTTGAAATGGTAACCCATTGATCTTGGTGGGTAGTGCCCGGGCGCGAACTCATTGCCGGAAAGTTAGAGGAAACAATTTCAAGGTTTCACCGGTTCCGGCTTCTTGGCCCAGACGGAACACCAGCCAGCGGCGGTGACGATCTTGCCAGCGAAGGCGGCGCAGGGTCCGGATGCTTCACCCGGCTTGCCAGTGTAGAGCGCGCAGTTGTCACATCTCTGCTCCGGCTTGTGTTGAGGAAACTTTGCGGCATCCACTTTCGTCGTGTCCTCCTTGTAACCAAGGGCAACCGCCATGGGATCAGCCTCGGTCAGTTTGACCGGCGGCGGCGTTTGTGCGAAGGCTTGGCCACACCATACGGCGGGTAGAGCGGCGGAAACGGCGAGTTTACTCAAAAAGTTACGGCGTGTGTTCATGATGATAGAGATTGGGGTTAACGCGGTGATAATCCGACAATTTGCGAATCATGCACGCCAAGATTTGCGAATTCTTCCGCAATCCCCATCACCTCCAGCACACCGTCTCACCCAGCGACTCCACGACCTGATCCGCACCGCAAGCGGTGAGTTGCGCTGCGGAGAAACTACCAGTGGCAACTGCCAGACAGCGGGCACCAATGGCGTGGGCGCAGGCGATGTCCTTGGGCGTGTCGCCGATAATCCAGGTTTCCCTAGGGCTGAACGACCTTCCCGTGTGCGCGAGAGCACGCTCCAGTGCGATCGGGCCGAGCCGATTGCGGTCGGCATGGTCGCAGCCATAAGCACCGAAGGGAAAATGCCCTGCCAATCCGAAATGCCGCATTTTCGTCGCCGCGCCACCGGCCGCATTTCCCGTGAGAAGGCCGATGGCAGAATCCGGTTGCCCGCCCAGCTCGGCAAGCATTTCGGAGACGCCGTCATAGACTCGGCCGGGAAATCCACCATGGGTGA
>JBOFET010000291.1:0-5758 GCA_051648225.1 Luteolibacter sp.
TCGGCTGGTTTACAGGAAAGAGGTGGGCGTGAATGCTAGGAGTTTGCTTTTGGGGTGAAGGCCGTTGAGAGAGCCGGTGGCCGGACCGGAGCCGAGGGGGATTTGGTGACGAATGATGGGGTTTAATTTGAACGCGGAAATGGCCGGGAGGAGGCCCGGCCATTTTTGAAACGATGAAGATTGCGACAGTGAGGTCGCAGCTCCTTATGGGGTGGGAATTCGTCGAGGAGGAAGCGGGCGGTGACGGCGGCTATCGCTTCACGAACTTGTTGGGCGATGGTGTCTTTGATGGTTGTGGTGTTCTCCTCTCTCAAAGCGAAAGCCATGCCCTGACGCGCTCTTCGATCCGTGCCAGCGTTTCTTCATCTGCCAGGCCGAGCCGCCTGATGAAGTGGCTGAAATCTGTTGTGCCAAGTCCCTGAGCATCGAAGGCTCCGGGAACCATGCCGCGTGCCTTGTGTGGGACTTCGTACGCGGTTCCACGCGTGCTGGTGGTGGGATGACATAGGTCACAAGCGCACGGTCATAATCGCCCGGTGGGATGCTCAGAATCAATACGGGACGGACCTTGCCCATGTAACCCAAGTCGGCGAGCCAGATTTCGCCTCGGTTCATTATTGTGTAAGTTGGTTTTCGCCGCTGTCCTCTTCATCATAAAGTGCCGACAAGGTTGCGGAGCTTGCGACGATGAGTCGGTGATCCTCGAACCATTCGGCGACTTTCCTTTGTTCAGGTTCCGGAAGACGCTCTAGAGCTTTTTCAATTTCAAGTGCGGTTGTCATGGGAGACGCTTACAGGCTCGTTGGCGGTTTGTCCCGCCAGTTTTCGGATTGATTACGGAAATGGCCGGGGGTGCCCGGCCATTTTTGAAACGATGAAGATGGCGACATTAAGGTCGCGGCTCCTCAGGGGGTGGGTGGGGTGTCGCTGCCTTGGGTGCCGCCGCCGGGTTTTTCGCGGTCGCGGGGTGGGAATTCTTCGAGGAGGAAGCGGGCGCGCTCGGTAATGTTTTGGGCGTTTCCGGCGGCGTCGGTTTTGGCGGGGAATTGGAGGCGGGGTCGATGATGGCCTTGCCGAGAAGCTCGGCAGAGGTGGTGAGGGTGGCGAGGGGGTGGGTTTAAAAGATACTCGGATTGAATGGGTTGTGACTTTGCTGGCAATCGCGGAAGAGCTGCTGGCAATGGTGGAGGCGCAACTGCCAGTCGCGGAACGGCTGCTGGCTCATGCGGAGTCGCAACGGGCAATCGTCGAGGGATTGCTGGCAAAGGCGGAGGCTCTACTGGCAATTGCGGAGCGACTGCGGGGGATGGTGGAGCGGCGACTGGGGATGGTTGGGCGGCGGCTGAGAGGGTCCGAGCGCCTGTTGGCGATGACGGAGACGCTCCCGACACGGCGTTGCCCGCGCCACTCCGGCGGTCACTTCAAAACCTTGATCCGGAGATTCTTGTAGAGCGTGGTGCTGCCCGGATCGTGAGCTTGGATGGCGAGGGTGCCGCCCTCCGGCTTCAGCTTGGTGGTGGCGGCCTCCGTCTGATAGTTCACCAGCTCCTTGTCGTTCACGACCACCTTGACGGTGCCGTCCTTGACGGTGATGACGTATTTCATCCAAGTATCGTCCGCGAAGGGTTCGAGGTTTTTCACGGTGTTGTAGAGCGTGCCGGATTTCTGCGGGTCTTTCTGGGTGTTGTTGACCTGCACTTCATAACCGCTCGGCCAGCCTTCTTTCTGGAACTCGGTGTGGAAGAAGACGCCGCCGTTCGAGTTCGGGCGCGTCATCACGTCCATCCGCAGCTCGAAGTCCTTGAACTTCGCACCATTCACCGGTCCTTCGTAAAACAGGTGGCAACGCTTGCCGAAGGCCTTGATCGCCCCGTCTTCCACGGAAAAGGAGTCTGGCGTTTCGTTGGTTTTCCAGCCATCGAGCGTCTTTCCGTCGAACAGGGAAATAAATCCGGACTCAAGTTCGGCGGCGGTCATGGGGACCACCCACGCGGCGATCACGGCAAGCAGGAACAAAGATTTCTTCATGGTCCGACGCTTACGCGCTCCAAAACCCGCCATTTTCAACTGTTTGCGATTCTCCGCCACAACTTCTCACCCGCAGCCTTGCCACGGACGAGTCGATTCGCTAGCTGTGCTGGCACATGACTGAATGGTATTACGCCAGGGGCGGGCAACAAAGCGGCCCGGTGAACTTCGAAAAACTCGTCGAAATCGCCCGCAGCGGCGGACTGGACCCGGTGAAGGACCTGGTCTGGACCTCGACCATGAAGGACTGGCTGCCAGCCGGCCAAGTGCCGGGAATCTTCGGCGCCTCTGCCCCGGTGGCCGATCCTGCCAACCCCTACGCGGCTCCCGAGACGACTTGGACGGGCGACATTTCCCGGCCTGTCCCCGCAGGCGAGGCGCTGTCGGAAATCGTGCCCGGCAGCGAACCGATCGACATCGGCGGCTGTGTGAAGCGTGGATTCGACCTGACGTGCCGGAACTTCGGGATGATCCTGCTGGTGGGCATCGTTTACATGGCGGTGACCTTCGCGGTGAGCATGCTGATGGAGGTGGTCGTGATGAGTCTCGGCGGCGGGATCAACGCTGCCGCAGCCAAGCCCGAGCCGGGTTCCACTGAGATGACTCTCATGTTCGCAGCTCTCGCCGTGAAGACGGTCGTGACGCAGGCGCTGTCCGTGTTCCTTTCGTTGGGAGTCACCCGCATCGGGCTGAATCTGGTTTCCGGCAGGGATTTCACCCTTGGCATGCTTTTCGCGGGCGGGAAAAAGCTGTTACCCGCCTTCGGGGGCACGATTTTGTTCACCTTGATGATGCTTGCCGGCCTTCTCCTGCTCGTGGTTCCGGGGATCTATCTCGCGCTGCGTTATGGCTTTTTCCTAACGGCCATGGTGGACCGCGATCTCGGAGTGATCGATTCTTTCAAATACAGCTCCGCGATCACGGCCAACAACCGCATGAAGCTTTTCCTGCTCGCGCTGCTGGGACTCGTCATCATGTTCGCCGGAGTCCTCGCACTGTGCGTAGGGATGTTTTTCGCCCTCCCGGTGATATGGCTGGGCTGGCTCGTCGCTTACCGGTGGATGCAGTATGGCCACCGCGCGGCGCTCGACCATCCGGGCACGCGGACGCCGATGCTGGCCAACCTTTGAAATCGGCTACGGAATGGCGGTCATTTTGACGCGCAGGTATCCTGCCGGGCGGCTTGCGACGTCGCTTCCGAGGCGGAATGACCGGTAGTTCCAGCCAGCGTCAAGAGTCGGCATGCCAGCGGTGCTCGCGGGAATCTCGGTGACCGCCTGGTCGAAGACCGCCAGCCCGTGCGACCCCTCGATCTGGTAGGCCAGTTGATCGACCACTGCGGATTTCCACGGATTTCCGCCGAAGACTGGGTTTCCGCGAACGGGCAGAGTGATGACCATGGCCTTGCCTCCGGCGACAGTTTCGATGCGGGAGCGCACCTTCGGAGAAACCACGGCGGAGCGGGGATCGTCGTTGAGGGCGAATTCCTGGAAATTGCTG
This sequence comes from Luteolibacter sp., assembly GCA_051648225.1. Lineage (GTDB taxonomy): Bacteria > Verrucomicrobiota > Verrucomicrobiia > Verrucomicrobiales > Akkermansiaceae > Luteolibacter. The sequence continues at coordinate 3,529 of JBOFET010000291.1, forward strand.
CGGCCGTCGCGATCCGGGTCGCCGCTCGCCGAGAGATCAGCCGCGGGAAAGCCGGAGAAGTCGAATCCCGAGATCCAGTTGCCAAAAGGCGTCGCCGGGAATGGAGAAATTTTGGATAACTCCACGTCATCATACCACACGGCTCCTGCCGCCGTGGCTGGCTGGCGGAAGGCGAGTCGCTTGCGGACGGCAGTAGTCCCGGCAGGTGCCACCAAGCGGGTGCCCGTGCCGATGATCGCGCCCGTGAGCGGGTGGAGCTGCTGGTTCACCCCGAAATTCTGCCAGAGGCCGGCGTTGCTCGCGGATGTCATGACCGCCGAGCGATGGAGGGCGAGAACCGCTCCCGAGGCGTCGCGGAAAGTCACCTCCACCCAGGCGCTGTTCGTTCCGGCGATTTTGTCTCCAGTGGGGGTGAACAGCCAGGCATGCGCCGCATATTCATCCCCTGCCGTGGCGGGTAGTTGTTGGAAAACGCCCGATTCATTCGCGCCCCCGCTGAATTGCCCGAAGACCTTGAGCGCCCGCGAGCCGCTCCGGAAAGCACCGGTCTCCGCCGCGACATTCGGCCCGACACCGGTCCAAGCTCCCAGGCCCGCACTTTCGAACCCAGGATTCTGCAACAAGCTCCCACTCGGCGGACCTTCTCCACTGACCGGCGCATAGACCCGCACGTAGTCCACCGTCATCCGCTGGGGAAAGACGGTGGAATCATTCGGACTGCCCGGCCAGTTTCCGCCCACCGCCACATTGAGGATCAGGAACTGCGGGGCATTGAAGACCCAGGCGCTGCCATTGGGTAAATTTGCCGGAGTGAGGGAGAAAAACTGCTGCCCGTCGAGAAACCAGCGGATCCGGTTTTCCTCCCACTCGATGGCATACACGTGGAAATCGTCGCCCAGCGCGGCCCCCGCCAGCACGGTATTTCCTGAAATGCCACCGCCGCCCGAATAGCCCGGCCCGTGCAGGGTGCCGTAGAGGGTGGACGGCTCGCGGCCGATGTTTTCCATGATGTCGATCTCGCCACAAAGCGGCCAACCGACGCTGCCGATGTTCGTGCCCAACATCCAGAAGGCCGGCCAGATGCCCTGGCCTTTTGCCACCTTGATCCGTGCTTCGATGCGCCCGTAAGTCCAGGAAACCTTGTCCCGCGTCAAAAGCCGGGCGGACGTGTAGGCTCTCCCTTCGAAATTCTCTTTTCGAGCCTCGATCACGAGCTGGCCGCCCTCGATGCGGGCATTCTCCGTGCGGCTTGTGTAGTGCTGAAGCTCGTTGTTCCCCCACCCCGAGCCGCCGATGTCGTAGCCCCACTTGGCGGAGTCCGGCCGGGTGCCGTCCGCCTGGGTGAACTCGTCCGCCCAGAGCAGTGTCCTGCCGGGAATCGCCTGCGCCTTCGCATCCATCCCGCAGCTGGCAATCGCCAGCAGCACGAGGATTCTCAAGTGGACTCTCCGGTGCATTTCATTGAGCCAAGTGCGGTTCTATCTGGCAGGAAGGCGGTTGATCGACAGCCGGGGACTCGGAATCCAGCCGTTCAAGGGGAGGTTTCGAGCACTTGATAAAATGACCTGCCGGGAGGAGCGATGGGGTCCATCACGGTGGCGGTGGAGCCATTGCCATTCGAAACAGCGCCAAGAGGTGCCCAGTCCACGAGGTTGGGAGATTTTCTGACCTGATAAGTCCGGCCAGTGACCGTGGGCCAGCTGATTTCCACCTGAGAGGCGACGGCGGCCGCGCTCGCTGCAAATGGACCTGCCAAGCGGATGTTATCATAGCCGACGGTCGAACCCGCCCGCCACAGCGGCACCAGCTTGAGACCGGTCGCATTCGCAGGAATCGTCGCCGCAAACGAGTAGGTGGACCATGCGGTACCATCGCCCTTGCGCGCCGGATACATGTCGCCTGTGGTGCCACTTGGGACGAAATCGACCTTAAATCCGCCCATGTTGGTCCCGGAAATCAAAATCATGTCCATCGCGAACGTCACTTTCTGGCCCGGAACGAGGGACAGAGCGGAAAGCGGAATCGGGAGCCTCCCGTTCGAGACCAAGACCCCAAAGAAGGCGTTGGTGGCTTGTGTCGCGTCGATTTCCGCGTAGCCACCCGGGTATCCGCCCTCGGTGGGGTAAGCGACGGTGTGGCCATTCGCTTGATCGAACGCCCATTTCCCGCCATCGGGAATTTCGAATCCCGGATTGGGAATCCCAACCACGGGCTCCACTGGCGGGTCACT
>JBOFET010000292.1:0-8104 GCA_051648225.1 Luteolibacter sp.
GGTCTGATCACTACCACTCAGACTGGCTCACTTACGAACGCAACTGGGCGGGTGTATTTGTATTCGAGTCTTGTGGATCTCACTTCGGCCACAGGAGTGACGACTCGGGCAGGTTTTGAGTCTTTAATCCTTGGTGACTCTCTCACATCGCTTTCGGTCCGCAACGTTGCCTTCACTAATGGTGCAGTTGCAAGCAACTTAAATTCCGAGCTTGGTGCTGTAGGAAATCGCCTATACCTCTGGATTGAATCAGGTGATGCAACAAGCTATGGTGCATACAAGGGTGTTCAAGTCCCTGCGCTCGGGACTCTTTCAATCAACTCTGGTTCTGTTAGCGACTTGGGGGTTGGAACCTCAGTTTTTAGTTCCACTGGAACTTCCGGTTACCAGTTGGCATTCGTCCCAGAACCTTCAGCAGCGCTTTTAGGAGCAGTTGGCCTTCTTGGTTTGCTTCGCCGCCGCCGGAATTAATCGCACGCTAATAACCTCAAATTTAGAAGGCGGGTAAAACCCGCCTTCTTTTTGTTCAATGATAAAAGGAGACTAAAAGCCTTTTGATGTGGTTGATAAAAGGAGACTCAAATTATCAAAAGCCATTTGACGTGGTCGGGCTGATTCAGTAACCAAGAACATGGCTAGACGATGGATTGTTCCCTGGAAGGACTCGGAGATGAAACCGGTTTTCTACCACTGCATCTCCCGCGTGGTGGACCGGAAGTTTGCATTCGGAGTGGATGAAAAAGAGAAATTCCGAGCGCTGATGCGGATGTATGAAAAATTCTCCGGCTGCCGGGTGGTGTCCTACTGCCTCATGTGCAACCACATCCACCTCCTCCTGGAAGTACCTCCCATGCCGGCAGGCGGCCTTTCCGACGCCCAGCTGCTTGACCGGCTGGAGGCGATCTACAGCGAGGCGTTTGTGGCTCTGGTAGAAAAGGAACTCCAAGAGGCCAGGACCAGCGCCATGGACGAGAGGGCGACGGAGATTCATCAGCGCTTCACCTACCGGATGCACGACTTAAGCCAGTTCATGAAAACGCTGATGCAGCGGTTCACCCAGTGGTTCAATCGAACGCGCAAACGGTCCGGAAATCTCTGGGAAGACGCTTTCAAGAGCGTCATCGTGGAAGATGGAATCGCCGCGAAGACTATGGCGGCCTACATCGATTTGAACCCAGTGCGCGCCGGCATGGTGAAGGACCCAGCGGATTACCGCTGGAGCAGCTACGGTGAGGCGATCGGAGGTGGAGCCAAGGGAAATGGCAAAAAGGCGCGAGCGGGTTTGGTGAGAGCTCTCAGGGCCCACTTGGGCACCCAGGCGGATGCAACCCACTGGGATGGCGACGTTGCGAAGGAATATCGGAGGCTGCTGATGGAGGGCATCGCCGAGAGGGTCTCCGAACGGGTGGCAAAGGATGGGAAAATGGTTTCCAAAACCCTGCGCAAAGGCATGACCCGGGAGCAAGCCGCAGGGCAGAAATCCCACGACGGCGAGATTCCACTCGGGAAAATGCTGCGTTGCCGGGTGAGGTATTTCAGCGAGGGCGCGGTGATTGGTAGCCGCGCGTTTGTGAATGCCGCATTTGCAGGGTCCCGAGAGCATGCCACTTCGAAGCGCAAGAACGGAGCGCGCAAGCTCAGGGGTCCTGCTTCAGCCGCATCCGAAGTCATCTGGAGCTTCAGGGACTTAAAGAAAAACATGGAACCTGCCTCAAAAATGGAGGCCTAGATCGGTTCCCCATTGGCGTAAATTGACGCCAATGGGCAAAGGGTCAAAATGCCCGGAATTGGCACGATGTGAAGACTGACTCCCGGCCCTTTCAGCCAGAAGACTTGAAACGGTCGATTTTTTCGAAAGCATCAGAGAAAGCTTCGGCTTTTCACTTCCGCTTACGACGCTTTGGCTTCTCCTTGGCTCCCTTGCCGAAGGCGGCTCGCTTCGGCGGCGGGCCGACTTTGGCCGCCGTTTTGCTGTGGGGCTTGCCGTGTTTTTTGGCAGGGAGAGGAGCCTTCCCGGAAACGTGGGTGCCCTCGCTCGTCGGCCGGCCAGCGACGGCGAAGTCCACGAAGCGCTTGTCGAAGTCGATTTTAATCACGCGCAGCGGCAGGCGCATGCCGAGCTGGATGACTTTTCCATCCATGGAAACCCAAGCCATGCGGTGAGCCTCGAAGCGCCAGCGGCCATCCGGGAGATCTTCGCGTTTGACTACACCGCGGACGCCCATGTTGGGGATTTCCACCATCAGGCCCATCGGCCGGACGTCGGTGATGAGGCCATCGAAAACCGGCGGCTCGTCGGAGCTGGCGACGCGGTCGAGGTATTCCAACAGCTTGATCTGCTTCGTCTCGCTCTCGGCGTCGGACGAGGTGCGCTCGGTGTCGGAAATGTGGCGGGAAATCTCGCGCAGGTCGGCCTGCGACGGCGTGCGGTCGTGCGGCTTGGGCGGGTTTTCCAACAGCGGCTGCAAGGCGCGGTGGACGATGAGGTCCGCGTAACGGCGGATCGGGCTGGTGAAGTGGCAGTAGTCTCCCTTCGCCAGGCCGTAGTGGCCGATGGGTTCGGCGGAATAGACAGCGCGCTTGAGGCTTTTTAACAGACCCAGCTTGATGACGTGCTCTTCCGGCGTGCCCTTGGAATCATCCAGTAGCTTCTGGATGTGCGCGCGGTTCGTCAGGTCGCCGGGTCGGTAGCCGTGGGCTTTCGCCGTCTCGGTGTAGTCGAGCAGGCGCGAGGGATCGGGATCTTCATGAATGCGATAGACGGCGGGTTTCATGCGCTCGCGGAGGATTTTCGCGACGGCTTCATTTGCGGCGAGCATGCATTCCTCGACGAGCTGGTGGCTCTCGGTGTGGATGACTGGCTCGGCGACTTCGGCGCGGCCCTTGTCGTCGAGGCGGATTTTGATTTCCGGCATTTCTAGGTCGAGCGCGCCTTGTTCGAAACGACGGGTGCGCATGGCGGAGGCGAGTTTCCAACCCTCCTTGACCATGCCGACCAGCTTGGGATCGGAGCCTTCCGGCGCGGGCTTACCGTCGAGAATCGCCTGGGCCTGCTCGTAGGAAAGCTTGGCCCGGCTGTGGATGACGGCGTCGATGAATTTTGCTTTGCGGATCTCGCCGGATTCGTCGATTTCCAGCAGCGCGCACTTCGTCAGGCGGTCGCAATTCGGCTTGAGCGAGCAAATCCCGTTGCTTAGCTCGGTGGGCAACATCGGTAAAACGCGGTCCACGAGGTAGGTGGAATTTCCTCGGTCGATGGCTTCCACGTCCATCGGGCTACCGGGCTTGATGTAGTGAGAAACGTCGGCGATGTGCACAGCAAGCGTCCAGCCGCGGTCGATTTTTTCCACCCAGATCGCATCGTCGTGGTCCTTCGCGTCGGCGGGGTCGATGGTGATGACCAGCTTGTCCCGCCAATCCTTGCGGCGGGCGATTTCCGACGGCTCGGGCTCCTCGGGCACGGCGCGTGCCTCGGCGAGCACCTCGTCCGGGAACGACGTGCGCAGGCCGTAGCGGTGGATCACAGAAATCATGTCCACGCCCGGATCGCCCGGCCAGCCAAGCACTTCGATCACCCGGCCGCGCGGCGTGACGTTGCGGTCGAGCCATTCTTCCAGATCGACGACGACGAGCTGCCCCGGCATGGCGGTGGTGTCGCCAACGACGTCGATGCGGCCTTCGATGGCCTTGTCATCGCAATCGACCCAGCCGAAATTCCCCTTCTTCTGATAAATCCCGACCAGCCTGCCGGAGCGGCGGACGAGGACTTTTTCCACGCGGCCTTTGATTTCATCGGCAGCATCTGGAGTGAATTCGCTGCGTGTGCGGAACGGCCGCGGCGTCGGCTTGACGATGGAAACGAGCACCTTGTCGCCATCGAGCGAGGTGCCGACGTTCCGGCGGTCGATGATGATGCGGGAGTTGACGGTGAAATCGATGCCGGTGGCGATGTTGTGCTCATCGGTGATTTCCGGGAAAAAGAACGTGTGGCCCTTCGGGTGAAATTTGAGCACGCCAGTGAGTTGGTTTTTCGGTCGGTCGGCGTCTGCGATTTGGTAACAGGCTTTTTTCCCCTCGTTAAGGATGCCTTCTTTCACGAGCGCATCGAGCGTCTTGCGTAATTCCGTGACGCGGGTGCCGGGAAGTTTGAGTCCACGGCAGATTTGGGACTTGGAGAGTGGGTTACCTTTGGCAGAGCGAAGGGCTTCGAGAATGGAATCTCGCAGATTGTTGCCGGACATGTCGGAAGCTTGCGATCTATCGGCCGCCACCGCAACGGCAAAGGCGAGGGAGGTGCGTGTTCATCCGAAGAAATAGTTTGCCGGGGATGGAGTATGCGGCTAGGTATGCACCATGTGATTGCGAGGTTAAACGAGGTATTGTAAACCCTCAAAATCTCGTCTTTGCTCCCCGCCTGTGAAATTCAAACACAAATTCATCATGAAAACCCAAATCTCCCGCCGTCCGAACGGCTTCACCCTTGTCGAGCTTCTCGTCGTCATCGCCATCATCGCCGTGCTTGCAGGTGCGGGATTCGCCGCTGGAAATGCCGCTATCCAGAAGGCCAAGAAGACCACTGCCATGGCCACATGCATCGCTCTGGAGTCAGCTGTGAATAATTTCTACACCGAATACGGGTCGATGCCCACTGGCGGCTCGGGTGATTCAGTTTTGATCGATACAAAAGACGGCAGCAACGAAACGATCAGCGCTCTTCTCGGGTCGAATACCACCCTCAATCCCCGGGCGATCAAATTCCTGTCCGTTAAAGAGGGTAAAAAAGTGGGAACGAATGGTGGCCTGAATGGGATCATCTTCAATTCCACGGGAAGCCAAGCTCTCGCAATCTACGATCCGTGGGGCGGCACCTACAAAATGGTGATCGACGGCGACTACAACGAGCAGGTGAAGCCTTCGCCAAAAGGCGGGACTACCGTCACTCTCAACGGACGCCGGGCGGCTGCTTGGAGCGAAGGTGCCGATGGTAAAGATGGAGGTGGAAGAATCGCCGACGACGTTATCACCTGGAACAAATAATTCTCTCTAACCAAAAATTCTCCAAAATCCGGGGAACCCCCGCCCAGCTTCGGCTGCGGCGGGGGTTGTTGTTTTCGATCTGCTGTTTGGTCGGATTTTACAGTTTTCGCGCCGGGTGGTGACCGGTAGGCTCTGCCAAGTGATGACGGACGGAGGAGGAATGCTGGTAGCTGCGCCGGCGCGTTGGGATGAGGCGTGTTTCGCCGTGCCTGCAATGCGGTCGATGGTCGCTTCAGGCCTGCGGACTGGGATCCTGTGTCCGGATGAGCAAAAGGCCTTTTGGTCCACACTGGAAGGTGTAGCGGTCCTCGGATTTGCGACGAGGGAAAAAGTGGCGTCCGTGGCGGCAGGGATTTCCGGAAACTGGGAGGCGGCGCTTTCTTGGGAGGCTGGATTTGCAGCGGAGGTTTTCAAGGCGGCCGGGATTCCCAAAAGACTCGGAGTGGAGGAGCGGAGGTTTGGAAAACTGCTGACGCATCGGCTCGAGTTTACAGTCGGTCCGCTGGAGCACCGGGTGAGGCACTATCTTGCGGCAGTTGAGGAGTTAGGCATCAGGACAGGCCGGGCGGAGTTTTTCGCCTCTGCCGCCTTGGGTGTGGAAGTGATGCCTGGATCGATCCTGCTATGTCCGGAATCCGACTTTGGAGCGAACCACGAGTGGCCGGCCGGGCGATGGCAGGAGATTGGCACGGCTCTTGTGCAATCCGGGCACCGTGTTGCCGTCATCAGTGTGAAACCGGGTCCAAGTTTGGCGAAAACTCTGGCGGAAAGACTCAGCGGAGAGGTGGCGCAATTGCAAGTGGTGTCGTTGGCCGAGGTTCTGCCGACCTTGGCAGCGTATCGGTGGGTCATCGCGGCAGATGGCTCGCTGCCGCATCTCGCTGCGCATGCCGGCGCGACGTGCATCACGCTTTTCGGGCCGAATGACCCGGCGTGGAAACGTCCTCTCGGGCGTCGTCACGCGGTGGTCCGGCACCATGTGGAATGCACGCCCTGCCTGTTAGCGAAGTGTCCGCTGGACGGGCGCTGCCAGAGCGAAATGAAAACGGCCCGCGTGCTGCGAGCCGTTTCCAAGAAGTTGTCCGAAGCCTGAGTGCCGATCAATCGCGGCGGCCGAGTGCCATCATGAGGAAATACAGGAGCTGGGCGAGCGAGCCGACGGCGGCAGCTACATAAGTCATGGCGGCCCAGAAGAGCGCGTTTTTCGCTTTCTCATGCTCGATGCTGGCCGCCACACCGCTGCTCTCCATCCAGACGAGTGCACGGCGGCTCGCGTCGAACTCGACCGGCAACGTGACGAAGGAGAACACCGTGGTGACTGCAAACAGGCCAACCCAGACCCACAACATGGTCGTGTTACTCATCATGCCGATGCCAAGAAAGCCCAGGATCATGATGTAGTTGAGCATCTTGCTAGAGAACTGGACCGCAGGCACCATCTTTGAGCGCAGCCCGAGCCAGACATACGCTTGTTGATGTTGAACGGCGTGACCGCACTCATGCGCGGCGACGGCGGCGGCGGCTACCGAATTCATGGAATATACCGATTCGCTGAGGTTTACGGTCTTTTTGGTGGGATCGTAGTGGTCAGTGAGTTGGCCGGGTGTGCTGATCACTTGCACGTCGTGGATGCCATTTTGCCTGAGCATCAGTTCCGCGACCTCGGCTCCAGTCATGCGGATCGGGATCTGCGAATACTCGGTGAAACGGCGCTTCAGGGTGTTGCTGATGATGAAACTGGCCAGCAGCGAGACACCGATGATAAGGATGTAAGTCATGCTGATGCCGTAGAAGGTCGGCATGGCTTGGGCGATGAATAGAATTTCAGAGTTCATGCCCGCAGGTTACGGATTTATTTCTACTCCGCAACAGGTTTCCCGCTGGAAAACGGCGGGGATTTTCCAATCCATTAGAGCGACTTCACCCGCAGTGTTAGAGTGTGGGTGATCCCGGTGAAAGGGTCTGTGGCGCTGAGGAGGTGGGTGCCGACCGTGAGGTGAATGATCGGTTCCGGGCTGGCGGGTTCGATGCGCAGGGTTGCCGACTGCCAGCGGGCGGTGCCTGGAAAATTGGTGACCGGGCGGAGCTTGTCGGAGCCGGAAGGGATTTCCGGATCGAGCAGGTAGATGGAATTGTTAGCAGGACTGATGATGCGAAGGGGTTCGCGGGCGGGAGTGCGGGAATCCATGGCGAGTTCTCCGCGGCGGGTGTTGTGGCGGCTGGTGAACCACTCGGCGAACGTGGAATCGATGAGGGCATGGCCATTGGCGTCGTAGTCAGCGGGGGTGGCGGTGGGAGGAAGATGATTTGCGGGTGCGAGGTCGGGAGTGGTGTGACTGGCACTGGCTGGGACGAGTTTTCCGTTTCGCGGATCAATGGAGATTTCGACAATCGCTGGTGGCCGCGCGAACCAAGTAGGCGGGGTGTCGCGGTGGAGGCGCAGCATCGCGCGATGGAATACCGGTCCGGCACCAGCGATGCCGGAGATGCCCTTCATGGGCTGTTGCTCGAAGTTTCCGGCCCACACGCCGACGGTGAATTCCGGGGTGAAGCCGATGCACCAATTGTCGCGGAAGTCCGAGGAGGTGCCGGTTTTCACCGCGCAGGGGAACGGAAGGTCGAGCGGACCTCCGGGCTGGAACGACGGCGCCCGGGCGGTGGAGTCTGCGAGGATGTGGGTGATGAGATAGGCGCTTTGAGTGTCGAAAACCCGAGATCGAACTTTGGGCGATGAAGGGAAGAGGGTGGGTGGAAAATGACGGCCTTGGCGGGCGAGGGTGGCGTAAGCGTTGGTGATTTCCAGGAGACGGACGGGGGCGTTTCCCAGAGTGAGGCCGAGGCCGTGGACCGAGGAATCCAGGCCAAGGGTGGTGATGCCGAGGTTTTCGAGCAGTCGGTGAAGCGGCTCGGGGCCACCAAGGAGGTTTAACTCGCGGAGTGCGGGCACGTTCAACGAGCAGGCAAGTGCGGTGCGCAGTGTGACCGGTCCGCGGTAGGTGCGGTCGTAGTTTTCCGGAAGGTCGAGGCCTTCCGGCGTGCGGAACGGGGTGGGGATGTCACCGAGGAT
>JBOFET010000293.1:0-1124 GCA_051648225.1 Luteolibacter sp.
AGGCAATAAGCTCGATTCTGAGCCCCATTTCCGCCATTCCATCGGGAAAGGAGGCACCCCATGAGTGATCCAAACGACGACATCAAACGATGGACCGCTCGCCGCAAGGCCACGGCGGTCATGGACATCATCAAAGGCAAAACCACCGCCGCGGAACTCGCCAGATCCCACGACCTCACCGTCGCGGAAATCGAGCAGTCGACGGACGACTTCGTCTCCCAAGGCACCGAGGCACTCCGCTCCCATCCGCGCGACGCGGAAGCCAAGCATCGCGCCGAAAAGAAGGACCTCCTCGCCAAAATCGGCGACCTCACCATGCAGATGGAGGCCTACAAAATCGCCAGGGACTACTTGGGCCTGGGAAAACCTCAGCCCGACGCGGACTCGTGACTCACGTCCTCCAAGCCCTGCGCGCGTCGGGTCGTCAGGCCTCCGTTTCCAAAGTATGCGACTGGTTCGGCCTCCCGAGATCCAGCGCCTACTACCAGCCCCGCGAGGCCAAGCCCCGCCCCATCGACGAGGACCTCGCCTCCCGCATCAAGCAGCTCCACCACCAAGAGCCGGCCTGCGGCGTGCGCGGCACATGGAGCCGTCTGCGCTTCATCGAGGGCATCCAGGTCAACCGCAAGAAGGTCCACCGCATCATGAAGCTCAAGGGCTGGACCCTTCCGAAGCGAAAGGCGGGAGCCCGCCCGCGGGTCCGGATCTCCCGCTCCATCGCCGATCGTCCCGACCAGAGGTGGGCCACCGACCTTGCCCTCATCCACTGCGGCAGGGACGGTTGGTGCGTCTTCGTGCCCGTCATCGACTGCTGCACCCGCGAGATCCTCGGCCACGCCTTGGAACCCACCGGAAGGGCGAAAACCGCGGAACGCGCCCTGGAGGAAGCTCTCCTCGGACGCTTCGGCACCCTGCGCAACGCCCCGCCAGGCATGCTCCTGCGCCACGACAACGGTCTGGTCTTCGGCTCGCGCCAATACCGCGCCGTCGTCAAGGACTACGGCCTCCAACAGGAATACATCACCCCCTACACCCCCCAGCAAAACGGCCTCTGCGAGCGCTTCATCAAGACCTTCAAGGAAGAGTTTTGCTGGTGCAACCGCTTCGCCTCCATCGAACACGTC
>JBOFET010000294.1:0-1795 GCA_051648225.1 Luteolibacter sp.
GCCGGTCCACTCCTCACCCGAATGGTCGCAGAAACGGAGTGGTAAAATGGTAACAATCCCTCTTTTCAGGCGTAGTAACCCACCCATGGCAACAGTCCCTTTCTCCACGATTCGATCCACCCTCGCAGCCATCCTACTGACTGTTAGCTTCGCTTGTGGTCAGTCACCCGAGCTGCTCCCACCCATCACCGTGCTTGCGGAGCGTCAGCTTGGAGATTCGCCCGCCGCCCCACTGGCCGAATGGAATCGCGAGGAAATCCGCCTCGCCGCACCGCGGACCATCGACGAGATGCTCGCCAAGGAACCCTCGTTCTCGCTCTATCGGCGGCAGTCGTCGATTTCCTCAAATCCAACAGCTGCTGGCGTGAGCCTGCGCAATACCGGCGCGACCGCCGCCTCGCGGACCTTGGTTTTGCTCGATGGCATCCCTCAGAACGACCCGTTCGGCGGCTGGGTTTACTGGGCGCGCTACGACGCAGCGACCCTCGATTCCATCCGCATCGACTCCGCCGCGAGAGCTGCCGTATGGGGAAATCAAAGCCCTGCGGGAGTCATCCAAATGAATGGGCGTCCGGCGTTCGAGAACTTCCACTCGCTGAAAACCGGCGGCGGCAGCCAAGGCACCCTCAGCGGCTCCACCGTCAACCAACTCACCAACGAGGACAAGACCATCGCCGCCCTTTTCTCCGCCTTCGGCCTGCACACCGACGGGTTTTTCGCAGTCGATTCCTCACAGCGCGGATCGGTGGACCGCAAGCTCGATACCGACCTCTACGGCGCGAATCTGAAATTCTCCTGGCTCGCCGCTCCCGGCCTCATCGTGGAACCCGGCGTGTCTTGGTATGCCGAAGAGCGCGGAAACGGCACCGCCCTATCAGAAAATTCCACGGATGCCGTGGACCTCTCCCTTCGCGTCAGCTCGGCAAACGGGGATTTTTCCTGGCAAGCCGTGGCGTGGCATCAGCAGCGCGAATTCGAGTCCACCTTCAGCTCGGTCAATGCCACCCGCTCCGCCGAGACACTCGCGCTCGACCAATTCGACGTCCCGGCCGACGCGACCGGCGGCTCCTTCACCACCCTCTGGGACGGCGGCGGGAAATGGACGGTTAGCTCGGGAGCAGACGCCCGAAAAGCCTCTGGAGAAACAAACGAAAACGTCGGCACCTTCCGCAGGCGCGAGGCCGGCGGCGACCAATCCCTGGTCGGCCTGTTCACCGCCGCATCTTATCAGGCAAACGAACGGACCAAGCTCGATGCCAGCGTCCGGCTCGACTGGTGGGAACTCTCCGACGGGCGGCGTAACGAAACCTCACTCACCACCGGCAAGACCCTGCGGGCGGAGGTGCAGGATGACCGCGATGGCTTCGAACCCTCCGCTTCAGTCGAAGCAAGCCACCAGATCAACGAGAATTTGCTAGGCCTGCTGTCCGCCGGCACCGCCTTCCGCCTGCCGACCTTGAATGAGCTACACCGCCCATTCCGCGTGCGCAACGACATCGTCGAAGCGAATCCCGAACTCGACCCGGAGCGCTTCTTCAGCATTTCCGGCACCCTCGAAGCGTCGCCCACCGACACAGTGACCCTCAAGGGCACCCTCTTCCAACATTGGATCAAGGACGCCATCGCCAATGTGCCCGTCACCAACTCCGCTCAGATCAAACAGATCTTCGGCACCATCCCACCCGGCGGCACGGGTTCGCAGCGACAAAACGTCGAGCAAGCGCAAGTGACCGGCCTCGAAGGCAGCGTCGACTGGCTCCCTGTCGAATCCGTGAACCTCGGTCTAACCGGCTTG
>JBOFET010000295.1:0-4720 GCA_051648225.1 Luteolibacter sp.
GCGAAAGGATCGCCAAAGCGCAGAGGCATCCACCGCCTCTCTTTGTCCTCACTTTCTCAAGCGAGCCGGGACGCTCGCGGTCCGGAGGATTTGACTTCCCGCCCGCCAGCGGGCGCTCCATCTTCAGACGCAATGACACAGACCCCCAAGCTTGTCCTCGACGATCCATGGCTCGAGCCTCACCAAGGCGCCATCGAGCGGCGGATGAACCAGTTCTCCGAAGCGCTGGCGGCCATCGAACAAGGCCCTAGATCGCTCGCCACCTACGCCACCGGGCACAAGTATGTCGGGATCCATTTTCACCCCACCACGAACACATGGACCGTCCGCGAGTGGGTTCCGGCAGCACTCGGCGTGTTTCTCATCGGCGACTTTAACCACTGGAACCGAGAGTCCCACCCGCTCGCTCCCTCGGATAGCGGCGTGTGGAGTCTCGAACTAACAGCGGATGCCCTCGCTCACGGCCAGAAAGTCAAACTCCACATCATCGGCGCGGACGGTTCGCGCCGCGACCGCATCCCCGCCTGCATCCGCCGCGCCGTGCAGGACCCGACGACGCACGACTACTGCGGGCAAATCTGGAACACGCCGCAGCCCTACATTTGGAAACATGCATTCGACCCCGCGACCATCACCGCGCCGTTGATTTATGAATCCCACGTCGGCATGGCCGGCGAGGAGCCGCGGGTGCACACCTATCGGGAATTCGCGGACAACGTGCTGCCGCGAGTCGCCAAGGCCGGTTATAACACCGTGCAGCTCATGGCGGTGCAGGAGCATCCATATTACGGGTCCTTCGGCTATCATGTCTCGTCGTTCTTCGCCCCGTGCTCGCGCTTCGGCACACCGGAGGATTTGAAATATCTCATCGACACCGCCCACGGTCTCGGCCTCGCGATGCTGCTAGACGTCGTACACTCGCACGCCGTGAAAAACATGGCGGAGGGACTCAACAACTTCGACGGCTCCGGCCACCAGTATTTCCACGACGGCGCACTCGGCGACCATCCCGGCTGGGACTCGAAATGCTTCGACTACGGCCGCCCAGAAGTGCGCCAGTTCCTTTTGTCTAACATCCGCTACTGGCTCGAAGAGTTCCGCTTCGACGGCTTCCGCTTCGACGGTGTCACCTCCATGCTCTACCACTCCCGTGGCATGAAGTCCTTCGGCAGCTACGACGATTACTTCGGCAGCGATGCGGACGACATGGCCATCCTCTATCTGAAACTCGCCAACCAACTGATCCAAGAAATCAAGCCCGGCGCGATCTCCGTCGGCGAGGACATGTCCGGCATGCCCGGCCTCTGCCGCCCGATCGCAGACGGTGGCATCGGGTTCTCCTACCGCCTCGCCATGGGCATTCCCGATTACTGGATCAAGCTGCTCAAGCACAGCCGCGACGAAGACTGGGACATGGGCGAACTGTGGGGCGTCCTGGCTAACAGGCGGCACGGCGAGGCGACCATTGCCTACGCGGAGAGCCACGACCAGGCGCTCGTCGGCGACAAGACGCTCGCCTTCTGGCTGATGGACAAGGAAATGTACTGGCACATGGGCAAGAACGACCCGCACCCGGTCATCGAGCGCGGCATCGCCCTGCACAAGCTGATCCGGCTGGTGACATTGGTGTTAGGCGGCGAGGGTTGGCTGACATTCATGGGCAACGAATTCGGCCACCCCGAGTGGCTGGATTTCCCGCGCGAGGGGAACGGCTGGTCCTATCATTACTGCCGCCGCCAATGGTCGCTCGTGGACCACCCGGATTTGAAATACAGCTGGCTCGCCGAGTTCGACAAGCAGCTCATGGAGTTCGCGAAAAAATACGATCTACTCACCACCCCGCCAGCGCAGAATCTCTACATCGACCACGGCCAGAAAATCATCGTCGCCGAGCGCGCGAACCTCATCTTCGTCTTCAATTTCTCCACCGCGAACTCCGTCTTCGGCTACCCGATCCACGTCCCCGGTTTCGAAACCCGCGAGCTCATCCTCGACACCGACCAGCTCGATACTGGCGGTCACGGAAGGGTTGATCACGCGTTCGACTATCCGGTCACTGCGGACAGCGTGATGCAGGTCTATACGCCGTCGCGCACCGGGCTGGTCTATGCGAAGAAAAACTAGCAGCCAGCATGAAAGTCACCAAAGTCTGCTGCCAAGGCTGCGGGGCCGATCTCCAGATCGACGAGTCCATCCGCTACGTCACCTGCAACTATTGCAACGCCCGGCTCGAAGTCGTCCATGACCCATCGGTCACCCACACCCGGCAGCTCGACAAAATCGAAGAGACAACAAACCATCTATCAAAAAAGATGCGGGTGCTCGAGCTTCAGAACTCTATCGAGCATATTGACCGTGAGTGGGAGAAGTTCCGCCAATCAGTTTCAGCCAGATCGCAAGACGGACAGTTAGTGGAGCCAACCACCGAAAACGCATTCGTAAATGGAATCATCGGTTTCGTCGTTGGTATTTGTATCCTCGCATTCGGTTTCGCAGCATCACAACCGGTGTTTGGTATTTGCATAGGTGTCATTGCCATCGGCGTTTCATATCACCTCATGCGAAACATGCGGTCGAAGGCGGAAGTCTTCCAGCTTCAGAAGCACCGTTATAAATCCGCAAGAAAGAGCCTGTTGCATCAACTTGATCAGGCAGTCAAACCATGAAAGTCACCAAAGTCTGCTGCCAAGGCTGCGGGGCCGATCTCCAGATCGACGAGTCCATCCGCTACGTCACCTGCAACTATTGCAACGCCCGGCTCGAAGTCGTCCATGACTCGACGATCACGCACACCCGGCAGCTCGACAAGATCGAGCGCACCACCGATCGGCTCGCGGACAATCTCAAAGTCATCGAACTCCAGAACGACCTCGAGCGCCTCGACCGCGAGTGGGAGAACCAGCGCCAAGGCTATCTGGTGCGCGATAAAAACGGCCATGTCTCCGTGCCGTCCACTGCAGGATCCATCATCGGGGGAATCGTCATGATCGGAGTCGGCATCTTTTGGATAACTTTCACGAGTTCACACCGAGCCCCGGCGATTGTCCCCTTGGTCGGCCTGATATTCATCACCTTCGGTTTCTACACGATCATCATCGGCACTTCCAAGGCGAAGGCCTATCAGAACGGGCTACACCAATACGAGTTCCATCGACAGCGGCTGGTTACCCGGCTCGAGCAGGAGCGTAGAAACTGAACCCTCGGGAGTTCCCTGGGAGAAAAATGAAATGGCAGAATCATTTTTTACCCTCTTGTGATAGTCCGTCACCGCATCCATCATGAGAAAATTCTCTCTCATCATGAAAGTTCTCCAACTCGCCGCTACCGCCCTCCCTTTCATCGGATTGTCCGCTTGCAGCACCCCCACCGTTCAAACCACTCCCCAGCGTGCCATCGACCGTCGCGTCGATTTGCAGAAATTCATGGGTGACTGGTATGTCATCGCGCACATCCCGACCTTCATCGAGACAGAAGCCTATAACGCGGTGGAAAGCTACAAACTCGACACGGACGGCACCATTGCCACGACATTCACTTTTAACAAAGGAGCTTTCGACGGTCCCGTAAAAACCTATCATCCACGGGGTTTCATCCACAACCGCGAGACGAACGCTGAGTGGCGGATGCAGTTCGTCTGGCCCGTCAAGGCGGCCTACCTCGTCACCGACCTTTCGCCGGATTACACCACCACTATCATTGGCGTGCCGGACCGGAAATACGCTTGGATCATGGCGCGGGCCAAGACGATTCCGCCACTCCGCTATGCCGAAATGGTGAAAATCCTGGAAGACTCCGGTCACGACATTTCCAAACTCCGCAAAGTGCCGCAGCGGTAGTCTCAGTGGAAATCATGCGACCGCGTCGCGTGCTCCGGCCCGATCCCGGGCAGCGGCTCGACGTGGAGCACATAGACCGTCGGTTGGTCGCCTTCCGAACGTTGTAGCACTCCCTCCACCCACAGGAATGGCTCGTGAGAAATGACCTGCCGCAGCCGGTGGAAGGTCTTCTTCGGCACGAAGAGATTGGCGATGCCGGTCTCATCTTCCATGGAAATGAAACAGTGCCCCTTGGCCGTGCCGGGGCGCTGGCGGCAAATCGCCAGACCCGCCACGGTGACTGGGATGCCGTGCGGCAAGTTTTCCAAATCTGTGGCGCGGAGGATACTGCGGCTGCCGGACCGCTCGCGCCACAGCTGCATCGGGTGCGGGCCGGTGGAGGCTCCCTGCGTTTGAAAATCCGCAGTCAAGCGCTCTTCCATCGACATGACTGCGAGAAATTCTTGCCCGTTAGGACGGGTTGGAATGAGTAGATCGTCGTGTAATGGCAGCTCGACCTGCCACAAAGCGCTCCGCCGGTGGGCCACATCCGGCAGCCCGTTGAGCGCTCCGGCTTGGGCGAGCAGCCGCTTTTCCTTCGCCGTCGGTCGGACTCGGGTCATGAAATCCTCCAGCGAGGAAAACGGCGATTTCATCCGCTCGCCGACGATCCGATCCGCACTTGATAGACCTTTGATCCCGTTCAGCCCGAGCCGCAATGTCGTGTCATCCTCCACTTCGGTTAGCTCGCCACTCCACAGGCAGGAAACCGGCTTGATGCGGATGCCGTGGCGTTTCGCATCCTGAATCAGCGTGTTCACCGAGTAGAATCCCATCGGCTGGTGGTTGATGAGTCCGGCGTAGAATTCCGCCGGATGGTGGACCTTGAGCCAGCAGCTCGCGTA
>JBOFET010000296.1:0-2504 GCA_051648225.1 Luteolibacter sp.
GTCCACCCGGTTCTGCATGGGCGCGGCCTGGAAAGGCGTCCGCGGTGGGACTCCCAAGTTCGACCAGGTGCTCGATATCGTCCGCGAGGTCGCTACGCTCGACATGGAAGTCTGCGTCACCCTCGGCGAGCTTGGCCCGGAGGAAGCACGGCAGCTCCGCGATGCCGGAGTGAATGCCTACAACCACAACCTCGACACCTCGCCGGAACACTATCCCAACATCGTCTCCAGCCACACCTACGCCGACCGCCTGCGGACGATTCGCAACGTGCAGGAAGCCGGCATGTCCGTCTGCTGCGGTGGTATCCTCGGCCTCAGTGAAACCATCACCGACCGGCTTCGCCTGCTAGAAGTGATTTCCAGTTTCAACCCTCACCCTGAGAGCGTGCCGATCAACTCGCTCATGCCGATGCCCGGCACGCCGATGGCGCACAACCCGCAGGTGGACCCCTTCGATCTCGTCCGCATGATCGCTTGCGCCCGCATCGCCGTGCCCACGGCAAAAGTCCGCCTATCCGCAGGCCGGGACCGACTTTCCGACGAAATCCAAGCCCTGTGTTTCTACGCCGGAGCGAACTCGATCTTCTACGGAGAGAAACTCCTCACCGGTGAAAACCCGACCGCTGAGGCGGATCGCAAGCTCCTCGCCAAACTCGGTCTCGAGACCCTCGAACCGAATCCTGCGATGGCCGCTCCCGAGCACGATCACACGCTCCCCGCCAGCCCGGCGACCGGCGCACCGGCTTGTGCAGCCGCCGGTTGCTGCTAGGGCCTATCTGGACCTCAGTCCAATGCCATTAAGGGCTGAAAAAATTCGCATTGCCCAAAAAAGGGCGATATCCGATCGCCCGGTCTATGAAATGCCAACGAAACGAGACAAGACGCGACGTTTCAATCTGTTACCTGACTCGATTCACGGCAGCTCCGGCCCTAGCGCGGAGCTCTTCTCGGACCGCGGCCTTCAGTCCGCCCGCGAAGCGAAAAGCCCACGAAGAGTCCACGAAGAACCCAACCTCCCGGATCCATCGAGCCACAGAAAGCTCAAAAACCTCCCCTGTGCCCCGTTAGACTGATCGAGATCCGCAT
The DNA here is from genome assembly GCA_051648225.1 of Luteolibacter sp. Lineage (GTDB taxonomy): Bacteria > Verrucomicrobiota > Verrucomicrobiia > Verrucomicrobiales > Akkermansiaceae > Luteolibacter. The sequence continues at coordinate 1,087 of JBOFET010000296.1, forward strand.
CGCACCGCCGCCATCGCCGCCGAGACTCTGGCGAAAATGCGAGAGGCGCCCTCTAGAGCGTTTCAGAAGGACCGCCGACGGTAGGTTTTGTAAATCATTGAGCAATGACCCTATTTAACGTCCCTTCATTGTAGCCCGGTGTAGCTTCAGCGAAGACGGCGAAAGAAAGCAGCGACGGGGCTAGAGTTGATTGCAAAGGCGCAATGTGTGCGGAGATGCGGACATGACAGTGTGACAAGCTTTTTATCATGCTTTTAATCCTCCTCAATGGAGAGGTGCTGGATCGCTAACAAAAAAAATTTGCTGCTGGATCTCGCCGAATTTCTGTAAGACACATCATGCCCGTGAATACGAATTCGCGGCAAAAAGAAGCACCCTCCCAGGTGATCTTCCCGCGACATCCGATTTCCCCTCTGCGTCGCACCAACCCTCGGCTCCTCGCAAAAATTCCTTCGCAAGGAACAAAATTGGAGCCGCAAGCTGCAAAATTGGAGCCGCAAGCTGCAAAAATACCCCTGCTGGCAACGAAGCAATCCCCGCTGGCTACAACGCAATCCCTGCAAGCCGCAAAGCAACCCCCGCTGGCTACAAAGCACCACCCGCAAGCTGCATAACAATCCCATCTACCCATAAAACAAGCGCCGCAAACCGCATTCCACCCCCGCAAGCCGCAAAACAATCCCAACTCGCCACAAAACAACCCATTCCACCCCGAAATCCCGCTTTTCCACCTCTCTCCTCCCCATCGCCACCCTCTACACCGAGGCCGATCTCATCCTCACCACCGCCGAGAGCACCGAGGAAAAACCCCTCATCGACGCCCGCCTCGAAGACGGCCACGTTGCCACCACCCGCGCCCTCCTCACCGAGCTCAACCCCGATGGCGAAGCCACCCACCTCATCCGTGGCCACCTCGGCACCATGACTAAGACCCAGCGCGACGCCATCGAGAAGGTCAACAAATTCAAAACCCGCGCCCGCAAATCCGCCCGCCTCGCCTACCGCGGCCAGAGCGTCCTCCTCCACGAGACCTTCCTCATCGGCAACGACGGCCCCGCCGACATCGGCACCATGCTCCAAAATGCCGACAAGCTCCTCGCCAGTTGCTCCCACGCCGACCACGCCGCCGCCCTCAAAAAGCAAGGCTGGATCGCCAAAGATAACACCGACTTCGCCGCCGCCATCGCCGTTGCCAAAGAAGCCTTCAAAGACAACCTCGACAAAAAAGCCGACAGCAAAGACGAAACCAACGAAACCACGCAACAGGCAAACCAACTCTACCTCGCCCTCCTCGCCATCCAAAACGCCGCCAACAACGAGCACGACGAAGACGAGCCCACCCACCGCGGCATCCGCGCCAAATACCGCCTCGGCCTCTTCCCCCCCACCGCCCCGGAAACCAAAACTCCAGCCGCCGA
>JBOFET010000297.1:0-5157 GCA_051648225.1 Luteolibacter sp.
CACCGGGTAGTTCGGGTGCGCGGGACCTGCTGCAAGAAGTGAACATCACCCTTTGGAAAAAGCGCGAGTCGTTTCAAATCGGCACCAATTTCAAAGCGTGGGCCTTCCAGACGATCCGCTATCATCTGCTCAACCATCGCCGGCGCCTCGTCTCTCATGGTTGGTTGGTTTTCGACGATGACCTAATTGAGCGGATTTCTCCCGAGTTTGAGATCGAGCCGGAAGACCTCGAGGAGCGCCACCTAGCGCTGCGTGCCTGCCTCGCACGACTTCGCCCGCAAGACCGGGATCTGCTTCACCACCGCTACGCCACGGCCTCTTCGCTGCAGGAATACGCCGAGACGACCCACCGCAGCTCCGGCACGCTCAAGGCGATTCTTTTCAATCTGCGCGCGGTGCTCAAACGATGCATCGAGCGCCAACTCCAAGCCACCTTGCGCAATCCGGGATGAAGAAATCCGACCATCACCTGATCCAGCAAGTCCTGGATGGAGCCGTTTCCCAACAGACCTTCGACAGCTTCCAACAGCGCATGCGGCAGGAACCAGAACTCATCAAGGAGTATGGAGACTACGCGCTGCTGCACCACTCGTTGAGCGAAGAATACGAAAGCATACCCGTGGCTGGAAACGTGGTGCCGATCACCGGGCGCAAGTTTCCCGCGAAGTTCGCGGTCATCGCTGCCGCCTCGGTCGCGCTGCTGGCGGGTGTTTTCTATCTGAAATTCTCCGCCGTGCCACAGTCCGCCCCGGTCACCGCTAGCTTGAGTTTCTCACCGGACGCGGTCTGGCAGATCGACGGCACTTTTCGAAACGGCGCTCAATCCACCAATCTCGCCATCGGAGAAACGCTCCAGCTCCTGCATGGCCAAGCGAGGATTTCGCCAGGCCCTTCCGTTTCGGCCCTCATCGACGGACCATCCGCTCTCACGTTCGTCTCCTCCGAGTCCCTGCATCTCGCAGAGGGCTGCGGTCGATTCTACCGGGAGAAATCCGGTGGGCGGCTTGAAGTCACCACTCCCTCGATGTCAACCGTGGATCTCGGAACCGAATTCGGCATCGTCACATCGAAAAACGAGCCGGACGAGCTGCATGTGCTCGACGGCAAGGTGAGCATGCGCCCGAATGGCAGAAGCGACGGTCAGATTCTATCAGCCGGAGAGGCGGGCCGGATTGCCGGAGCGGATGGGATCGAGTTGTTTTCAGCGGCTGAAGATCGTTTTCCCGAGGATTTGGGCACGTTCGAAACGATTTGCGCAGCGCCGTTCATGAAAGCGGACTGGCGGGTGGACTACGGAAATCCTTCCATCTCCGGAGATCGCATCGAGGGCGTGAACTACTCGGTCTTCCGGCGTTTGCCCCAGGCTGAGCCCGCTGGCGACAAGTCGGTCTTGCTCGCCACTCTCGAGACGAAAGCTCCGTCTAGCGGTGCATTTCATTCTGATGGATGGGCCGGTTTGAGCTTGTTCAGCCAAGGGGTGGAGATGTTGTTTTTCGGCGACGCCTTCGGCCCCGAGCGAACGTGGTCGCTGGATGTGAAGCAGCGTGTCCCCGCCATCTTGCCGGGTAACCGGATCGTCGGGTCCAAGACCGTCACTCTGCGCTACGATCGCACGACCGGTGATGCGAGCTTGCACGAGGGCGGCCTGCCGTTAGGCCCGGCTTTCTGTGCGGGCAAGCTTCCGGTGGGGACGACATTTGATGAGATCCGCCTCGGTGCCTCGTCCAGCGCCGCACTCGCGGTGAGATCCCTCACGCTGCGGACCGGCGGGGATGACTAACAAGGAAACCAGTCGCTCGGCGTGCGCTGGCAGGCGCAATGCAGACTGACATGGTCGTGCCCGAGACCCGCGAGACACTCGCGCAGCTTGGTCAGGATGATTTCCGGTGTATTGCAGTCGGAACTCAAATGGCCTAACACCACCCGGCCAAGCGCGGGATGGGCGATGTCCCGGATCAGTTCGGTGACTTGGGCGTTAGACAAATGCCCGTGCCGCGAGCTGATCCGTTGTTTGATCGACCATGGACGCTTGGTGTCGGCTTCCAACAGTCCTTCGTCGTAGTTCGCCTCAACGAAAATCGCGTGCAATCCGCGCAGCCGCTCGGTCATGCTGCGGGTCACAAATCCCGCGTCCGACAGGAATCCAATCCGCCGCGTGTCATGCCCCACCACGAACCCGACAGGGTCCACTGCATCGTGCTGGATGGCGAAGGTCTCCACCGCGATGCCGTGAATCGCGAATGCTTGGCCGGCTTCGAAAAGTTTCCAAGTTGCTCCCTCGATCCCGGTTTCCCGCACCACCCGGGCGGTGGCAGCCGTGGTGTACACGGGGATGGAATACTGCTTGAGGAAAATTTTCAACCCGCTCACGTGATCGCCGTGCTCGTGGGTAAGCAGGATTCCGTCGAGCGATTCAGGGGCTATCCCCAGCTGGTTGAGCCGTAGCGAAAGTTGCTTCGCACTCAGTCCGGCATCCACCATGAGCCGCAGCTCGCCGCACTCGACGACCGCCGCATTTCCACCACTTCCACTGCCTAACACTGCAAAACGCATCACGCCGGAGAGGGTGAAGGAGCGGCGGGAGGCACGCAAGAAATTCGAAATTTTCCCAAGTGTCGGCGCCACGCAGGAATTTTTTGCTTAGTCGCGGGCGACCGATGGGCTAGGCAGGGACATGGATGAACTGACACGCGATCACGGACCGCAGCCGCTCGACGGCTTGATGGTCCGCTGGAACATTACCAATCATGAATTGGTGGAAGTTTCCCCCGAGCAACTGAACCACAAGCAGGTGCAAAAAGCCCGCAAAGGCCGCCAACTCACGCTGCACCTCATGCAGAAGCTGATGCGGGCGCTTAACGACACGATCGTCGCGAAGTTGCCAAAGGAGCAAAAGGCGACGTTTGTCCCCTATCTGCACAAACACCTGTTCAACTACGCCAAGAGCCACGATCCGGCGTGGGTGGATCCGAACGGAGAACTCACACCGCAGTGAGAACCATCGTCGGACAAGGCCTCGCCGGGACTTGTCTCGCTTGGGAGTTCTGGAAGCGCGGGGTTGAGTTCACACTCATGGATCGCGGCACCGGCGGTAGCTCGCGGGTCGCGGCCGGAATGGTGAATCCGGTCACCGGGAAAAATTTCGAACCCAGCTGGCGCATCGCCGAGTTTTTGCCCGAAGCGCTGGCGTTTTATGCCGCAGTGGAAACATCCATCGGCCGACAGGTGTGGTATCCGTTTCCCGTCCTTCGCCTCGCGGGATCGGAAAAAGAATGGCGGAAAATTGTCTCCAAGCTGGACTCACCGGATGTCGCGCCGTGGATCGCCGGGGAGGTCCAGGCACCTCCCGGCTGGATCGGCGCGGTGGAACTCCGGGGCGGCGGAAGGCTCGATACGCGGGCATTTCTCGACGGCTCGCGTGAGTTTTTTAAATCGCTTGGCTGCTTCCAGTTAGGTGAGGATTCCTCGCTGGATGCCATTCGCTGTGACGGCGCGGTCGGATTGATGACTGGTCGATACGGCCCGCACCGCTGCGCGAAGGGAGAGATTCTAACTGTCCGTGCGATAGGCTGGAACGAACAGCAGATCCGCATCGGTGCGGGTGGCTGGTTGGTGCCGCAGGGCAGGGGACTTTTTAGAGCCGGCTCCACCTACGAGTGGAACGAACTCAACGAACTCCCGACCACCGCAGGCCGCTTGCGGATCGAGGAAATCGCGAGGCGTCTGGGTGGCGAGACTTTCGAAGTGGTCGATCACGAGACCGGCGTGAGGCCGATTTTACGCCGCAGTCAGCCGTTCATCGGGCCACTCGCCGATGGCGGTTGGATGTTCAACGCACTGGGTTCGAAAGGCTCGCTCTACGCGCCTGGCATGGCTCGGCGGCTGGCCGAATGGCTCATCGACGGCATCGAACCCGAGCCGGACGTGGATATCCGGAAGTTTCTCAACCAAGCGCTCGATCATGACCCCGGTTGATTCCGATCCCCTGTTTCCACCCCGTCCCACAGCCTTGGCGCAGGAAATCCTCCGGCCCATGATTCGCCCCGGCGATCTCGTGATCGACGCGACAGCGGGAAACGGCCATGACACCTCGTTTCTAGCAGGCTGTGTGGGGCCAGCGGGGAAAGTGCTCGCCTTCGACGTGCAGAAAGCGGCGCTAACCTCTGCCAGAGAGCGTGTGGGTGATTCGGACTGGGTGGAGTTTTTGCACAAGTCTCATGTGCAGATGGGAGATCACGCCACTGCTGGATCCGTCGCGGTCGTCATGTTCAATCTCGGCTATCTGCCCGGTGAGAATCACGAAATCACTACCGAGTCCGTTGAAACCCTGAGTGCCTTGGAAGTCGCTACGACTCTTCTCAAACCTGGTGGAGTTCTATCCGTCATCTGTTATCCCGGCCACCCTGCCGGAGCAGCTGAAGCGGTCGAAGTGGAAGTATGGATCAGCGCATTGGCCGCCAGCGGTTGGCGGATTGCGAAATACGGAGCCATCGGCACCCGACGTCCCGCGCCGTTTCTGTTATCTGCGGGGAAAGGTTGCCTACGATAAGAAGGGAAAACTCCGAAATCAGACGTCGGCCCGCAGGTCTCGCAGGCTCCAAAGCACTCCTGCTGCGCCCGCCGCATTTCCCCGCAGCTTGCGGGCTCCGGTCTTGCGCTGCGGCCCGAATCGATCCCGGCATTGGGCGAAGTAGTCATCCACAAACGTCCGGCTCCCGATCACCGCACCATCGGCGAAATATCGCACTTTCCACCGCAGCATCTTGTGCAGGGCCACCTCACGACCTGCCGCAAGCGGTTGCGTCCCGGACTTCACCTGTTGGGGTTTCATGCCCTTCCTTACTAACCGGGTCACTCGACCGCCTCGGGGATCGACGGTTTCCCGAGTGACTTCCTTACCCTCGGCACAAAGAAGCAGGCGATACTCTCTCGAAATCTTGCCTGGCCAGTGTCTCGCATCGGCGTCCCAGCCTTTTCCGGCCATGATTGCACGCACGAGGCCGGCTTTCGCCTTGGCGCCACTTTTCCCGGTCGCCCCCATCGCTTCGCCATAACTGCTCCAGCGGTAGTCCGCAGGGTCTGAGACGATTCCCGCCCGCACCGGGTTGAGATCGATGTAAGCTGCCAGGGTTTTGGAAGCCAGGCCATCTTCGACAA
>JBOFET010000298.1:0-1745 GCA_051648225.1 Luteolibacter sp.
GTCTCGGAATCCAACAGAACGGATGATTTTTCCAGGGCGGGCAGCGGGATTGATCCGGCGGCAGACAGCGGCTCGAAATCCGGCTTGCGGCCTTGGCGGCGCAAGTGATCGATCGCACGGCGGCGGGCGATGAGGCCCACGAAGGTGGTTTCCGAGGCGACTGCAGGGTTGAAAGAAGCCGCTTTCTTCCAGATTTCGATGAAGATCTCCTGCACGAGATCTTCGGCCTCCGTTTGATTCCTGAGGTAGCGGCGGACAACCGACCAAACGAGTCCACCAAACGCCGAGAGGCACTGGCCCATCGCTTCCGCCTCGCCCGCAGCGACGCGGGGCAGGATCAACCCCGTGGATGTTAGTTTTTCCTCCGTCACCGTTTCTGCCGAACGATAGATGGCTTGTTAATTTTGTCCAAGATTTCCTGCGCGTCCTTCCAGCCGCTCTTGCGATTGCCAACCAATCGACCAAAAAACCTCCCCGGCCCCGTGCTTCGAACGAACAGGACCGGAAAGGCGTTAGGAAGAGCGACTGACAGATTTGGATCACTTGTCAGCCGGAAGCAGGACCGCATCGATGATGTGGATCGTGCCGTTGGTGCAGGCCACGTCGGCAGTGGTCACCTTGGACTTGTCGATGAAGAGCGCGCCGTCCTTCACTTCCAGCTTGAGCTCTTTTTTGTTGAGCGCTTTTGCCTCGGTGAGTTTCATGGCGGCGGCGGCATCCACATTGCCCGCGACGACGTGATAGGTGAGGATGTTCACCAGCTTGGCCTTGTTCTCAGGCTTGAGCAGCGACTCGACGGTGCCAGCAGGAAGCTTGGCGAAGGCCTCATCCGTCGGCGCAAACACGGTGAAAGGACCGGTACCCTTCAAGGTTTCCACAAGACCTGCAGCCCCAAGCGCGGCAGCGAGAGTCTTGAAGGATCCGGCGGCGACGGCGGTGTCAACGATGTCCTTTTTCTCCGCCGCAGAGACGGAGCCGGTGGTGAAGCTGGCCATTGCAAGGACACAAGCGATGGATTTGAACAGAGGTCGGATGGTTTTCATATTATTAATTTGGTTAGGGGTCTGAGTTGGAAACCGGGAATCGTTTGTCGTTCCGCAGTTATCGAGGGGTTCGCTGCGGCAAGGAAATTGGATTCAATCATTTTCAGAATTCCTGGCATCGGCGCAAAAAAAGACCGCCGGTGGAATACCGGCGGTCTTTGGAAAACACAGGATCAAGTGTTGGAGATCATTCGCCTTGCGGGCCACCCGGGGCGCCTTGGGGCATTGGGAACGGCATGCCGCCTTCCGGTGCCGGGGGCGCGTCCTTGATATCGACGAGTTCGAGTTCAAATACCAAAGCGCTGTTAGGGGCGATGTCCGCACTGCGGCGCTCTTCGCCGTAGGCAAGTTCGCTTGGCAGATAGACTTTCCACTTCGCTCCGACGGGCATGGTGGTGAGAGCCTCCTTGAAGCCGGGAACCACTTGCAACGTCATGGGAACCGGCTCACCTGCGGGTGAGGCGTCGAATTCCTTGCCGTCGATGAGCGTCCCCTTGTAGTTCACCATGAACTGTTTGTTATCTTCCTCGCCCTCCTTGGGAGCGACGTATTTTTTGTCGCCGCCCTTGTTGATGACCTCGTATTGAAGGCCGCTCTTGTTGGTGGTGACACCTTCGCGTTTAGCATTTTCCGCGAGGAATTTTTTCCCGGCTTCCAGATTGGCTGCGGCGGTCTCCTTCTCACGATTTTGGAGCATCTCCC
>JBOFET010000299.1:0-4351 GCA_051648225.1 Luteolibacter sp.
CCCATGCAGAACCGGGTGGACCCCGAGGACTTGGCATCGCGCGCGTGTTTCATGACCTCTTCCTTTTCGAGCAGGACCTGGGACTCCAACTGGGTCTTGTAGTGGGCGGACTGGGCGCAATACGAGCAGTCTTCGGAACAACCGCCGGTCTTAATCGAGAGAAGTGTGCAAAGCTGGATTTTTCCATCCGGGAAAGATGTTTCATGCACCTCGTGCGAACGCTTGAGGAGATCGAAAAACGGCAGGGAGTGGAGTTCTTGGAGTTCAGCGAGGGTCATGATTTTTTTCAGGTGAGCGGGGCGAGTCAGCCGCCAAAAGCGGTAAATGGGAAGAAGATAGCGTCCGCAGGGAAGTGAAAAACGGAATCTTCCCCGGTGCTTGGAAGACAGAAAAAACCGCAGCCGGGCGAGACCCACCTGCGGTTTCGAGGGATTTCCGGTCGCGGGAAGGACCGTGTCGGACTACTCAGCTGCGGGGGCTGGAGGTGGTCCGCCGGGTCGTTTCCCATCCCGTCCGCCGGGACCCCCGCGCATGGGAAGCTCTTCACCAGCGTCGCGAGCGGCTTTCACTTCGGCAGGGCTGAGTTTGCCGTCGCCGTCGGTATCGTATTTGGCGAGCAGCTCGGCGTGCTTGGCTTCGCGGGCGGCTTTTGCAGCGGACTTCTCCGCATCGGAGAGCGTTCCGTCGCCATCGGCATCGAACTTTTTGAGGATTTCTGCTTTGCGTTCTTCGTGCATCGCTTTGCGTTCCTCGGGAGAGAGCTTGCCATCCTTGTCAGTGTCGAATCGAGCGAGCAATGCCGCGATGATGGGGCGATCTGGTCTATCCGGGCGGTCTTTCGCGGCGGCGCAGGCACACGTCCCGATCAGGACACTCAGGGCGATCAATTTGGTCTTTTTCATGATAGTGATTTGGTTGGAGTGATTGAAACCCTTCCGGGTCTCGTCGAGTCATCAAACCTCACCTCGTCAAAAGAGTTGCGCGACTTCCGATGAATGAGTTGCCACATCCCCCGCAGCCGTCTTGGATTCTGCGGCGCTATGGCAGACAACCCGACTCCTCAGGTCCCCTCGAAAGCAGTGGTCTTCGCCCGCCGGAGTGTCAGCACGATTTTCCTCTGGGCGCTCGTCACCGGCGTTTTTTTAAGCGCCAGGTCTTGGGCGTTTCTTGGCCTGATCGGTGGTCTCACCATGATCGCCACCGTCGAGTATTTCCGGATGCTTCGCGCGGACTCCGTGAGGTGCTCACCCCAGTTTGGGATTTTGTTAGCTGCCTGTTACTCGGGCGGCATCTACTGGCAGTTCTTGCAGGGAGAAAAATCCATTCCCCATGAGTTCGACGCCCTGGCGATCGTCATCGCCATGGTGGGATTGTTTATCCTCGCCCTCCGGCACCCGATCCGCGGGGTGGAATCGCTGATGGCCGTCGCGGCGAATCTACTCGGCTTCGTTTACATCGCCGTGTTGTTCAACTTCGCGGCACGCGTCACCTTCATCGTGCCCAGTGCCGTGGAGACACCGGGGATCGTCGGCACTTCCGGCGCGTTCCTTCTGCTTTGGCTGCTTGCGGTCACCAAGTTCACCGACATGGGAGCCTACATTGTCGGCTCGATGATCGGTCGCCACAAGATGATCCCCCACATCAGCCCGGGGAAAACTTGGGAGGGCTTCGGCGGTGCTCTCATCTTCGCCCAGCTCGCCGCCTGCGGACTCTATGCGCTGTTTCCCTCTCAACTCGCATTTTTCCAAAACTGGAGCCATGTCAGCATCCTCGGAGTCCTTCTCGCAGTGCTGGCTGTCATCGGAGATCTTGCGGAAAGCGTGGTCAAGCGCGCGCTCCACGCCAAGGATTCCGGGAGCATGCTTCCGGGCATCGGCGGGTCGCTCGACCTGATTGACAGCATCTGCTTCACCGCACCCGCACTGTACTTCTATCTGAAGTGGATCCTTCTCCCCGCCGCATGACCCCCCTGCCCCGCAAACGCCGTGTCGTGCTGCTAGGGTCCACCGGCTCGATCGGCTGCTCGACGCTTAAAGTCGCCCGCGAGCTGCCAGACGAAATTGAAATTGTCGCACTCGCCGCTGGCTCCAATGTGGCGGCACTCGCCGCCCAAGCCCGCCAGACCGGCGTCCGCCACGTGGCCATCTACGACACGACCAAGGCATCCGAGCTACGCGCCCTGCTTCCCTCCGGCGTGCGACTCCACCTCGGCGCGGAGGGTCTGTTGGAACTCGCCACACTGGCAGAAGCCGATATGGTCCTAGTCGCCATTGTCGGCACCGCAGGACTTTTCCCTGCTCTAGCAGCAATCGAAGCCGGTAAGGATCTCGCCGTCGCCTCCAAGGAAATCCTCGTCATGGCTGGCGAAATCATCACCACCACAGCCAGCAGACGCGGCGTCGCCATTCTCCCGGTGGACAGCGAGCACAACGCGATTTTCCAATGCCTCGACGGCCACCGCGGCGGAGAAAGTGAAGTCTCACGGTTGATCCTAACCGCATCGGGTGGACCATTCCGAAATCTAGCGGCAGAGCGCATCCCTCATGTCACCGTGGCAGAGGCACTCAAGCATCCGACGTGGGACATGGGGCCGAAGATCACCATCGACTCCGCCACGCTTTTCAACAAAGGCCTGGAGATGATCGAAGCACGCTGGCTATTCGGCATCGGCATGGAACGCATCGACGTGGTCGTCCACCCGCAGAGCATCATCCACTCGATGGTCGAGTTCACCGATGGCTCGGTACTCGCCCAGTTGAGCCGCACGGACATGTGCTTTCCCATCCAATACGCCCTCACCTGGCCTCGCAGGGTCAAGGGTGGCCTGCGCCCGCTGGATTTCCCGGCGTTGGGGAAGTTAGAGTTCGAAGCTCCGCGCCGCGAGGATTTCCCAGCGCTCAACCTTGCCCGCCGCGCCGGACTGGCCGGGGGGACGCTGCCCGCCGTTTTCAATGCCGCCAACGAAGTCGCCGTGGATGCCTTCCGCGCCGGAAAAATTTCATTTCCCGGCATCTGGGAATGCGTCGCCGCCGTGATGGATGGTCACCAAATGAAACCCTCCGACACGCTGGACACCGTGCTCGCAGCGGATCGCGAAGCCCGCGAGGCTGGCGCGGCATTCATCAGCGCCTACGGCTAGACCCACCTTTTCGGGTTTCCACTTCCTGTTCACGCGGTTTAGCCTTCCCGTCATGAATGCTTCGATCCGCTCATTCCCACTGCTTTTCCTGTTGGTTTTCTCCGACGCGCAAGCCTCTCCAGCGGAGGCCCGCAGCGTGCGTCAGTCCTATCAGCTCGCGATGGAAAAATGGGCGCTCGAAATGCGCATCGCCACCACTCCAGAAGATCGTGCCAAGGCCTGGAGCAGCCGTCCGGATGCCGCCACCCATGCCCAGAAGATGTGGGACACCATCCGCTCTTCCCTTGACCAAGACTGGACTCTGGATCCTGCCGCATGGTTCCTCCGCACCACCGGCACCCTCACCACCACGGACGCCGCCGGGTCCATGGCAGCCGCCTTCGTCAAGGAAAACGATGCCATCCGGCAGGCGGTCGAGACCTATCACTTGAAGAGCCTCAAACTCATTCCCATGGCCGCCGCACTCTCGGTCGTGCCCAATCCGCGCTCGCTCAATCTGCTGGAGAAGATCCAATCCACCCACCCCGACTCCAAGACCCAGGGCGTCGCTGCCCTTGCCGCCGCCATGCAGCTCAAAACCCTCGGTGACGACGCCGAGATCATGCGCAAGCGCCTCACCTACCTCCGCAAGGCCATCATCCAGAGCTCAGACGTGGACCTCGACGGCATCACCGTCGCCAAGCTCGCGGAGGACCAGCTTTACATCATCCGCTTCCTCACCAAGGGCCGCACCGCACCCGACCTCATCGGCCTGGACTCTGCGAACCGCCCGCTCTCGCTAGAGGCGAACAAAGGAAAGGTCATCGTCCTCCTCTTCTGGAACAACAGCATGCAGGAAGGAAACCGCGTCGTGGAGGTCACTAACAAACTCGTCAGCAAATTCAAAGACCGCCCACTGGTCGTCCTCGGGGTCAACAACGACCCGGAAGTAAAACTACGCGCTCTTGAAGCCGACGACACCGTGACATGGACCAGCTTTTCAGACCCGGAAAACAAACTCGCCCGTGAATATCGCATCGGCCTGTGGCCCGTCGTCTTCGTGCTCGATGGCGAGCGCAAGATCCACTACTCCGGCGCCCCAGGATCTTTCGCCGAACTCACCGCAGAAGCCCTGCTCGCCGAGATCAAGCCCACCGTCAGCGGTGGTGACTGAGTGCATCAACCCAAAGATACGGTCGCACATCACCTTTTGCGAAATCGCCCCTTAGCACA
>JBOFET010000300.1:0-1716 GCA_051648225.1 Luteolibacter sp.
TCGACGCCTCCCAGTGGTTCAAACCGCTGCGCAAAAACCTCGGCAAAAAGAACTGCGAACTCGCCCCGGACGACATCGAGCGCATCACCCGCGTGTTCCTCGATTTCAAGGAAACACCCGAGTCGAAAATCTTCCCGAACGAAGCCTTCGGTTACTGGAAAGACGTCGTCGAGCGCCCGCTGCGGCTCCACAGCCAGCTTTCCCTGCCACGCATCGAGTCCCTGCGCTTCGCTTCCGGCGACGAGGAAATCCGCTCGGTGCTCTACGACGAATTCGGCGACGACCTGTTCCGCAAGTTTCCGAAAATCGCCGACGCCTTGGAAAAACGCCTCGACGAATGGGGTGCCGATGAGGAGGAGTCCGACGACGAGGAAGGCGCGAAAAAGAAAGGCCTGCCCGAGAAAACCAAACGCAAACTGCTTGATCCGAAAACCTGGGAGCGCGACGGCCGCCTCGTTGAAACCGCCACCCGCCTCCGCGAGGAAATCGGCGGCGGACTTTTCGAGGACCACAACGTCTTCCGCGAGCACGTCTTCGCCGCCCTCTGGAAACTCGACATCAAACTGCCCGCCGCCGACAGCAAGCAACTCTACAAAGCCGTGAGCTGGCGCGAGGAAAGCGCTCCGCCTGTCATTGCGAAAATCCACAAGTCCGGCAAAGGCGGCAAATCCGCCACCCAGCTCGATCCGCTCCACGGTCTTTACGAAGTCGTCATCGACGGGAAAAAATCCGTCGTCGAATACGAAACGGATTCCGACCTGCGCGACAGCGAGCAAATTCCGCTGCTCGAAGAAGGCGGCATCGAGGCCTTCATCCGCCGCGAGGTCCTGCCCTACACGCCGGATGCCTGGGTGAAGAAGGACGCCACCAAGATCGGCTATGAAGTCAGCTTCACCCGCCACTTCTATCAGCCGCCCCAGCTCCGGACCCTCGCGCAGATCAGTTCAGACATCCTCGCGCTGGAGAAGGAAACCGATGGGCTACTCAGTGAAATCACGAAAGGAGCCACGGCATGATTCCAAGCTCCAAAGCCCCAACGGGGCGACCTCAAGCCAGCCTAGGGCAACGCCCTAGGTTCCCGGTCAGTACATTTACCGGAGCCCTGAAAGGGCGGCCTAACGCGCGGCACCAGGTTTGGCCCGCCCCTTCAGGGCTCAATTCATTTTCCGTCTCTAACCCAGGGCGATGCCCTGGGCTGGCATGGCTCTGCCCCGTTGGGGCGCTAGAAGGAGGTGCCGCATGATCGAGGGTCTCAAACCGTATCCGGCATATCAGGAAACGGACGAACGTTGGATTGGTTCAATACCTGCATCGTGGCGATTACGCCGCGCAAAGTTCCTATTCCGGGAGATTGATGAACGATCCAAGACAGGCAAGGAAGAGTTGCTGTCGGTATCTCACAAAACGGGCGTCACACCTCGTAGTCAGAAATCAGTGACGATGTTCCTTGCTGAGTCGAATGTCGGCCACAAGATTTGCCGTCCGCAGGATTTGGTGATCAACACGCTATGGGCTTGGATGGCAGCCCTTGGCGTATCGCGATATACAGGAATTGTTAGCCCGGCATATGGTGTTTATCGCCCGCTTGATCCGGGCCAACTTCTGCCACGCTTCGCGGATTTGCTTCTTCGCACGCCGATGTATGCTGCCGAATATCAGCGCCGCTCGACGGGCGTGAACAGTTCGCGTCTTCGGCTCTACGCCGAGTATTTCTTC
>JBOFET010000301.1:0-11498 GCA_051648225.1 Luteolibacter sp.
TCCTCAATAGAACCTCCGCGTCTTTCTCCGCGTCCTCCGCGTTTCGCTTCATCCAAATGAAAACCATTCCCCACGCCCTCCGTCTCTCCGGCACCGAGGCCTACAACCACACTGCCGACAAGCGCTTCCTCATGATCGGTGAGCGCGCGAATGTCGCGGGCTCCCCGCAATTTGCCAAACTCGTCCGTGCCGGTGATCTCGAGGCCGCTGTCGAAGTCGCCCGCCAACAGGTGGATAACGGTGCCAACGTCATCGACATTTGTTTCGACGACGGCCTCATCGACGGGAAGGCCATGATGAGCCGCTTTCTGCAACTTCTCCAAGGCGAGCCGGATGTGGCGAAGGTCCCGATCATGGTGGACTCTTCGAAGTGGGAAATCCTCGAAGAGGGCCTGAAATACCTGCAAGGAAAAGGGATTGTGAACTCGATCTCGCTCAAGGAAGGCGAGGAAAATTTCAAGAATCAAGCCCGCCACATCATGCGTTACGGCGCGGCGGTGGTCGTCATGGCCTTCGACGAAAACGGCCAGGCTGCCACCTACGAAGAGAAGATCCGCATCTGCGAGCGGGCCTACCGCATCCTTGTCGATGAGGTCGGCTTCAATCAGGACGACATCATTTTCGACCCCAATATTCTAACTGTCGCCACCGGAATCGAAGAGCATAACAACTATGCGATCGACTTCATCAACGCGACCCGCTGGATCAAGGAAAACCTTCCCGGTGCCAAAATCTCCGGCGGCGTTTCGAACATTTCCTTCTCCTTCCGTGGAAACAACAAGGTCCGTGAGGCCATGCACTCGGCGTTTCTCTATCATGCCGGACTCGCCGGCATGGATATGGGAATCGTGAACGCCGGGATGCTTGAACTCTACGACGAGATTCCAAAAGATCTGTTGGAATGCGTCGAGGACGTGCTGTTGAACCGCCGCCAGGATTCCACCGAGCGTCTGCTTGATCTCGCGGAAAGTTATAAGAACGTCGGCGGAAAAAAGATCGAGGAGGATCTCTCATGGCGTGACGAGCCGGTGGAAAAGCGCCTCGAACACGCGCTGCTTCGCGGCATCGACAAATACATCGACGAGGACACCGAAGAGGCGCGGCTGAAATACGGACGCCCGCTCAAAGTCATCGAAGGGCCGCTGATGGATGGCATGGGCGTGGTCGGCGACTTGTTCGGAGCGGGAAAAATGTTCCTGCCGCAAGTGGTGAAATCCGCGCGGGTGATGAAGAAGGCGGTTGCCTGGCTGTTCCCCTACATGGAAGCCGATAAGGCAGAGTTTCTCGCGGGTGACATCGCCGCGATCCAGTTGGAGAACCCTGCACTCACCGATGACGAGGCGCTCAAACTCGCGGAACGCGGCCGCTCGGCAGGCCGCTTCCTCATCGCCACCGTCAAGGGCGATGTGCACGATATCGGTAAAAACATCGTCGGCGTGGTGCTTTCTTGCAACGGTTTCGAAGTCACCGACATGGGCGTCATGGTTTCCTGCGACAAGATTCTCGCCAAGGCAAAGGAACTCGAGGCGGACGTTATTGGTCTATCAGGGCTGATCACGCCGTCTCTCGATGAAATGGTCCATGTCGCCAAGGAAATGGAGCGGCTTGGCTTCAAGGTGCCGCTGCTCATCGGTGGCGCGACGACCTCGGCGGCGCACACGGCCATCAAGATCGCGCAGCATTACTCCGGGCCGGTGGTTCACGTACTCGACGCGTCACGCTCGGTCCCGGTCACCACTTCGCTGATTTCCAAAGAGCAGCGCGAAGGCTTCGCACGTGAGAACCGTGAGAAGCAGCAAAAACTCCGCGACAATTTCCTCGGTGGACCGAAAAAGGAGACCCTCACTCTCGCTGAGGCGCGTGCGGCGGGTCCGAAGTTTGATTGGTCGGGCTACACTCCTCCGGTTCCGTCCTTCACCGGAACCCGCGTGATTAGCAATCCGTCGTTGCGCGATCTTGCCGCATTCATCGACTGGACGCCTTTTTTCCACGCGTGGGAACTCCGGGGCGTGTGGGATCGTGAAAACAAGATTCTCAAAACGAAAAACGCGGAAGGCGCGGTGGAGGCCGGAAAGCTCTATCAGGATGCGATGACTTGGGTGGACCGCATCATCGCCGAAGATCGCTTCCGCGCGGAATGCACCTATGGGTTTTTCCCGGCGAATGCCGATGGCGACGACATCATCGTCTGGAGCGATGAATCGCGGACGACCGAGCGCATGCGCTTCCACAGCCTACGCCAGCAGCTGAAAAAGGATTCGGGAAAGCCAAACGTTGCGCTGGCAGACTGGGTGGTACCCGTGGCGGCGGTTTCCAACCGCCAAGCCCAATCATCCTTCAAACCAACTTTCGCCAAAGACGAAACTCCGACCGATAAACAGACCTGGGGAGATCTCCCGCACTGGTATCGCGAAGGAGCCACTTATGCGGTGACCTTCCGTCTCGAGGATTCGTTACCGGCATCCCTGCTCCAAAGTTACCGACGAGAAAAGGAGTCGCTCACCCGGCAGCTTGAGGAAGCAAAAACATCCGGAGATCAGGCGGAAGTCGATACTATCAGCAATGAACTCGGTTCGCTCTATCGCAATCGGATCGAGTCCGCGCTCGACGAAGGCCAGGGCGAGGCATGGATGAAGGACGCCCGCATTGCTAAATTTGTGGCTGATAGCATCCAGCACTTTGCTGGAGATCGTTACGACCTTGGGCCGTGGTGTGTGATGCCGAATCACGTGCACGCGATGATTTCACCCAAAGAAGGACATGATTTGGCCGGGATCCTTCATTCGATCAAGCGTCATAGCGCGAGCGAGGCGAACAAGTTGCTAGGGAGGAATGGAGCATTCTGGCAGAAGGAGTCCTATGATCACATTGTCCGAGATGCGGATGATTATTGGAACCAGCGGAGCTATATTTTGGGAAATCCGAAGGCGGCTGGATTGGTCGATTGGGAGTTTTTGGGGGAGGGGGCTTGGCGGTTGGAAACCGCCGCCACGGCCGACTACATCGGCGGGTTCGTGGTCGGCATTCACGGCGCGGATGAATTTGCAGATGAGTTAGATCGAGAAAACGATCCGTATGGGTCGATCATGATCAAGGCTGTGGCCGATCGTTTTGCCGAGGCTTGTGCGGAATTTCTCCATCACAAGGCGCGGGTTGAGTGGGGCTATGAGACCGAGGATGAACTCACGCACGATCAGTTGATTCATGAAAACTACCGGGGCATCCGCCCTGCTCCGGGCTATCCCGCGCAGCCGGACCACACCGAGAAGCCGCCGCTTTTCGATCTTCTCGGGGCTTCAGAAGCGACGGGTGTGACGCTTACCGAGAGCTGCGCCATGCATCCCGGCGCTGCGGTTTGCGGTCTGTTATTTTCACATCCGGACAGCCATTACTTCGCACTTTCCGAGCTGCAGAAAGATCAAATCGAAGACTATGCCCATCGCAAGGGCATCACTGTGGAAGAGGCGGAGAAATGGCTCGGTCCTTGGCTGGGCTATGCCTGATTTTTATGCGTCTCGCTCTCTGGTTTCTGGGATTGGCGACCTTGGTTCTAGGAACCTGGCTGGTCTGGGGCGGAAGCTGGGAAGAGCAGTTCACCTTGGCAGGAAGTGTGAAATGGCTCGAAGCCGCCGGGCCATGGGCGTGGGCGGCGGGGATCGCGCTGTTAGCCAGTGATTTGCTGATTCCCGTACCGAGCACGGTGGTGATTTCCGCGCTTGGGCTGATTTACGGAATCTGGCTGGGTGGCACCGTTGCCGCGATCGGTCTGATGGTAGCCGGGCTGTGTGGTTATGGCCTGGGACGTTTGTTCGGCGAGCGGTTTGCGCGGCGGTGGCTGGGGTCGCGTGACTATGAAAAGGGAAAGCTGCTTTTCACCGCAGGGGGTGAATGGGTGGTTGCCTTGTCGAGGGCATTGCCGATTCTACCCGAAGTCATTTCATGCACGGCGGGCCTGGTGCGGATGCCTCTCAAGCGCTTCGTGGTGTCGCTGGGCTGTGGCAGTGTGCCGATGGGATTTCTATTCGCCGGAATCGGTCAGGCCGGTCGGGACGCTCCAGGGTGGGCGATCGGGCTGAGTCTGGCAGTCCCTGCGGTGTTGTGGCTGGTGGCAAGTCGCATCCTGCGATGAATATCAGCTCTTGAGTCTGGTCGGGGATACCGCAAAATCTGGATGTGAGAATTGAGATCATCAACACCGGCACCGAACTCCTGCTAGGAAACACCCTGAATACCCATGGAGCCTGGTTTGGCCGCGAGTTGTTCACGTTAGGTCTGCGCATTGCCAGGCAGACGACGGTGCCGGACGGTGAGGCGATTCGTGAATCGCTGGCCGAGGCCATCGACCGTGCGGATGTGGTCATTCTAACCGGTGGACTCGGGCCGACCAGTGACGATCTCACCCGTGAAATCACGGCTCAGGTCCTCGGGCTGGAATTGATCACCGACGAGGCGGCGCTGCGCTCGTTGGAAGGATTTTTCGCACTGCGGGGAAGAAAGATGGTCGATGCGAATCTCAAGCAGGCGCTTTGCCCGGTGGGGGCCGACATCCTGCCGAATGCAAACGGAACCGCGCCGGGGATCTATGTCCCGCCGCGATTGAACGGCCGCACAAATTGTGCGGTGTTTCTCCTGCCGGGACCGCCACGGGAACTTTATCCGATGTATAAGACGGAGGTGGTGCCAAGGTTGAAGGCCTTGGCGGGCATTGAGAAAATTCACCAGGCGGTGGTGCTGAAGTTCACGGGAATCGGTGAGAGTGACTTTCACGATGGGATCGACGCGCGTCTGGCGGAGGTGCCCGGCTTGGAATATGGTTACTGCGCCCACATCGGAGAACTGGATCTACGCATGATCGGTGAAGCGCCGGCTATCGAAGAGGCAAGAAGGCTGACTTTGGAGCGGTTCGAACCCTTTCTGATCAGTGACGATGGGGCCTCCATAGAGCAGACCGTCGTGCGCCTGCTCGCCGAGCTCGGGATGAAACTCGCCACAGCGGAGAGCTGCACCGGTGGACTTATTTCCAACCGGATCACCAATGTGCCGGGTGCCAGCGAGGTCTTCACCCATGGATTCATCACTTATGCGAACGAGGCGAAGTCGGGTTTGTTAGGAGTTTCGCCGCAGGACATCGAAACGCATGGTGCCGTGAGCAAGGAGGTGGCTCTGGCCATGGCGGAGGGTGCGCTGCGGGCGAGCGGCGCGGACATCGCGGTGTCCGTGACCGGAATCGCGGGACCTGGAGGAGGGTCCGAGGAGAAACCCGTAGGCACTGCCTGGCTCGCGGTCGCGGTCAAGGCTGGCGTCACGGAAGCGTCACGCATCTATCATCCGCGGAACCGCAAGGACTTCAAACTGGCGGTGAGCCAGGCCGCGTTGGAGGCGGTGAGGCGACGGTTGAAAGCGATTCGGGTAGCTTGATGATGGCCTGAAAACATTCCCAAACGAAACACGAAGAATGTTCACCGGGGGATTCGTAGTGAATTGTATCTTGGGGATTTGCCTCCATTTGTCTCATTTGATTTGGAATAAACGGACTTGCTCAGGAGTCTTCCGTGCGAATTAGTGAACCAAGTATCATGAAGCCACTCTATACCATCCCGCTCCTCGCAATTTTCGCCGGAATCCTTGCCTTCAATCTGGCCAAAGGCGAGGACACCCCAGCTCAAGCGGAACTTCGAAAAAAGCTGACGCCCATGCAGTATAAAGTTACCCAAGAAGATGGAACCGAGCCACCCTTTCGAAACGAATACTATAACAACCACCAACCTGGAATCTATGTATGTATTATCAGCGGCGAACCGCTCTTCAGTTCGCTGGACAAGTTCGATTCCGGCACCGGCTGGCCAAGCTTTACCAAACCGATTTCGCCCAACGTCCTGAAAAGCAACAAAGACACCTCGGCCGGCATGACCCGCGACGAAGTGCGCTCCGCCAAGGCGAACTCCCACCTCGGCCATGTTTTTGATGATGGCCCGGAACCCACCGGACTCCGCTACTGTATCAACTCCGCTTCGTTGAAATTCATCCCTGCGGAAAAACTCGTCGAAGCGGGACTTCCCGAACTTGCCAAAACCTTCAACAAAAAGGAACGCGCCAAGTGAAACTCTCGTCACTCATCATCGCTGCCATTTCGCTCTGCTCCGGGTTTCTCCCAGCCGCAGATCTCAAAAAAGCGACCTTTGCCGCAGGCTGCTTTTGGTGTGTGGAGGCCATTTTCGACCGTGTCCCCGGAGTGGTGGATGTCGTTTCAGGCTACACCGGCGGCAAGGAAAAAAATCCCACCTATGGACAAGTCGGCTCAGGTAGGACAAGTCATTGTGAAGCGGTTGAAATCACTTATGACGCGGACAAAACCAGCTACTCGAAACTTCTCGAAGTGTTCTGGAAAAGCCATGACCCGACCGACGCCCGAGGTGTCGCTCCCGACTTCGGTAAGCAATACCGATCCGCTTTGTTCTACCGCACTCCGGAAGAGAAAAGTGCGATTGATACATCAAAGGAAGCGCTTCAAAAAAAGTTAGGGAAAAAAATCGCAACTCAGGTGGAGGCCTTCGAAAAATTCTATCCGGCGGAAGACGAGCATCAGGATTACGTGAAGCGAAATCCGAGCAACTCCTACGTGAGAAATGTATCGATCCCAAGATTGATCGAAACAGGATTCAAAGAGTAGTCGGCTTGTCGCTTTGAAATTCAGATGACGCTCGGCCAGCTGGCGGGCAGTGTCTCCACCACCCTACTTCGCAGCCAGCAGCAGGCCGGCTGCGGCGTGGCGGATCAGAAACTCGTCCGCCATGTTTCCGTAGGCAAGGGCGCCCAATCCATTGACGTCGTGTTCGAAAATGGTTTTTCCATGACTTGGAGCTTCGCCAATCCGAATGGTCCTTGGAATCATCGTCGAGTAGATTTTATCCGGGAAAAACCGGGAAACTTCATCGACGACTTGTCGGGAGAGCAACGTGCGGCCGTCATACATGGTCATGACGATTCCCTCGAGCTTGATCCCTGGATTTGCGTCCGAGCCTCGGATCTGGTCGATGACGTGCACGATTTTTGCCAATCCTTCGAGGCCGAACCATTCGCACTGAAGTGGGATCAAAATTTCATCCGCAGCGGCGAGGGCGGAAGTCATCAACACGCCGAGGGATGGTGGGGTGTCGAGGATGCAGTATTCAAAAAGGTCGTTAGGCTTGAGTCCTTGAAGGATCGTTCTGAGTCGAGTGAGGTGGTCGTCGCTGCGGGCAAGCTCGATTTCCACGCCGGCGAGATCCATTTCCGATGGGAGAAGCGAGAGATTTTCACGGCCGGTAGGAACGATCTGTTGGGCCACGGTGGTTTCTCCGACCAGCACCGGATACATGCTGCCACCCTCAGGGGGGTCGATACCAAGGCCGCTGGTGCAGTTCGCCTGCGGATCGAGATCCACTAAGAGCACACGCTGGCCGCGCAGGGCAAGGGCTGCGGAAAGGTTCAGCGCGGTGGTGGTTTTACCCACGCCGCCCTTTTGGTTGGCGATGGCGATGACTTTCATGCGAGGTGATTCTGAAGCAAGGTGCACAGACACTCACGGGCGAGCGAACCGCTTGCAATCAAAACCGCAGCTCTCGGGAAAATCAACGCCACCGCCGCAGACCGAGCAGGCTGGCAAGGCACAAAATCCACAGGCTGCCGGGCTCGGGCACGGCTGAAATGCCGGTCTGATCAAGAATCCACGAATGGAAGAGTTCCAGATTGTTCGCGCCGCTGATGCTGCCGTAGCTCGAAGCCGCCCCGGGGCCGAAGCGGCCGGTGTAACTGTTGATTCCTACCAGATAGTCGATGCCTCCCTCCGTGATGAAGACTCCACCGCCGCTGTCACCGCTCGCCACATTTCCCTCCAGTCGGGTCGCCGTCGGACTTGATAGGAGCGGATCGGAATTGGTGGAGCCGTCCGGGCGGTCGAAATCTGCCACAAACGAGGTCTCAGTCAGGCCGTATGCGGTGCCGATGACATCAATCACATTGGTGAATGCGCGGAACTCCAGAGGTGCTTGGGCACCGGTTAGCCCGGTTCCGGTGAGTCCGGTGCCGACCCAAGTGGCTTCGCGGCCGAGAATCGAGTTGGGTCCGCCAAGCTGGATCATGCTGGCCGCACTCACTGCCGAGACCGGCCCGGACAAATAGAGCAGGCCGAGGTCAAAGGGATTGCTTCCGAACACGTAGTTAGGATGGGTGATCGACCTCGAAATCGTATAATCAACTCCGCCGACATTGAAGGTTCCGCTGGTTCTTCGGAAAGCGATGTGCCCCGCCGTCAGCACCCAGCGGTCGGAAATCAGGACTCCCGAGCCGTTTAACCCGGAGCCGCTCACCTTGCCGACCATCGGATAGAGCGCCGCCTCGTCGCGATACATTTGGGCGGTCACCGCAGGATCATCTGTTGGAGCGATGATCGTGGATGCCAGTGTCGGGGTGATCGCGAATGCGAATCCCGCCAAAATGCTTGTTCGGAGCCTCATGCTGTTGGCATACCGATTGGAAACGCTGACAACAAGAATGATTCCGTGACGCGTGCGTCACCGCTAGCCTTGATTTTTCATCAGCGCCGGAGGGATGAGGCAGACGAGTGTCCCCGAGCGCGAGGGTGGAGAAACCCGCAGGCTGGCGATCGCGCCTTTCTTCACCTCGATACTCCCTCCGTTAGCACCGAGTATCCATTGGATGAGCTGTGAGAAATCCGGCTCGTGGCCGACGATGGCGACACTCTTGAAATCGTGGAACGCAGCGAGTTCGCGCATCGCCGTTTCCGGTGCCATCCCGCAGGCAAGCCACCCTTGGATGGTCGCGCCGGGGATTCCGGCTGTGTTGCAGAATTCCTCGGCCGTCTGGCGTGCGCGGACCAGCGGACTGGTTAGAACGATGTCAGGTAGCATCTCCGCAGCCCTCAGAAGCATGGCGGCGCGGCGAGACTGCTTCCGGCCTTTTTCGACAAGAGGTCGTGAGAAATCGCCATCAGGGTGGTTGTCTTCGGCCTTTCCGTGACGGAGAAGAATGAGGTCCATGCGGGAAATTTGAGAGGTGAAAGCTGAAATCCATTACATCGTCATTCCGCCATCCACGGCGATGACTTGACCGGTGATGTAGCGGGCTTGCGGGCTGGCGAGGAAGGTAACGACAGAGGCGATGTCCTTGGTTTCGCCGAAGGTAGCGAGCGGGATTTTTGAAATCACGGCGTCTTTGATAGACTGCGGAAGTTCGTCGGTCATGTCGGTGGTGATGAATCCGGGTGCCACGGCGTTGCAAGTCACACTGCGTCCGGCGAGTTCGCGGGCGACGGCCTTGGTGAAGCCGATGAGTCCGGCCTTGCTAGCGGAGTAGTTCGTCTGGCCGGCGTTTCCGATGAGGCCGATGACTGAGGCGATGTTGATGATGCGAGGATCCTCGGCCTTCATCAGGGGGCGCATGAAGGCCTTCACCGTGTTGAAGGCGCCCTTGAGATTCGTGTCGAGCACGGTGTCCCAATCCTCCTCTTTCATCCGCATGAGCAACCCGTCGCGGGTGACGCCGGCGTTGTTCACGAGGATGTTCACCGTCCCGAGTTCCTCGCCGATTTTTTTGGCAAGCTCCTGCACGGCGGCGTGGTCCGCGACATCCACGGCGTAGGCGGTGGCCGCTCCGGGGAAATCGGCGTTGATCTCCTCGGCGGCTTTTCCGCAACTCGACGCGCTCCGACTGACGACCGCGACCCTCGCGCCTTCGGCTGCCAGCGCGCGGGCGATTTCCTGACCGATTCCACGGCCACCTCCGGTGACAACGGCGACTTTATTGGCGAAACGAGACATGCGGAGAACGTGGCGAAGGGTGAGGGCGGGTGTCAATTCCGAGGATTTTGGGACCTACCTGCAATTTGACTGCCGGAAAACCGCGCTCTTTTCTCCTTCCCGCCCTGAGTTAGCTCGGTAGTCTCTGAAAGCTTGCGCACCTCCGATTCGGAATCCAGTTTCGCAAGATCTGAATCTGTCCTCTGTCCACCCGCCATGATCATCGAAGAAATCCGCATTCAGAATTTTAAAGCGCTGAAAGACGTATATTTGAAGAACCTTCCGGCCATGGCCGTTTTCGTAGGGAAGAACGGAACGGGAAAGACTACCCTATTCCGGATCTTCGCATTTCTGAAGGAGTGCCTCAGCAGTAACGTGCGGGTCGCCTTGCAAAGGGAGGGAGGCTTGCTTGGTTTCAAAGAAGTGATCAGCCGCGGACTTGATCCCGAGAAGGATGTGATTGCGCTAGAGATCAAGTTTCGTATGGAGATCGCAGACCGCCAGCGGTTGGTCACCTATCGTCTTGAGATCGGACAAAACGCCGGGAAACCTGTCGTCCGGCGGGAAATACTGCGCTACAAGCGCGGCCGCCACGGCTCGCCGTTTCATTTCATCAACTTCGAGAATGGCAGTGGTACGGCGGTGAGCAACGAGGAGGACTTTAATAAACCGGACGAGGAGTTGGACCGCGAGGAACAGACTTTAAGCTCTCCCGATATCCTTGCGATAAAAGGACTAGGGCAGTTCGACCGTTTCAAGGCAGCGAAGGCGTTTCGGCAGTTGATCGAGAACTGGCACATCTCGGACATCCACATCAGCTCCGCGCGCGGGTCGAAGCCACCGGACGAAGGAGAACATGTCTCATCGCAAGGTGACAATCTGCCGTCGGTGGCGTTGCGGCTTTTCAACGAGCATCGTTCGATTTTCGACGAAGTCTGCCGGAAGATGGAACAGCGTGTCCCCGGGGTGAAGGAGATCAAGGCGAAGGAAATGGACAATGGTTCGTTGGTCATCCGCTACCGGGATGGGGCCTTCGAGGAGCCGTTCCTCGATCTCAATGTCTCGGACGGAACGATCAAGATGTTCGCTTACCTGCTACTGCTTCACGATCCGAAGCCGCATAAGATCCTCTGTGTGGAGGAGCCGGAAAACCAGCTCTACCCGGAGCTGATGGTGTTGCTGGCGGAAGAATTCCAGAATTACTCGCGCAGAGGAGGCCAGGTTTTCATTTCTACCCATTCGCCGGAATTTCTGAACGCGGTGGAACTGGAATCGATCTTCGTAATAGAGAAAGAGCAAGGAGTTAGCCGGGTATGGCGTGTCCAGGATGATCCTCTTCTCGGAAACATGATGAGGGAAGGTGAGCATGCCGGATATCTTTGGGATCAGGGCATGTTCGCGGGCATTGGGCATCGAATCACTGCCACGCCATGATCGTGATTTTCACGGAAGAGGCGTCGATGAATGCGGCGCTGGATGGATTGATGGCCCGCCATTTCCCGGATCGAATAAAGGGCCTGGATTGGTTTGTGATCGATTTCAACGGCAAGTCAGATCTCGAAAGGAAGTTTCCCAAGCGGATGAAAATTTGGAATTACGGAGATCCACTTTTTGTGATCCTGCGCGACAACGATGGCGGTGATTGCAGGGCGCTCAAGAAACGGTTGCATGATCTGGCAATTCCGATGGCCAAACCGTTCA
>JBOFET010000302.1:0-5967 GCA_051648225.1 Luteolibacter sp.
GGGTGGGAATCAGGGGGTGACGGGCGGGGTGTCTGTGTCCGGCTGGGCGGTGGTGGCGCGGCGGCGGGGTTGGAAGGAGATTTTGGCGAGTTCCTTGGTGGAGTCGAGCTCGTCGCTGGCGGCGCAGTAGTGGTAGCGGGCGCGGGAAATGCGGGTCTGGAGGAGATCGCGAGCGGTGCCGCGACCGTCCACGGAGACCTGGCGGTCGCCGCCGGTGGCGGTGGGTTCCTCGTCCTCGATGAGGTCGAGCTGTTCGTCGATGAGGGTGACGAGCGCGGGGGCGTAGCGGTAGGCGGGGGTGCCGATGGTGGTGTCTCCCTAGAGGGCGAGCTCGCCAACGACAAGGAGGCGCGCGTCGGTGAAGCGGTCGAGCTCGCCTTTTTCCCAGCCGTAGGTGGTGTAGGTTGCGAGGCGGGAGGCATCGGAAATGCCGCCGGGGAGCAGGGAGTCGCCGACGATGGCGCCGATGCCGGCGTGTCCGGCGCGCAGGGTGGCCTCGAGCTTGTCAAAGGCTCCGCGGACGACGGCGGAGGATCCGGCGCGGTCGCCCTCGGCGGCATGGGTGTCGCTGTCGTCGCTCTCGAGGTCGGCGATGCTGGACTCGATGAGGGCGAGCAGGGCGGGGGTGAGTTTGAAGGGATCGGTCGCGGGGCGGTTGGCATCCACGGAGACGACGAGTTTACCCTGCGCGAGGGTCCGGCTGACGGCTAGGTTGGTGATCATCGAACGAGGTTCCTATCCGACGCGGCGGCGGATGGCGAGTCAGGAATGGGGCATTCCGGGTGACAATCCGGGGTGAAAAGGGCGGAAATCGGGCAAAACGGGCGGAAATGCGTGTTTTTGGCACTTTGGGGTGTGTCGGCGGGGCGGCGACCCGTGAGTTGGGCACTGAGGGGTGTGTTTTCGGTGTGGCGACACGTGTCGCAGGCACCCGATGACCACTTGGAGGTCCAAAAACACGTGTCGCCGGGACGCGCGGAGGCAAGTTTGGGGCGGCGACGTGTGTTTTCGCCTCTCACCTTGGATCCAAAAGTGGTGGCGACGTGGGTTTCCGGGCCTCGCCTTGGAGGGTAAGGTGGTGGCGACGTGAGTTCTCGCCCGGTGAGGTGGACGTGGCAGTGGCAGCGACATCGGTTTCCGGCCAGCAAGGTGGAGGCCGAACAGGCGCCGCCACGGTTAGACCGTTTGCCAAAAGTGATGACCGAAATGGAGTTCCGTGGAGCGGCGGACTCCGATCCGCCGAAGCCCATGAATCGGCGATGAGACGAGCGGATGCGTATTTCATCGGCGGCTCATGGGCCACAGCGATTCGGAGATCGCTGCTCCTTGCCTCAGCGTCGCACCGCGCTTCGAGCCGGATAGCGGAAACAACTTTTGGCAACAGGTCTAGATCATGCATTCGATGAGTTTCTCCAGCTTGACGATGTCTGCGGAGAAGGCGCGGATGCCGTGGGCGGTCTTCTCGGTGGCCATGGGGTCCTCGTTGAGCAGGAAGCGGAAATCGCTCTCGTTGAGCGAAATTTTCTCGTGCGGGCTGGCGGCGGCTTCCTCGGCGGTGAGGACCGGGGTGACCGGCTCGTCGGACGCTTGCAACTCGGCGAGCAGGCCGGGGCTGATGGTGAGGAGGTCGCAGCCAGCGAGCGCGAGGATTTCGCCCTTGTTGCGGAACGACGCGCCCATGACCTGGGTCTGGTAGCCGAATTTCTTGTAGTAGTTGTAAATGGAGCGGACGGAGATGACGCCGGGATCCTCGTCTCCTTGGTAGTCCTTGCCGGTTTCCTTCTTATACCAGTCGAGAATGCGGCCGACGAAGGGCGAGATGAGGCGCACGCCGGCTTCGGCGCAGGCCACGGCCTGGGCGAAGGAGAAGAGCAGGGTGAGATTGCAATGGATGCCTTCCTTGGCGAGTTCTTCGGCGGCCTTGATGCCTTCCCAAGTGGAGGCGATTTTGATGAGGATGCGCTCGCGCGAGTGGCCTTCCTTTTCATAGGCGGCGATGAGTTGGCGGGCCTTGGCGACGGTGGCGGCGGTGTCGAAGGAGAGGCGGGCGTCCACTTCGGTGGAGACGCGACCGGGGACGATCTTGAGAATTTCCAGACCGAAGAGGATCAGGATGCGATCAAGGATGGCCTCGGTGAGGGCCGGGCCGGTGACTCCGGTGGCTTTGACTTCCTTCACGGCCTGCTCGACGAGGTGGCGGTATTCCGGCTTGGCGGCGGCCTGGAGGATGAGGGACGGATTGGTCGTCGCGTCCTGCGGCTGGTAGGTTTTCATCGATTCGAAATCCCCGGTATCGGCGACGACGGTCGTGTATTGCTTCAATTGGTCGAGTTGATTCATGCTCATGTTGTGGGTGGGGATATTGGCCAGGCACTCTTTTGGAAAGCTGAAAAGGCCGCTCTTGGGAGCTTCCGGGATGAATTTTATTTCAGCAGGAAATGAAGCCGCTTGAAGACAAGGGCGCCGGCGATGCCGCCCAGCAGGTCGGCCGCCCAATCGCCGGGGTCGTTTCCGCTGCGGCCTGGGGTGAAACTTTGGTGGAACTCGTCGAGGGCGCCCACCATCGCGATAATGAGGACGGAGGTGCCGATGATTTTCCACCAGTCCGGGTGGGCGGGATCTCGCCGGAAGAGCCAGGCGCTCAGCAGGCCGCTGCCGCCGAAGAAGTAGCCGAAATGGGCGACTTTGTCGAAATGGGGGACCAGCGGATCGCCCTCGCTGGGGATTCTGGACGAGGAAAGTGCCCACAGCACGCCGAACCAGAGTAGGAAGGCGGCAAGCCAGAAACCCGGATGGCGGGGAAGCCGCGGCATACTCAGAGTTTCCGCATTTCCTCCTCCAGCCGCTCGGCGAGCCATTGCTTCATCATCGATTGGTAGTTGAGGAAGCGACCGCGGGCGATGCGCTTGATGCGGGAGAGCATGCGCGGGTCGAAGCGCAGGGTGATGGTCGTGGACTCGCGGGAATCGGCGGTGTGGACGGAGCTGGCCATCAAGTGACCGTCGAGTTCGTGGGTTTCCCAGTAGCGGGCTTCGGCTGCCTCGTCGGAAAATTCAGGGATATCGCTCCAGCGGTTGATGACGTTCATATAGGGAAATGGAGGGGATCTCAGCGGTATTCCGCGTATTTGCGATCGTAGAATTTCTGCTCGGTGTCGGACATTTCGCGGGCGGCGACGACGCGGGTGGCCTTTCCGTCGGTGCGGAAGGACAAGAACAGGTAGCGGTCGGCGATGGTGCGGCCGAGCGCGTAGTAGCGGGATGCGCCGTCTGCGCGCTCGTTGTCTGGCAGGAATTTGACGGAAAACGGGTCCTCGAAGGCTTCTTCGAGTTCGCGGGGTTTGATGTTTCGAAGGTCGAATTGAATATCGAGAAGGTCGAGCTCCATGGCGGGAGTCTGCGGATGGTCGGGGAAAGTGCAATAAAGACTTTGATGAAGTCCCGGTGCGGTGAGGACGCAAAAAAGGCTCCCTCGGGAGAGGGAGCCTTTCTGTTGGAATTCTCAAACATTTCAGGCTGGACCGTCTGAAGGTCTTGGGACGCCCGCTCCTCCTGCCTGAGGAAGAGCGGGTGTCACAAGATGCCGTTTCAGATTCGGAACTGCCAGAGTGCGTCCACCTCGCGGTCACGCCATGCGGGACGGCGGGACATCGGGTCCTGTAACGTCCGGATCGCCTTGCGGCCACCCGTCGTGATGAAGGTCTCGCAGTCGATGGGGACGACTTCGAGGCCCATGTAGTAAGTGCCGTGGAGGGTCACGACGGACTCGTCACCCCACGTTTCGGCGAGGTGTTCCTTCAGCAGGAGGGCTTCCTTTCTTCCCAAAAACAGGAAGGCGGGAGTTTCTCCGTGATCGCACTTGGAGCGGATCAGATCCGACACTGCCTCGCCGTCCCAAGTGCCCTCGAAGGACAGCTCGGACGGCACACTAGACAAGTCGGGGTATGGCGCGTGGTATTCTTTAACGTTCATTTTTTGTGTATGGGTGGCGGTATCTAGGGAAGCAGCCCCCGTGCCATCGCCCCGTTCCCAAGCCGTTGCGGCTCAGGGTTGCGAGGTTCTGAAGGACTGCCAGTCATCACGTTTCAGCCCGGGTCCATTGTCATAAGCGATGCATTGACAATGGGTCGAACTGATCATGGTGACTAAATTATCAAGCTTGGCCGGGCAATCCAAAGAACGTGACTTTTTTGAAACATTTGACAATTTCCTGCCAAGAGCCGTGGGGAAATCCGCGAAATGGTCACCGTTAAGAGGCGGTTTTTCCGGGATTTCGGCGTTTAGCTTTGCCAAATCTGGAAAACTTTGTCATTCCCGCCGGAGAATTTCATTAAGATTTCCGAATAATCGGGACGTCTAAGGAATCGTGACTGCTCGGAAATGCCTCTTGAGAAACTCCAAATCATCCGCCTCACCTGGAAGCGCCTGCTCGGTGCCTTGCAGATGCTGGTGCGCTCGGAGCAGGGGCCCAAGGCGGTGGCGTTCGCCGTGACGTTGATAATCCTGATGGTCGCCATCAACGGACTGAACGTGGTGAACAGCTTTGTGGGGCGGTATTTCTTCTCGGCGATCGAGAACCGGGATGTGGCGGTGTTCCAGCGGCAGACGTTCTATTACATCCTGGTGTTTGTGGCCTCGTCGGTCGTGCTGGTGTTCTACCGGTTCACCGAGGAGCGGCTGGGAATCCTGTGGCGCGAGCAGCTGACACGCCGCCTGACGGAGGCCTACCTGAAGGACCGCACGTATTACCGCCTGGATTCCGCGACGGGGGTGGCAAACCCGGACCAGCGGATTTCCGAGGATGTGCGCGCCTTCACGACCACCACGCTGTCGTTCGTGCTGTTGATCGTAAACGGAACCCTGACCGCGATTTCCTTCTCCGGGGTCCTGTGGACGATCAGTCCGCTGCTGTTCGGCGTGGCGGTCGCCTACGCGGCGGTGGGCTCGTTGCTGACGATCTATCTGGGTAAGCCTTTGATCCGGCTGAATTACAACCAGCTCGACATGGAGGCGAATTTCCGCTCCGACCTGATCCATGTCCGGGAAAATTCCGAATCGATCGCAATGGCGCACCGTGAGGGGCGCTTCCGGGCGAAACTCAACCACCACCTCGACGCTCTAACCGCCAATTTTCGCCGCCTGATCCGCATCAACCGCAACCTCGGGTTCTTCACAAACGGCTACAACTATTTCATCCAGATCATCCCGGCGCTGATCATCGCGCCGATGTTCATCATGGGCACCAAGGAGTTCGGGGTGATCACCCAGTCGACCATGGCGTTCGCGACTTTGGTGGGGGCGTTTTCACTGATCGTGACGCAATTCCAGTCGATTTCCGCATTCACAGCGGTGGTGGCGCGGCTTCATACGCTGAGTGATGCGATCGAGAAAGCCCAGCGGACCTCACTCTGCATGATCGAGACCGAGGAGTCTCCAGAGCGGGTGGTGTATGAGAACGTGACGATCCATTCCGCGGATTGGTCGCGGTTGTTAGTGGCGGATTTGAATCTTGAAATCCGTCGTGGCTCGCGGTGGTTGGTGATCGGCCAGGACGATGCTCCGAAAGTCGCACTGTTCCGTGCGACGGCGGGTGTGTGGGGCTGCGGAGCCGGTCGGATCATCCGGCCGGATTTGGATGATATCCTGTTTCTGCCAGAGCGCCCCTACTTGCCGCCGGGGACTTTGCGGGAGGCCTTGCTGCGCACCGGCATGGAGCTGGTCACTCCAGACGCCGAAATCATGGCGGTGATTGTCAAGCTGGGGCTGGAAGAGGTGGTCAGCCACGCGAAGGGTCTCGATACCAACCAGGACTGGGATGATCTGCTTTCGATCGGTGAGCAGCACCTGCTTTCCGTGGCCAGGCTTTTCCTCGCCAAGCCTGCGTTTGTCTTCCTGGACCGCCCCGGCAGCTCGCTTCCGAAAAACCAGATTTCGAGCATCCTGGAAATGTTGTCGGAGCAGAACATCG
>JBOFET010000303.1:0-11291 GCA_051648225.1 Luteolibacter sp.
GCTTGCCACTTCATCAAGCTTGCTCGCCTGCTTGGCGGGCGTCTCGTAGTCGCGGGCGTGAGTCCACATCATAGCCCCGACTTTGCGCTGGTTCGCATGTCCGACTAACTTGGTGATGCCGGGATCCCACCAGTTGGCATCGAAGAGCGTGTATTCCCAGCCCATTTCTGCGGAGAAATCCGTGAAGTGATTGAACGCTTCCAAGGTAAATGGCCCTTCGGGATGCGACCACCAGGCCCATGAGGCGCGGCCGGGTTTGATCCATGAAAGGTCCGCGATTTTCGATGGTGGAGCGAGGTCGGTCACCAAGGTGGCGGTGGCAATTTCCGAAGCATCCGCGCCGATGATGATGGTGCGCCATGGCATCGTCCAAGGGAGTGTGTGGCGGGGTTTGTCCGGGCCAGTTGCATCCTTTTCTCCGCGGAGTTCATTCTTGCGAGGAAACTCGATCCGATAGATTCCATCAGCGGAATCTGCTGCCAGATGACATGCCGGGTAGGGATCTTCGCCGCTCACCTCGGTGATCAGGAGCCAACTTTCTGCCGATGGGACTTTGAACAAAGCGGGAAAACTCCATCCTAACGGTTTGTCGCGGGAGTGCGGAGGGGCGTCACCCGGTGAGACTTGGAAATAGAAATCTTCATAGGCTGGAGTGTATTTCCCGGCTGCATGATAGGGCTGCATCCAAGCCCGGGCATCGGGTGGCAGGTGGAAGCCGGTGTGCTCTTCGGTCGCTTCGATGGAATCCTTGGAAGACGAAGTAAAACGATAACGAAAGGCCACGCCCTGATCGCTCGCCGCGAGATCCACGGTCATCGAGGCACCCTCACGATTTTGGATTTCCACACTGCGGTGATTCAAAACACGGTCCACTCGTGGGGCGATCCCCGAGAATAGCTCGTAGCGTTCGCGTTGACTCACCGCGTCGCTTGCCTTGCTCACTTTGAGTTTTTTGTCGAACTGATTTTGCCCGACCACCATGCCCAGCGGCGAATCCCGGAGAACGGTCTTCCCGTCAAGATTCACCTGATAGGTGAGACGCCCCTCATGATTTAGTCGGAGGACAATCTCGCGGGACCTGTCAGGCGAGGCCAAGGAATACTGTCCGCTACCAGCGCCAAGCAGGGGAACTGACAAAAAGGCAAACCACAAGAATCCGGTGCATGAAACATTCACTGGCGTTTACCCTCTGAAGAAATCAAAATGACACAAGCTTCCAGCGCATTCGAGCAGGATGGAACGATTCCCGACTTCATGAGCTCCGCACCGCTGATGGTTTTCCCCTGCATCGGCATCGCATCGCGTCCCGGAGCGGGATTGAGTTCCCTGACGGTGTAGGTTTGATCCGGGTTGAGTCCCTGAGGTTTGACAGGTGCGGAGGGGCCGTCTTTGAGTTGATAGACAAAAAGTGCGGACCGATTCTTGTCTGCAGTCACATAGTTCAAAGCCCCGCGGTAGGCGTCATGCGGATTTTCTAACCGGTGTAGCTCGCCATGGAGGACCACCTCGCGGATTTCCTTGTAGGCTTGGATAGCACCCTTGCAAATGCTCCGCTCCTCCTCGGATAGATTCGCAACATCTAAATCCATGCCGAAGCGTCCGCTCATGGCGACACCACAGGAAAAATGCATCGGACGATTTCCCATGTGCGTGACGTGACTTGCCATCGCGATCGCCGGAAAAAAATACGAGTAGTTCCACTGCATCGGCACGCGCACGACGGGGTCGGTATTGTCGCTCGGCCAAAATTCGTGGAAGTAGCGAAGTGCCCCGTAGTCCACCCGACCTCCGCCACCCGAGCAAAGCATGAGGGTCGTGTCCGGGTAGGTCTCGGCGGTTTTTTCCATGAGCCGATAGAGTTCGCGGGTGTAATCGATCCAAAGATGGGATTGGCGATCCGCTGCCAACCATGATGATCCTGCCTGAGTGAGATAGCGGTTGCAGTCCCACTTGGAGAAAGTGACGCCAGGGACACCGAGCGCGTCGTCGATCACCTTCCATTGGAAATCCCACACCTCTGGGCGGGTGAGATCGAGCACCAGTTGCGTGCGTTGCAACTCCAATTCCCGGTTTTTCTGTGAGATCACCCACTCCGGATGTTTTTCAAACAACTCGCTCTTCGGGTTGACCATCTCCGGTTCGATCCAGATGCCGAAGTCGATGCCACGGCGGGTGGCTTCCTTGGCCAGTGGCTCCAGACCGTTTGGCAATCGTTTGCGGTTAGGCTCCCAATCCCCGAGGCCGGCACGGTCATCGATTCGTGGATGTTTGTTTCCAAACCAACCATCATCCAACAGAAATATTTCTGCTCCGATTTCCACGCCCGGATCGTAGAGTCCGACGATGCGGTCGAAGTCGAAATTGAATCCCGTGGCCTCCCAATTGTTCAGCACGACGCGCCGCTTCCCGTGTCCATCCCGGACACCGAAGTCACGCGCCCAAGTGTGCAGCTTGCGACTCATTTCACCGAGGCCCGCTTCGCTCCAAGTCCAGATCATCGCTGGTGAGGTGAAGGTTTCGTTAGGCTTCAGGTGATAGGCAGACGCGAAAGGATTTACCCCGCAAAGCGTCCGTAGCGTGCTGCCGGTATGATCGAAGGCGAACTGAAAACTGCCAGACCAGGCCAGCGTGCCACTCAGGACGCGTCCGGAGGTTTCATTGCTAGATCCATCGAACCCGAGCAGAAATGAAGGATTGCGGAACTGGTGCGCCCGCACGCCGATCTTGGAGTCGATGACTTTGGTTCCGGCCGTGAGAGTCTCGGAGACCGGTTGCATTTCCAGTGCCCAATCTCCCTGAAACTGGGTGAGCCGCACATCGGAAGGCCGCAGGTTCAAGGCGCTGGACGCCATGCGCTCCAGCTTGATTTCGCCTTCTTCTTCGTGGCGGATTTCCGTCCACTGCTCGACGACGTCCAGCTCGTGGTGCGTGCGGAAACACAGCGCGACGTCCAACGGATAGGCCGGATCCCGCAGGTGGATCTTGTGAAGCACGCGTCCGTTTTCCTCCTGAATCACCGAGTTTTTCTCATAAAGCAAACTTGTCGAAGTATTGCCATCCGCGTGGGTGATCTGCAGCGCGGGTTCGTAGATGTAGCCATCGCCCCATTGTGGATAGGCTTCGTGAATTTGCTTGGAAGCATCTAGGACTCCGCCACCGATGGGTGCCTGATAGAGCCGCCCGTCGTCCCCGATGGTGAAGTCGATGGAGAAACTCCGGGTCGCGACGCGAACGCCTTCATGCGGCGTAATGGCCACTGGATCCGGAGTGCCGGGTTTCATGACTACCGATGCATTCGCCCAGACGGCGTGGTCATCCGAGGTTCCGTCTCCACCGTCTGTGGCAATCAAGGTCAGGGTTTCAATTCCTGATAGATCAAGATCCACCGGACGGGGTGCATCGCCTCCTTTCATCGGTTGGCTCCGCCAGATTTCCTTGCGATCCCCAAAGACAATGAACTCGACGCTACCCCTCGCCGCGACATCGTCAGCGATCCCCACTTGGGCGGTGAATCGCTCACCATTGCCGCCGAGCTTCACGCGGAAGCGGCTGTTGGAATGAGTTCCAAGTCCTTTTTCAAAGGGATTTCCGCCGATGCGAATCGGTTGGTCGGTGATGCTTCGGTTCGCCTTCGGCACGCTCCAGCCGGTGGCCATCTGTTGGAGATCGAGCGAGGAAAGCCAGACGCTTCTGGCCAAAACGACATTGGGACAACAAAGCGCCGCGATGATGACAAATGCACGCATGGTCGGTGTGGCGAGGGTTACAGTTGGAAATGCTTGCGGAGCACTTGCTCGGGAGCGAGCACCTCGACATGGCCATCGACGAAGAGGAAGTGGGCTTTCCCGTTGATCCAAAAATCGACCGAACTGTTCAGCGCTGCCCGGTCAACAGGAGAGCTGGGATTGCCTTTGACCGCATTTTCGCGCAGCGACCACCAACCGGCGTCGCATCCACTGGAGGGTTCGTTCGCTCGGATCAGCGGAGCGTCGCCCAGCATCATCGTGGTTACCGGATTGGTCACATTGGTGGATCGGTTGAAACTCTTCGTGTCATTCACATCCTGAAACACCACGGCTGATGCTGAAAAATGATGAAGTCTTTCGCGGTCCCAGCCTTTGATTTTATCAAGTCCCTTGGTGCCGTGTCGTGGGTGCAGGAGCGGACTCACTGGCCACGATTCGGTGCTTTGATAATTGAAGTAATCGCGGATTTGCCATGACCAAGAACCACCTCCGCTGCCACCGCGAAAGTCCCATGCTTCGGGGTAGCGGCCCTTGTCGGCGACATAACCTTGGATCGCCACAGCATTTTCGCGCAGCGATGCGGCAGCCGTTGCGGCATTGGCATTTCGCCGAATCGAACTCACCCCGACCACTGAAAGCGCTGCGAGTGTGACGATGATGACGATGGTCACCAGCAGCTCGGTGAGGGTGAAGCCTCTCCTAACGAAAATGTGTGATCTCTGGGCCGAGCGACTCGTTGTCGGTGGGAACGCGGAAGTCGCGAGAATATGACGGGGAAATGGGAAGTGATTCATGGGTTCAAATTTGAGTCTGATCCGGGACTGGAAGCCGGAGCGGACGATCCTTTCAAAAAGTAGTGTCGCGGGAGGCGATCACCTGACATTTCATTTTGAAGAAAATTGCAATCACCGGCGAATGATCCCAAACCGCCGCGTCTTCACCGGATTTCCTCAATCGCAAGATCGTCCAGAAGCAGTTGATATCCGTGGACACACAGGCTGTCCAAAGAGAGCGTGAGTTCCTTGCCGGTGAGGTCGAGTTTCGTTTGTGCCACTCCGTGACTGGCGGGCAGTGTGAGATTGTTAGGCAGACTCAATTCGATCCGGAACGGCTGCCAATCTCCTTTCACCAGCGAGGTCACTGCGCCGGCAGCTTCATATTGCACCATTCCTGGGCTGCCTCCCGCGACGAAGCGCAGGGCGGCCCGCAGGGCGAATGGCTCGGGACTTTCGCTCGCGCCTGGGTCCGGGACGGAATCATTCGGCGTGGGATCGTCCAAGACGTAGGCCCACCCGGAAACGGCGACGGTTAAGCCGGGTCTCGCGAGCAGGCGGCTGGAATCCGCCCTGCGGAGGCGCTGGGTCAAGTAGGCGTAATTGGAAAGGCGCGCCACATTGCGGCCGGATTTGGGCAAGACCGCGCCCTGGGTGCTCCGGCTGATTTCCGCGACCTCGGCGTTCTCGGTGACGAAATAGTCCTGCCAATCCACCAAAGCTCGATTGGTGGGTTCTGGCAGAAATGTGAGATCGGTCGCTTCGAAATCCGGATTCAAAAGCAGTAGCGCCGGTGCTTGGGCTGCGGGTGCCGGACTATCCCCAGTCCAAACGATCAGGCCGCACGCAAGCAGCGCGACTCCTAACAATCCAACGGCCCATCGCAGCCAGCGGACCCGCTGCGGCGCACTCGCTGGCACGACCCAGTCGCCGCCTCCCGGGCCAAATCGCACCGACTGATTGCGCTGCACTTCGAGTCCCGGTCCGCCTTCCCGTTGGGTGAGGGTCACCTTGCGGGTGTCGGTCCATTCGATTTCCTGAGGGCAAAGTTCGTCCTGCATGGCAGCGTCGAAGCGCAGCATCCCGGCACAGTATTTCCTCGCCGCTGCATCGTCGCGCAAGCGGTCCGAGAGCCGCCGGGCATCGGCTGGATCGATCCGCTGGTCCAACAACGCCTCCACCCAAGCCTTCAATTCTGAATCCGGTTCCGCCATATCAGGGTGATTCGGTGGCCGCTCCCATTCGCCGCGAGACGCATTCCCGCAGCGTTGACCGGAGGCGCTCCAGTTTT
This sequence comes from Luteolibacter sp., assembly GCA_051648225.1. GTDB lineage: Bacteria > Verrucomicrobiota > Verrucomicrobiia > Verrucomicrobiales > Akkermansiaceae > Luteolibacter. The sequence goes on from JBOFET010000303.1 coordinate 5,811, forward strand.
TTATAAAGGGCATCTGGCGACTTGCCTTCGCTGCGTGCGATCACATCCAGCCGGGTGCGCCCATCATCTGAATAGCGCATGGCCAGGAGCTGGCGTTGTGAATCATCCAGCCGTGCCAAACACGCCCGCAACGCTGCGACCCGATCCACGCCTGACGGCTCGGCGAGTTCTTGCTGCGTGACCTCATCCGCCAGCGACAGGGCGACATCCGGCGGGAGAAACTGCACCCGTGACTTGCCGTGTTTTCTCGCTGTTGCCAGCCCGATCAAACGCGCCGTCGCCAGGCAATGCCCGAGAAAAGCGCGCTGTCCTTCCCCGCTCGGCCCCTTTTTCCATGCGATCAACGCCACCTCCTGGATGCAGTCCTCGACGTCGCTTTTGTTGGAAATCAGGCTGGAAAGATAGGCCCGCACCGACACCCGGCATTGATCCCAATTCGCGGTGAATTCGCTTTGATTTGGAGGACCCTCCGCGTTTTCGATCCGCTCCCGAGGTCGCTCCGGGTGATCCCCGGGACTGAATTCTCCAAGATTAGCGGTTACCAAAGACATGGGAGGGGGTGCATCAAAAGGCTTGGTCAAAAGGATTGGCATGTCAATCGACAAACCCTTGTGAGAACTCGCTCAAAATCAATCGCCACATCGCTCCATGTGACGTTGCACGGCTTGCCTTTTTGAAGTCGTGGCCCCGCGAGATCCGGTTTTCCATGACCGTGTTTCCTGTAACCAACAAGGTGCTTCGAATCAAAGACGAGCCTGTCCCGATGGGTGGAATTTCGGAATGAGAGTCGTTGGATTTGCCGGATCCATTTCCAGACGGGTGGCGCCAGGCCTTCTCAGGCAGCCGCCTGTTTGAACTGCAGCTCCGGCTTGCGGTTCCGGTGGATCCAGACGCTCTGCACGAGACCTAGCAGAAACATGCAGATCACCACAAAAGTGCCTGAGTAACTGACCAGCGGCATGGGAATCCCGGTGATGGGCGTGATCAGCACACACATCCCGATGCTTTCGAAAACATGGGCGAAAAACAGGGCCACGACCAGGCACGACAGCAAGCGCCCGGACACATCCCGGCTGTAAAACGCGATGAACAGCCCTTGAATGAGCAGCAGCGCGAACGCCGTGAGCAGCAGCAAACTGCCGCGAAAACCCAGTTCCTCTGCGATCACCGCGAAGATGTAGTCATTGTGCGCGGTGTCCGTCGGGATGAATTTTTTGTCGTGAAGCGATCCCCTTTCCACCGTCGCTTTCCAGCCGACACCTTTCCAGCCCGCCTTGCCCACCGCCATCGAGACATTGTGCGGCGCATAGGCATCGCCGCTGATGTCCACTTCCCGCCCCTGCACCATCCGCAGCCACACATCGATGCGCTCGGGACCCCGTTTTGACACGAGCGGCAGCGCCACGAAGTAGAGCAACGGAACGATCCCAGCGCCGAGGAACGCCATGCAAGTGAGGTAGCGGAAAGGAATCCCACCCACCAGCAGGGCGACGACGAGCACGGGAATCCACACCAGAGCGGAACCCATGTCGCCCATTTTCATGACCATCAGAAACGGGATCGCGGAAATTACCGCAATGATGCCGATGCGGATGAAAGGAGCTCCGAACCAGCGGTGCAGCTTGGGCAAATCCTGAATCAACCAGGAAATGAGCAGGATGCCCGCAGTGATGCCTAACTGCGCGGGTTGAAAGGAGAGCCCGCCGAATTTCAATTGGTGCACCGCGTCATCCTGCTGCATCGCCAGCGCCATCAGCCCGAGACTCACCACGTAGAACGGCAATCCCAGCCAGCGGATCCAGCGATAATCCACGAAGGCGGCGACGAAGTAAGCCACGCTGCCGATGAGGATAAAGGTCTTCTGCTTCGAGGCGAAATAGACTCCCGCGCTGCCGAACTGGGCGAGGTTCTCCTTGGTCACCGCGACGTGCCGGGCAGCGCTCTCGATCATGAAAACTCCGAACACCAGCAGCCCGTACATCACCAGCACGAACACCCAGTTCATCCCCAGAATTTTCCTCAAAAACGGCGTCATGCTTTTCCGCAGGCGACCATACGCCTGACGATTCCCATGGCAAGGAGGGCGTCAGAATTGTTCCGGCAGGAGCAAGTCCATTCCAGCTCTATCCTTGGGGCAACCCCGCACGGACCGTGTCGCGGATGCCGGGGACTGCCTATTCCCCGGCGTCCGGATAGGAGCCGAGCAACTTCACAAGCGAGCAATGTTTGCCGAGTTCCGAGAGTGCTTCTGCCACTTTGGAATCGTCACAGTGGCCGGCGAGATCGACGTAGAAAATATACTCCCAGTCTTTCCGTTTTGACGGGCGAGACTCGATTTTCGACAGGTTGATGTGAAATTGATCGAAGGCTTGAAGTGCCTTTACCAGCGAACCCGGCCGGTCGTGGATGGCGAAAAGAATCGAAGTTCGATCATTGCCGGTCGGAGGGCACGGTTTCTCGCCGATGACGAGAAACCGGGTGGTATTGGTCGCGCGGTCTTGGATGGATTCGTGGATGACGTTTAGCCCGTAAATTTCAGCCGTGAGTGATCCGCCGATGGCAGCCGCGCCTTCGGAGGCTCGCTCGGTGGCGATTTGGGCGGCCTTGGCGGTGGATGAAACTTCTACTCGCTGGGCATTCGGGAAATTTTGTAAAATCCAAGAGTTGCATTGGCCGAGAGCCTGCGGGTGCGAGTAGAGGGTTTTTATTTCCTCTCGCGGGATGGCGGACATGAGGCAGTGCTCGATGCGTAGCAGGATTTGCGCGCAGATATGTAGTGGCGAATCCACGAAGAGATCGAGGGTATGGATGACCGCGCCGTCGGTGGAGTTTTCGATCGGGACGACGCCATAGCTGACTTGGCGGCGGGCGACTTGCTCGAAGACATCGGATAAATTCGGCTGGGCGGAATAACCCACCGAGTGGCCGAATTTCTTGATCGCCGCCTGGTGGGTCCAGGTCCCCTCCGGGCCGAGGTAGGCGATGGTGAGATCGTCCTCCAGGGCAAGTGCGGCGGACATGATTTCCCGGTAAATCGCGCGGATGGATTTTTCCGGCAGGCGGCCCTGGTTCATCTCGATGAGCCGGCGGAGCAGCGCTTCCTCCCGCTCCGGGGCGTAGATTTGCAGGCCACCGCGCTTTTTCACCACACCCACCTCGTGGACTAAGTCGGCCCTGCGGGAGAGAAGATCGAGCAGATCCCGGTCGATGCTGTCGATTTGGCTGCGGATGTCGTCGAGATTCACGGTGAAAAATGGGTGGGTCAAGCTTCCGGGGCCGCTTCGTCCGCCGCAGCAGCAGCAGCAGGAATCCCGATGGTGCTGAGGGCAAGTTGTTGTTCCGGCTCGGTGGTGACGGGTTGTGCGTCCTGCGGTTCTGGAAGTTTCACTTTGCGCAATTCGGAAGCGTTTGGCAGGTCGTCGATGGAGCGGATGCCAAAGTGCTCGAAGAACAAATCCGTGGTTTCATAGAGCAGGGGCCGTCCGGGGAGTTCCGCCCGGCCACCGATCCGGATGAGGTCGCGGTCCAGGAGTTTTTGGATCATCCCATCGCAGGCGACGCCGCGGACCGCTTCGATGGCGGCCTTGGTGATCGGCTGGCGGTAAGCGATAATCGCCAAGGTTTCCATCGCCGGGCCACTCATCCGCTCGGGCTTCCGACCGGGAAAAAGCTGGCGGACAAATTCGCCGAATTCCATCCGGGTGAAGACTTTCCAGCCCTTGGGCCGCTCGATGATCGTGAACGCACGGTGGTTCTGCTCGTAAGAATGGTTCAGCTCGGCAATCGCGCTCGCGACGTTCTCAGGAGTCGTGGCCGCAAGGGCGGTTAGCCAATCCGGCAGCGCCGGGATGTCCTTTCCTTCATCGGTCTCGCGGACTTTGACATCCTCTGCCTCTGCGACGCGGGCACGGACCAGCCTCGCGATTTCCTCCGACGGAAGAGGATTCTGGGAAGCGATGAGGAGGGCTTCGACAATGGCACTAAGCTGCATGGCGGGGCGGCACCTTAGGGAAGCGTGGGGGCATTTCAAGCCTCCTGCGGAAAACCTGACGAATCACTAATTTCACCGACCGCGAAGTTTCCGCTTGATGGAGTCTGGTTCGCGGGCTAACCCACCGCGCTCGTTCCGTCGCCGGCATCTTGTTCGAGGGTGCCGACACCATCATCCATCATCTGCATCTTGCATCTCTGCGCCATGGCCGCGAAGAAAACCACCTCACAAACTGCCGCCCAAAAGGGCAAAGCGAAACCCGCCGTCAAGCCCTCGAAGCCGGAAAAGGTCTCGAAAAACGCTCCTTTGCCGAAGACAAAAGCGGTGAGTGCAAAGTCAGTGAAGCCTTCAAAGGCAGTCAAGGTCGCGAAAAAAGAATCTGCGCCGAAGAAGCCGACAAGTGTCGCAAATCAAGCACCCGCCGCCAAAAAGGAAGCGCCCTTGCTCAAGAAGGCAGCTGCCGAACCTCCGGTGAAGAAGGCATCGCCACCCGCGAAACCCGCAGCGCAGGTTTCCGTCGAAGTTTCTGCCAAAGCGGCGGCGACTGTGAAAAAAGTGGCCCCGGCCAAGCCGCGCTCGTCGGTGGTTGACTTCCCGGCACCTCCCGCCCCGGTCCGCCCTCCTTTCGTTCCGCCCAAAGCGGCTCCCACACCTGCGGATGGGCCGGTAGCTCCCGGCAGCAATGGTTCGCACAGCACCGCCTTCGTCCAGAAGCAGCGCCAGCGCCTCCTCGATCTTCGCGACGAACTCGTGGATGCGGTCTCCGGCATGGCCCGAGACACCATCCGCAACGCGCCGGAAGGATCCGAGGCATCCGGCAGCGGCCAGCACCAGGGAGATGCAGGAAGCGACGCCTATGACCGTGACTTCGCGCTCTCGGTCCTCGCTAAGGAGCAGGACGCGCTCTACGAAATCGAGCAGGCACTCTATCGTATCAAGGTCGGCTCCTATGGCATTTGCGAAATTTCCGCCCGCAAGATTCCGCAGGCCCGCCTCGAAGCGATTCCATTTGCCCGCCTCACCGTGGAATGCCAGACCCAGTGGGAAAAGGAATATGGGAACCGCCGCTTCCGCCCATCGAACGAAGTCGGCTTCTCCGGTGGGAAATATGTCGAGGACGAAGATTCTGAAACAGTTTCTCTTGACGAAGACGACGATTAAACCATTCTCCCGCCCCCAAAGTCATGCCACGCGAGATTATCATTCTAGAATGCACCGAAGCGAAAGCCGAGGGCAAGCCCACCTCACGCTACGTCACCACGCGTAACAAAAAGAGCCTCCGCACGCCGGGCCGCCTCGAGAAGGTGAAGTTCAATCACTTCCTCAAGCGCCGCACCCTCCACCGCGAACTCCGCTAACACCTTTAGTTCATTTTTCCCATGTCCGAGCCAAAAACAATCCAGCGCCGTATCAACTTCCGTAAGGCGAACCGCATGATGCCGCGTCGTCGGCATGACATCCCAGCCGATCTCGTCGTTGCTACGAATCCT
>JBOFET010000304.1:0-1353 GCA_051648225.1 Luteolibacter sp.
ACCCCCACCCCACCGCGCTTCGATTCACCCTCACCGCAGACTCACTTTTTTCCACCGCGACACGATTTATTTCCACCGCGGACCACCCTATTTCCATCGCGAAGCCCCCTTTCCCCACTGCGGCCCTCCGCAACTCCACTGTTTTCAAACGCAACTCCACCGCGGAAGCCCGTCTTTCCACCGCGAAACCTCATTTTCCCACCGCGTAAATCCGCAACTCCACCGCGATTCCAGATTTCTCCATGTTTTCAAACCGTAACTCGACCGCGACCCCTTATTTTCCCACCGCGGAGCCTTGTTTTCCCTCTAAAACGTCTCGAATGAAGAATGTTCAACCGCAATGGGAGCGCAGTGGACATGGACGAACTGGCTAATCCTAAAACACTTCGTCAAATGAACAGGATTTACGCAGATAAGAGGGATCACAGGAGAATTCTTGCGGGAAGCGACTTGAGAAGAATTGAGATCAGTCTTCATCCCCTCTTCCATCTGCGTGCATCCCGTTCATCTGCGGTTCAATTCCAGATCTTCCCCCCCAATCAATCCCGCCTCCGCGTCCCCTCTGCGACCTTTGCGGCTCCGCGGTTCATTCTTCCCTTGCGATCCACTGGACCCACCCATCCCCCGACGAATTTCCGTGCGCCCATCAGAACTTTCCTATAACCACCCGATCACTGTTAAATCAACTAACCACTATCATGCCCGACTCCACCACCCCTCCCGCCGATCCATCCACCTCCGCACCCGCCGCCCGTGGTTACTATCAAAAAGCCCAGCTCGAAGACCTCGCCCTCGCCGAGTCCATCCTCACCGCCGCCCGTGACAACGCCGCCGACCTCGACGAGCAAGACATCTCCGCCCTCTATCTGGACGGCTTCGACACCGTCGTGAAGGAATCCCGCAAGCGCGCCACCGAGTCCGGCCAGGCCAAGGAAGGCTCCAAGGCCGCCACCGACCTCACCAGCAAGGCTGCCACCGATCTCGTCACCGGCCTCCAGAAGGTCCAGAGTTCCGCCAAGCAAAAACACAAAATGCTCGATGAAGACGGCGACCCTGCCACGAATTTCCCCACCGACGGCTACCTCATCGGCACCCGCCTTAATGCCAGCCGCGCCGTCCTCCTCCAGAGCGCCGATACCCTCATCCTCCGCGCCAAGGCCGACAGCCTCCCCGGCTTCAAGACCGCCGCGAAAATCAAAGTCGTCGAAGACCTGCTCGCCGAGTACCGCGGCAAATCCGGCGACCAGCAGGAAGTCCTCAAGGAAAAGGAAATCGCCCGCCTCGACCGCGACGAACTCCTCCACATCCTCAACACCCGCCGCGCCTCCATCCAGCACGCCGCCGACGCCGTCT
>JBOFET010000305.1:0-1027 GCA_051648225.1 Luteolibacter sp.
ATGGCGGCAGGGTAAGCCACCGAGTCCTGGATGGCGAGGTGCGTTTCCAGCGGGATTTCGCCGTGTTTTGAACTCTGAATCTTCTCGACGCCAGCCACTTGGGCGGGCTTGCTTCCGCGCAGCACCATGAGCGACGAAACAGCATCTGCCCCCGAAAACACTCCGACTCCCAAAGCCGCTGCCGCCCCGCGCGTCCGCCGGATTTCCACCCCGCGGCCGAAGAAGGTCGCCAAGGAAGCCGCCTCTGCCGCTGCCGAGGCCGTCGTGCCCGAGCCGACTCCCGTCGCGGCTCCCGAGGTGGTGAGCATTCCTTTTCCTTCCAGCCCGCGCCGCGAAGAACGCCGCGAAGAGCGTCCGGAAGCTGCGCCTCAGGGTGAAAGCGACTGGCCGGAAGCCGATGCAGAATCCGGCGGCGGCAATTCTTCCCCGTCCGAATCGTCCAAGCGGAAACGCCGTCGGCGCAAGGGTAAGGGCCAAGGCCAGGGCAACGGACCGCAAAACAACGCCGGCGAGCCTTCCAACGAGGAGCCTCGCCCTGCGGAGGCACCCCAGGATCCACGTCCCCGCCCTCAGCCAGCGCCTCAACACCCGCAGCCGCAGCGCGTGAAGATCGATCCCGAGCTACTGACGAAAATGGCGTGGAAGGTCTATCTCGCCGAGGTCAGCGAGGAAGGTGTGGCTCTCATCGGCGACAACGACGCGAAGGACCTCGCCCGCCGCTGTTTCCGTCTCGCGGAAATCTTCATCGAGGAGCAGTCCCGCAGACGTTGATCGTGGCGGCGGTTTCCAACCGCCACGCCTTGCTCACCGCTTCACCAGCTTGGTAACGCGGCCGGACACGTTCCAATCCTGCACGTAGAGGTTTCCCGCCTTGTCGAAGCTCAACCCGTGCGGAGCAGTGAAAATTCCAAGATTCTGCTCCTGCGGCGGCACCTTAAAGTTCGCCCATTGCGCCTTGTTCGGGTTGTCGCCGAGGAAGGCCACCGGCGTCCCGGTCTTGTCGAGAATTGTCACCCGCGCCTTGAGC
>JBOFET010000306.1:0-13924 GCA_051648225.1 Luteolibacter sp.
AGCGACCTTGCCTGTCCTGCAGCGCTATTGGGATGACGCCGCAACGGTATTGCGCTTGGTGGGTCGAAGCTGGCTGCTCGATCAAGTAAACGCTTCGAACAAAACGGCGGAGTCATATTAATTTAGCGAATTGGTATTACCCGGCCCGGCTGCACCGGTTAAGTTCATGCCATGCAACTGATTCTACCCGTCACGGTGTTTTGCAGATGGTACGCCGGAAGACCCTGCCAGACTAACACCTTCGGACCTCACGAGTTGAAACGTCGGGAAGTTCTATCAAGTTTCTTGCCGGAAGGCGCGAGGGTCCGCTGCGTCCGTGGCCTTCTCTGGATCACCCGCGACGGGGACGCGGACGACATCCTGCTGCATGCTGGCGGCAGTCTCGTCTGTGAGCGTCGTGACCGGCTGGTCATTGAAGCGTTAGAAGATGCGGTGGTGGAATTCACGGCACGGGTGATTTGACTTCCAGCTACCGGATCTGTGTGGTTCCGCTTCCCTAAAGCGGGAGTTCAAAAGCCCTGGCGGAAGGCAGCCGATGAGACCAACGCTTAACGTTGGTTGAAGCGGGACATCTCGCGCTGGGCTTCACGGAGTTCGACGCGTTCTTTGAGGTCGTGGCGTTGATCGGCGTGGGTTTTACCCTTGCCGACGCCGATTTCGACCTTCACGCGGCGGTTCTTCCAGTAGATCCGAAGCAGCGGGAGTGAGCAGCCTTTGACGGCGGTGGCGTTGGCGAGCTTGAGGATTTCCCGCTTGTGGAGCAGGAGGCGGCGGGGGCGTTTTTCCGCGTGATTATACCACTCGCCGGCGGTCTGCCAGGGCTGGATGTGGCATCCGTAGAGGAAGAGTTGGTTGTTTTCCACGCGGGCGAAGGCATCCGCGCAGTTCACTTTCCCGGCGCGGATCGATTTGACCTCGGTGCCTTTGAGTTCGATGCCGGCCTCGTATTTCTCCGTGATGTTGAAATCGCGTCCGGCTTTCCGGTTGGTGGCGATTTCCGCGCTCATGGCAAGGCACGCTGGGTGCGGGATGCCCCGCTTAAGGGGCTTCCCTCTGGATCAGTTTGATTTTTCCCTCGATGATCTCGGTGAGGGCGATGTCTGCCACGCCCATGCTGGGACGGGTGGCGATGAGCGGGGAGCGGCCGCTGTTGAGTTGCTTGACGCGCTGGGAAACCAGATTGACCAGAACGAGGGGGTCGGAAACAATTTCAGAGGCCTTTTCAAGAAGATCGCTTTTCATATTAGAACCGGGAAATCGCGAAATCGGCTGAACTTGCTCAAACGGGACGACGTTTTCTGGGAGCAGGGACGGATTCTTTTCGCTCAAAACAAAAGAGTGGGACAAATTTTCCGGAATTAACGCCGGGCCGACGGTAAAACCAGAGAATGGATAAGCTGACAAGCCTTATCTGGTTGTTTTTTCGAACGATTTTTTCGAGCAAGCGAGGTCACTTGGGCAGCAGGTCGATGCCGAAGCGGCGGAGGACGATCACGGTGATCCAGAAGAAGGCGGTGGTGAGCAAGCAGTTCGCGGCGATGGCAGTCCAGAAACTCCAGCCGTTGCGCAACATCCAGGGGATGATGAGGAACATGGGCAGGGTGGGGAGGACGAACCAAAAGGTGCCTTCCGCGTGGTTTGCAAGGCGCTGGGCGGATTGGCCGCCGTGGTGCATCCAGGCCATCGCGATGAGTGAGGTGAGCGGCAGGGCGATGAGCAGAGCGGAGAGGCGGTCGCTGACGAGCTGGACCTTGGTGACGAGGACGATGATCAGTGCGCTTAACAGGAGTTTCGCGAGGTCGAGCGGGGTGAAGGTGAGGATTTTATCCCACGGGATTCGGTTCATGGCGGGCTTGCGGTGGCCAAGATGGTAGGATTAGGTCATGGGCATGCAAGTCGTGCGTGTGTTTTGTTATCTGGCCGCTTTGTTCATGGTCGGTGGGCCGCCGGGCCATGCAGCGGAGCTGACTGCCGCCCAGAAGCTGCAGATCGGGAAGAAGATCTGGCAAAACGAATGCGCGGGAAGTGTGGCCGGGTTGACGACTTGGAACGCGGGGGAGGAATTTCCATCTCTGGGCATCGGGCACTTCATTTGGTATCCGGCGGGCTTCAAGGGGCGGTTTGAGGAGAGCTGGCCGTCGTTTGTCGCGTTTGCCAAAAAAAGTGGAGCCAAGGTGCCTCCGGTGGCGCACGAGCGGCACAGTCCGTGGAGGACAAAGGCGGAATTTCAGGACGATTTCAAAGGTCCCCGGTTGACATCATTGCGGACGTGGCTGGCAGGAAATGTCGGCTTGCAGACGGAGTTTATCATCGCCCGGTCGCGCGCTGCCTTGCCGAAAATCCTCGCAGCCGCCCCGGCGAGCGAAAAGGAACGGATCGCGGCAAATTACCAGAAAGTGGCGACGACACCGCAGGGGACGTATGCCTTGATCGATTACGTGAATTTCAAGGGCGAGGGAATTCAGGCAACTGAGAAATACAACGGCTACGGCTGGGGCCTGATGCAGGTGCTGGGTGGAATGAAGGAAGTGGCGGCGGGTGCGTCGGCGGCGACCGAATTTTCCGCTTCGGCGAAAAGAGTGCTTTCCCGGCGGATTGTGAACTCGCCGCCAGCCCGTGGGGAAAAGCGTTGGGAGGCGGGCTGGCACAACCGTTGCGCCAGCTATGCGAGGCCGCTTTGAGGGTGGGTTTGGCTCTCTTGGGGGTTGAGGATCAGGGGCAAATGACGGCGCGTCGATTGATTTGCCCATGGGGTGGCACGGGTGGTGCTCTACTTGAGCAAAACTCAATGCGGACCCGGATCTCTCAAATTTTCACAAGGTGTTTCACGATTGCCTTGTTGGTGGCTGGCTGGACTGCCACAGCGGCGGCGCAGGAGGAGGGGAAGCCGATCCGGGAAGTGATCGCGGCGGCCACCGTGGCTGAGTCATCGGCCAAGCAGCGGGAATTGATTCTCTCGCTGAAGCTCAAACCGTTGCCGGAAGCGGTGACTTGGTTTGATCAGTGGAAGGGCGGCGAGATTTTCATCTACAAGGACGCGGCGGGATTTGCCACGCCGGTGCTGCTCTCGGGAGCTGCCGACGGCGGGGGGGCTTTCGCCACGATCCGGGTTTCTGATGGATCACCGCTGCTGGCAGCGGATGGATCGCCGGTCCGGATCAAGCCGAAGGAGGTGGAGGCCGCAGAGACCGACTCGGGACTCCGGAAAGTGATGAAAGAGGTGGCCGATCTGGTCGCGCTAGCAGATCCGGACCTCGCCAAGCGGGTCCGTGCGATTCAAGACTCGGCGATCGGCCAGAAGGCCGAGAAGCTCCCTGCCCTCCAACTCCTAAAAACGACCGAGAAACATCCGAAAGCGCTGCGGGCACTTGATGAATCCATTTCGATCATCCAACTGCGCTCATCGGTGGCCGAGGAGCGCGTTGCCGCCCTTAGTCGCCTTGGAGAACTCCACTCGCTCTCTGCCTTCGACACGATTAAAACGATCCTCGCAGAGTCGGAAAAAGCGGGGGACAAGGCGATGATTGCGGCGTCCACGGGGGCTTTGCTGAAAATTGAGCGGCACATTTCCAGAATCAATGCTGCTGGAACGGCATTCCGTGGAGTCTCGCTGGGGTCGGTCCTGCTGGTGGTCGCGATCGGCCTGGCGATCACCTTCGGTCTGATGGGCGTCATCAACATGGCGCACGGAGAGTTCATCGCCGTGGGAGCCTACACGACCTACGTGATTCAGAATATCTTTGGAGCGGGACTGAAATTGTCGCCGTTTGGGTTTTCGATATCCATCCCCGGCATGTCGCTGGGTGAGGGCGGAATGGGCTTGTATTTCGCGGTGGCGATCCCTGCCAGTTTCATCGTGGCGGCGCTCGTCGGGATCGTTCTCGAGCGGTCGGTCATCCAGTTCCTTTACAAGCGGCCGTTGGAATCGCTGCTGGCCACTTGGGGCGTTTCCCTCGTCATGCAGCAGGTGCTGAAGCTGATTTTCGGCTCGAACAATGTGCAAGTTTCCAGTCCCTCGTGGCTATCGGGAAACTGGACGGTCAGCGACATTGTATTCGGCTGGAACCGGGTGTTTGTCATTGGTTTCGCCGTCGTGATCATCGTCGTCACGTGGCTGGTCCTCAACAAGACGTCCCTCGGACTGCTCATCCGCGCCGTCATGCAGAACCGCAACATGGCCGCCTGCATGGGCGTCCGCACCGAGCGCGTGAACACGATGACCTTCGCCTTCGGGTGCGGCTTGGCCGGACTTGCCGGTGCTTTTCTGTCCCAGATCGGAAACGTCGGCCCGTCGATGGGCCAACTCTACATTGTGGACGCTTTCATGACGGTCGTCGTCGGTGGCGTCGGAAACATCCTCGGCACGGTCATCAGTGCGCTCGGCATCGGCATCGCCGACCAGACACTCCAGCAGTATCTCGGAAATCCCGTCATCGGAAAAATCCTGGTCCTCGGCGCCATCATTCTCTTCCTGCAATGGCGGCCAGCCGGTCTCTTTGTCACGCGTTCCCGCAGCCTTGATTGATCGATGAACAAAACCCCTCTTACCAGCCGGCTTCATCTGCCGCTTCTTCTCGCCGCCGCGGTCTTTCTCGTCGCCGTGATGCCGATGCTTCACGCCTTCGGTGTGATCCAAGACCTCACCCTGAGTTTGTGGGGGAAATACATCTGCTACGGGATTTTGGCCGTTTCGATCGACCTGCTGTGGGGTTACACTGGCCTGCTTTGCCTCGGACAGGCGCTTTTTTTCAGCATCGGCGGCTACATGATGGGCATGCACCTCATGCTGATGATCGGAAAACTTGGGCAGTATAAAAGCGAGCTGCCGGACTTTTTCGTGTTTCTCGGGCACACCTACCTGCCGAGCTTCTGGAAGCCGTTCTACTCATTTCCGTTCGCGGTCGCGATGGTCATCCTTGTTCCTGCCGTTCTGGCCTACGTCTTTGGATTTCTCGCGTTTCGCTCCCGGATCAAAGGCGTTTATTTTTCCATCCTCACGCAGGCGCTCACCTACGGCGCCGCCCTGCTTTTTTTCCGCAACGAGCTTCTGATGGGCGGAAACAATGGCTTTACCGATTTCAAAACCATCGTCGGTGCCGATCTGCGCCTGCCCGAAACCAAACGCGGCCTCTACATCGCCAGTGCGCTTTTGCTCGTGGGCGTCGTCGCTTTTTGCAAATGGCTCACCCACTCACGCTTCGGACTCATCCAGCGGGCCATCCGGGATTCCGAAAATCGCGTGCTGTTCTCCGGCTACGCCACCGCCAATTTCAAGCTCTTCATCTTCGTCACCTCCGCCATCATCGCCGGCCTCGCTGGCTCGCTCTTCGTCCCCCAGGCCGGAATCATCAACCCCAGCGAGATGACCACCGAGAAATCCCTCGAAGCCGTCGTCTGGGTCGCCTTGGGCGGACGTGGAACTCTCGTAGGTCCGGTGATCGGCGCGATCGGCGTGAACGCCATCAAAAGTTGGGCATCCCGCGCCTACCCCGACTACTGGTTGCTGATTCTTGGCAGCACCTTCGTCCTGATCGTGATGTTCATGCCAAAGGGAATTGTCGAACTCCCAGGCCAGATCCAAGGCATCATCCAGCGTTGGAGAAACAAGAACGATGACGAGGTTCCGACTGCCACCGAAAAATCCACCGCCACCGATCCATGATTGTTGAAACTCCCCATCTACCCGCCAAACCGTTCCTTCTTGCGGCGGAAGGCCTCACCCGTTCTTTTGACGGCTTCAAGGCCATCAACGACCTCAACTTCTACCTCGACGAGGGCGAGCTCCGCACCGTCATCGGCCCGAATGGCGCGGGCAAGACCACTTTTCTCGACCTCATCACCGGTCGCACCAAGCCCGATCTCGGAACCCTCACTTGGGACGATGGCAAACACGATCTCCTGAAGCTCAATGAATACGAGATCTACCGCCTCGGCATTGGCCGGAAATTCCAGACCCCCACCGTTTACAACGACCACACTGTCACCGAGAATCTCGTCCTCTCACTCGCCGGCTCCCGCGGCATCTGGCATAGCCTGTTTGGGAAAATCACCCCCAGTCAGAAGGACCGCATCGCGGAAATTCTCCAGATCATCAAGCTCGGCGACAGCGCCCACCGGAAGGCCGGCATACTCGCCCACGGCCAGAAGCAGTGGCTCGAAATCGGCATGCTCCTCGCCCAGGAAGCCCGGCTCCTCCTCGTCGATGAACCTGCCGCCGGGATGACAGATGAGGAAACCTACCGCACCGGCGAGCTTCTGCTCTCCTTGGCTGGCAAGCACACCATCATCGTCATCGAGCATGACATGACCTTTGTTCGCCAGATTTCCCAGGGCCGCAAAGTCACCGTGCTGCATCAGGGACACGTCCTGTGCGAGGGTCCGGTCGATAAGGTTCAGTCCGACGAGCGCGTGATCGAAGTTTATCTCGGTCGGAAATCCAAAGCCGCCTGACCCTCCCATGACCGCCACCCTCATCGAGGAAAACCTCAGCATTTCCAACCTCCGGGTCTCCATCGGCGGCAGTGCCATCCTGCGCGGCATTGATCTAACCATCCGTCCCAAGTCGGTCTTCTGCCTCATGGGTCGCAACGGCGTTGGTAAAAGCACCACTCTCAAGGCGCTCACTGGCCTCTACCCGGTCGATTCGGGAAAATTCAAACTGCAAGGCGTGGACATCACCCGGCTCAGTTCCGCTGACCGTGCCCGCCACGGTCTTGGCTACGTCCCCCAGGGGCGCGACATCTTCCCGCTTCTCACCGTGGAGGAAAACCTCTTCATCGGCCTCCATGCCCGCGGCTGGAAAAAGGATCCTGCGCAAGTGGACCGGGTATTCACGCTGTTCCCCATCATCAGAGAATTTCTCCATCGCAAGGGCGGTATGCTCTCTGGTGGGCAGCAGCAGCAACTTGCCATCGGCCGGGCGCTTCTGACCCGACCGAAGCTTCTCATTCTCGACGAACCCACCGAAGGAATTCAGCCTAACATCATCGACCAAATCGGCGACGCCATCAAAATGCTCCGTGCCGAAGGCGAGATGAGCATCCTGCTCGTCGAGCAGTATCTCGACTTCTGTAAAGAGCTCGGCGACGACTTCGCCATCCTCGAGCGCGGGGCGGTCGCCGCCGCCGGTGAGATGAGCGGATTGACCGAAGACATCGTCAAAGAGTTCCTCACAGTCTGAGAAAATCAACGATTCTTGACATTCAGGACTCCTCTGCGACTTCGGGAAATTTTAAATTCATTTGCTTCAAAGGGCTGAAATGTAAGTAAAAATTTACTACCTTTCAAAAACGTTCAAAAAAACTCATGAAATCAAGGATTTTTACCCATGAAAGTTTCTTGACTGGCATGGATTAAGCTGGCACACGGGGCGAGCAGGATCATCTGCATTCACACATCAACCAAACACTGAACCATGAAAAGAAAGCACTGCCTTAACTTCATCAAACTGCCAGTCATCGCATTGGCCCTCACCTCCGGGACCGCTTTCGCGGGAACCGAAACCGTCGCTGCTCCCGCACCGATCGAGACAGCTGAAGATGGCTGCATCTCCGCAGTTTTGACGCTTGCTGGTAACTCACACTTCATTTCATACGGTAGGGACGTATATCAATCCGGATCAGATTTGTCCGACTTGCAGTTCAATCCATCGCTGGAATTCTCTTTTGAGCTTCCTGCGAATTTCACGCTCACCTTGGGAACTTGGTGGGATGTGCACAACAAGGCTCCAATCGGCGGCGTAAGCGATTCACTGATTGGTGGAAACGTCCAAGAAATCGATTTGTGGACCGGACTTTCGTATAAAATCGACAAGTTCACCATCGGCGCTACCTACCAAGCGTGGCTCTATGGCAGCTCGACTGAGGACATTATCGACGTGAGGGTCGCTTATGACACCTTTCTTTCCCCATCCCTTACTCTGCACAACCGGGTCAACGAAGGAGCGTCCCTCGGCGAAAACGGTTCAATTTTGATCGCGGGATTGTCCCACACATTTGAGTTGGGTCCAGTCTCGATTTCCACTCCGGTGAACTTCGCCTACAACTTTGATACTGGCTACAACAACGGCTTCATCGGCAACATTCCACAAGTCGCTGACAACGGCTATGCATACACCTCCGTGGGCCTCCAAGCTGCCTATCCGCTTGAGTTCCTTGGCGATTGCTACGGCGAATGGAGTCTGATCAGCGGTCTGACTTACTACTGGACTTCCGGCAGTGTCATTCCGACCAACCCAACCAACAAGTTCCTGACCTACAACTTCGGCCTTTCCGCCAGTTTCTAATTCTCGAATTGGTTTATAGCTAAAAGGTTGCGGCGGGAGAGTGATACTGACCATGAGGTCGTTTCGCTCTCCCGCTTGCTTTTTGGGAAAAACACTTTCTCCAGCGCCTCGCAGTGAGGTCCTCGAGAAAGTGTTTTTTTTGTTTATCGAGCGGTGGAGCCGCGACCATGCGGTGAAGCCAATGCGCCGATATCCAGAAATCGAGGATGAACTGAGCCGTCCGTCATCCTTCTGGGACAAAATCCGCAACGGTCCGAGACGAGAGATGGATGCGCAAGAAAGTCCGTAGATGGCACGGTTTAAGCTCATTGGGTGGACCTGCATTCGACATCGATTTGCAGTTCCCACATTGGGATCTGAACACAGCGAAAAACACAGCGAAACCTACCCATACCCATGATCCATAAACTGCTTCCCACCGCACTCGCGGCGATCACACTCACCGGTGCCACGGCACTTGCGCAGGACACCGTCAAAGTCGGCGTGCTCCACTCGCTCAGTGGCACCATGGCCATCAGTGAGACATCCCTTCGCGATGTCCTGCTTTTCACCTTCGACGAAATCAATGCTGCGGGCGGCGTGATGGGTAAAAAAATCGAGCCTGTCGTCGTTGACGGAGCATCCAACTGGCCGCTCTTCGCGGAAAAGGCCAAACAGCTCCTCGACCAAGACAAAGTGGCCGTCACCTTCGGTTGCTGGACCTCGGTGAGCCGCAAGTCGGTCCTCCCCGTTTACGAGGAGAAAAAAGGCCTGCTCTTCTACCCGGTGCAATACGAGGGTGAGGAAATGTCCCCTAACATTTTCTACACCGCAGAAGCGGTCAACCAGCAGGCCACCCCGGCGGTGGACTACCTGCTCGAAGAGGGCAAAAAGAAGTTCTACCTCCTCGGCTCCGACTACGTCTATCCGCAGACCACCAACCTTGTACTCCTCGAATATCTTCTCAGCAAGGGCGTGCCCCTGGAGAACATCGGCGGTGGTTTTACCAAGGACAGCTCCGGGAAGATCATTTCAGCAGGCAAATACACCCCGTTCGGTCACACCGACTACCAGCAAATCATCGCCGAAATCAAACAGTTCGCTGCCAGCGGTGATGCTTGCGTCGTCAGCACCCTCAATGGAGACACCAATGTTCCTTTCTTCAAGGAATACGCTGCCGCCGGTCTCGACGCCGAGTCCTGCCCGGTTGTGAGTTTCTCGGTTTCCGAGGATGAGTTCCGTGGTCTGCCAGCGAGCCAGCTTGTCGGCCAGCTCGGGTGCTGGACTTACTTCCAATCAATCAAAAGCCCGGAAAACGCGAAGTTCATCGAAAATTGGAATGCATGGATCGCCAAGTCGGACGTTCCCGGCATCGTCAAGGAAGGCCGCGTCACTTGCTCGCCAATGGTTCTCTCCTACAACGGCGTTTACCTGTGGAAGGCTGCGGTTGAAAAAGCAGGCTCGTTCGATCCAGAGAAAGTCATGACTGCACTCAAGGGCTGCATTTCCTTCGAAGGCCCAGGCGGCAAGGTCACCTCGCAGAAAAACCACCACCTTACCAAGAACGTCTTCATCGGCGAGACCAAGGCGGACGGCCAGTTCAAGATTCTCAAAGAATACAAGGATGTCTATGGCGAGCCCTTCCTGAAAGGCACTTTCAAGGCCAAGTAATTTTTAAAGTTCTGTTGATTGTATTTTGGTTTGAAAGCCATGCCCTCTGCGAAGGGGGCATGGTTTTTTCTTTACCCGCTTGGCATGGCCATTGCTCGCTGCTACTACCAGAGGCAATCCAGTTATGAAACCACTCCAATCATCTCCTCGACTTCAAATGGTAACCCGCTCGATCAGTGCCGTTACCTGTTCCCTCCCCGGCCTTTTGCTCGCCCATCCCGGACATTACCATCCTGACGAGACCGATGAGTTCGACTTCTTTAAAGCGACCTTCCTTCACTCCCATGGAGCCCTGGATCTTGTCTTGATGAGTCTGGCACTCGCGAGCCTCGCCGTCTTCGTGCTCAACGGCAGGCCAGGCTTCAGGATCAGTGCTCTCGCTGTGGGTTTGGGTTCGCTCGTGCTGCTTCCCATCCTCTAAACGGCAAGCTTCAATGCATCTTTCCCCGCGCGAACAGGAAAAACTGCTCATCGTGGTGGCCGGCGATCTCGCAGCCCGCCGCCGTGCCCGGGGACTCAAGCTGAACTACCCGGAAACCGTCGCCCTCATCACGGCCGAGCTGCTCGAAGCAGCGCGCGACGGGAAGTCCGTTGCCGAGCTCATGAGTTACGGCACCACCCTGATTTCCCGCGACGAAGTCATGGAAGGCGTCGCCGAAATGATTCACGACGTCCAGGTGGAAGCCACCTTCCCGGACGGAACCAAACTCGTCACCGTCCACCATCCCGTCCGATGATCCCCGGAGAAATCATCACTCCGCCCGGTGCGCCCGACCTCGTTCTGAATCCAGGCCTCGCCACGCTTCAGCTCGTCGTCGCGAATACCGGCGACCGCCCGATCCAAGTCGGCAGTCATTTCCATTTCGCCGAGGTTAATTCCTCACTCCATTTCGACCGCGCCGCCGCCCGCGGATTCCGGCTGAATATTCCCGCTGGCACCGCCATCCGCTTCGAGCCCGGCGACACCCGGGAAATCCCGCTGGTCGCCCTCGCCGGGACTCGCGAAGTCCACGGCCTCAACAACCTCGTCAACGGCCCGCTCGACCCATGAAACAAACCCGCGCCAACTACGCCGGCATGTTCGGTCCCACCACGGGTGACCAAGTCCGCCTCGCCGATACCGAACTCTTCATCGAAGTCGAGCGCGACCTCATCGCCGAGAACGGCGGCTACGGAAACGAAGTGAAATTCGGCGGCGGCAAGGTGATCCGCGACGGCATGGCCCAATCGCCCCTCGCCCTTGATGCGGATTGCCTCGATCTCGTCATCACCAACGCCCTTATCCTTGACTCCGCCCACGGCGTCATCAAAGCCGACATCGGCATCAAGCACGGTCGGATCGTCGGCATCGGCCACGCGGGAAATCCGCTACTTCAAGACGGCATCACCATGACCATCGGCGCGGCCACCGAGGTCATCGCAGGCGAAGGGTGCATCGTCACCGCCGGCGGCATCGACACCCACATCCACTTCATCTGCCCGCAGCAAATCGAGCACGCCATCGCCAGCGGTGTCACCACCCTCATCGGCGGCGGCACTGGCCCGGCGCACGGCACCTACGCCACCACCTGCACGCCGGGAAAATGGAACATCCACCGGATGCTGGAGGCCGCCGAAGCCTTCCCCATCAATCTCGGCTTTCTCGGAAAAGGAAATTGCTCCACCCCCGAGCCACTCCGCGAGCAGGTCCTCGCCGGAGTCATCGGGCTGAAACTTCACGAAGACTGGGGCACCACACCCGCCGCCATCGACACCTGCCTCACCGTCGCCGATGAGTTCGACATCCAAGTCGCCATCCACACCGACACCTTGAACGAAGCCGGCTTCGTCGAAAGCACGCTCGCCGCCTTCAAGGGCCGCACCATCCACACCTACCACTCCGAAGGGGCCGGCGGCGGCCATGCCCCCGACATCATCCGCGTCTGTGGCGAGCCGAACGTGCTCCCCTCCTCGACCAATCCCACCCGCCCCTTCACCACCAACACCATCGACGAGCATCTCGATATGCTCATGGTCTGCCACCACCTCGATTCCCGCATCCCCGAGGACGTCGCCTTCGCGGAAAGCCGTATCCGCCCCGAAACCATCGCCGCGGAGGACCGCCTCCACGACCTCGGCGCGATTTCCATGATGTCCTCCGACAGCCAGGCCATGGGCCGCATCGGCGAGACCATCACCCGCACCTGGCAGACCGCGCACAAGATGAAGGTCCAGTTCGGCAAACTCGAGGGCCCGAGTCACCCCGCCGCCGACAATTTCCGCGCACTCCGCTACGTTTCGAAATACACCATCTGCCCCGCCATCACCCACGGCATCTCCCACGAGGTCGGCAGCCTCGAAGTCGGAAAACTCGCCGACATCGTCATCTGGAAACCCGCCTTCTTCGGCGTGAAACCGGAAACCATCCTCAAAGGCGGCCTCATCGCCTGGGCCAACATGGGCGATCCGAACGCGTCCATCCCCACGCCGCAGCCGACCATGTATCGCCCCCAGTTCGGGGCTTTCGGCAAAGCCATCGCCGCCACCTCCGTCACCTTCGTGAGCGCCGCATCCCTCGAAGCCGGCACGCTCGACGAACTCGGCCTGACCAAACGCCTCGTCCCCGTGAAAAACTGCCGCTCCATCACCAAGCGCGACCTCCCCTTCAACGACGCCCTGCCCAAAATCACCGTCGATCCAGACACCTACACCGTCACTGCCGACGGCGAGGCCCTGCGCTGCGAGCCCCTATCCGTCCTACCGATGGCCCAGCGTTACTTTCTTTTCTGAGGTGCTGATTTCCTCTTTGTAGGTAGTGTCTAGCGACTGTCCGGAGTCCAAGCTTTAGCTTGTCTTCCGGAAGAACACGCTGAAGCGCAGTCATCCACCCGTCGGCGTCAGTCAGTTCCCAAGCGGTGTCAGAACATTCCCAAGCGAAGGTAGGCAGCCACCATCTGCTGTCGGCAGCTCCCCAAACGCTGTCAGTATATTGTCCAAGCGCTGTCAGGAAATTCCCAAGCGTTGTCAGCCATTTCCTAGGCGGTGTCAGAAGACTCCCAAGTCCTGTCAGAAACTTCCCATGCACTGTCAGCCACTGACCCGCCGCTGTCAGAGGCTTTTCCGGGCGTGTCCATGGATTCCCAAGTCCTGTCAGTCGCTTCTACTTCTGTCGCTTGCTCATTTTCATTCACTTACCACTTTTCCAGGAAGTGTGACGTGGTTGTCACAGGAAATCTCCTCGCCACCCAAGGGCAGTCCGGATAGATCTGCATGATAGATTTAAAATTCATGTAACAGACACGTTTACCCCCAACCCAACCACCACCATGCCTGCCAACCGCACGTTCAGCTTCCCCATCAGCGTCCTCACCCGGGATGCAAAACTCCTCCACGGCGCTCTCATCGATGCCGTCACTGGTCCCGCCGTCGCCCGCCGACTCTCAAAGAAAAACCCCGTCGCTGGCCAACCGGACATCGTCTTCGCACCGCGCTTCGAGGCTGCCATCCAGCTCGTCGAAAACGGCGGCATTGCCCAAAGCGGAGCCATTGGCGAAGTCGGCCAGATGACCCAGGAACAGGTCGAGACCTTCGCCGAGATGGAGCGCCTCCTCTCCGGTGCCCGCCGCAGTGCCACCCTCGCATTTCCCGGCAACGATGTCCGCCTCCGCAGCGAGTTCCAAGTCGGCATCCACGAACCCGCCGATTTCGCCAGCGAGATCGAACGCGCTGGCAAAGTCCACGCCGCCTGCCTCCTCCATGCCGATGCCCTCGACGACCACGGCTGGCTCGATGAAGACACCACCGCCCTCGGCACTGCCATCGACCTCCTCGACGGCGGCGATACCGAGCACGAAGCCGCCAAGGACCAAAAGAAAGGCTTCACCAAAGCCCGCAACCTCGCCGCCGACGCCCTCTACAAAATGTGCCTCAGCGTCCAGAACGCCGCCCGCCTCGCCCACCCCACCGCCAAGGCCGCCAAAGACGAAGCCACCCTCGTCGCCCGCAACCGCT
>JBOFET010000307.1:0-4284 GCA_051648225.1 Luteolibacter sp.
CATGAGTCGGAAATTTCACCCCCCAACCGCGAAGAGACAAGATTCACGGATTCATCCATGGCCACTTCCCACCCGGGTGAAATGGAGATTTCGTTTTTCAAATCTTCCGCTACGTTCCCGTTCATGAAGCTGGAAACCCTCGTGATCGCTTTCGTCTGCCTCGTGTCACCCCTGGCCGCTCAGATCCAACGCCAAGAGCGACGCTCGCTCCTCGATTCCGATCCCAATGTCGTTTACCTCGAACGCACGCTGAAGCAACCGATCGAGCTCAAGGTGATCAAGGAGGCACCGGTGTTCTCGGACCGGGAAGGCCGCCAGCGCCTCGGCACGCTGAAAGCGGACCAGACAGTCCGCCTCGAAGCCATCACCGACCGCATCTATCGTGTCCGCGGTCAAGGTCTGCGCCACGGGATCTCCGGCTGGGTCGCGCCTTGGGCGTTTTCCTCGGTCGATCCGGATTTCGTCGCCAACTTGAAATCACTCTACGAACGCCAGATCCAAGTCCAGAATCTCATCGCCGCTCGTCAGGTGGCCGTCGGCATGACACTCGACGAAGTATCGCTTTCAAGAGGTAAACCGACGAAGACCTCGCTCCGGAAAACCGCGACCGGTCAGTCAGGGACTTGGGAGTTCATCGATTTCGAAGACGTGAAAAACTACACGACGGTGGTGGACAGCCGTGGCAACGCTTATCGCCAGCTCGCGAGCATCACCCGCGTGGAGCGGGGAAAAACTGTCGTCGAGTTTGAGGAAGACGTCGTCAGCGCCGTTGTGGAAAGCGAAGACCGCGGGGCCGGTAACGTGAAAATCATTGTCCCGCCGCTCATCTTCCGCTGGTAGAAATCCTGCCCGCCAGGCCACCTGCCAATTTCTTGACACCCCCACGGCGGGAAAACATTCTCGCAGCCATGGGTAATGCATCTTCTTACTACGCTGGTCTCGACATCGGCGGAACCACGGTCAAGGCCGTGCTCGTCAACCATCTCGCCGAGCAAGTCGGCCCGATCACGGAAGTAAGAAGCCACGTCAAAGACGGCTACGAAGCCACCTTCCGTCAGCTGGACCTCGCGCTCGACCAGCTCGTCACCGCCGCCGGAATTGAAAAAAGCACCATCGCCGGCATCGGCTTGGACGTCCCCGCTCCGAGCAGTGAGGGAGTCATCTGGGGCAAGGCAAATCTCGGTGACGACTGGGTGGGCACCGACATCCAAGGAAAATTTTCCGCCCGCACGGGCGTTCCCGTTCACATGACCAACGACTGCAATGCTGCTGCAATCGGTGAGTATGCGCTGCGCCACAAGCACCTGGGCAGTCTGCTCCTGGTCGCTCCGGGTACCGGCCTTGGTGGAGGATTCGTGCTGCCCGGCGGCCGCTGCTACGAAGGCACCAACGGCCTCGCACTTGAAGTCGGCCACATTACCGTCCCCTTCCGCGAAGACGACGGCGATCTCCCCGCCTGCTCCTGCGGCCTCAAGGGCTGCGCGGAAGCGTGGGTCTCGCTCATGGCTCTGCGCAGGCGCCTGAGCATCGAGCTCGCCAAGCCGGAATGGGCCGACCACCCGCTCAACCAAGGCAGCTCTCCCATTGAGGAAAAAGCCTTCAAGCTCCGGAATTTCGCGGAAGACGGTGACGCGCTGGCCGTGCAGATTTTCAAACAGCAGGGATTCATCCTCGGCTACGCCATCGCCGACATGGTCCGCACGATCGACCCCGGCCTCGTCGTCATCGGTGGCGGACTGGCGGAGGCCTCCTTCCGCGACCAGTTCATGGATTGGATCCGGGAAGGCTTCGCCGACCGCGCTTGGCCGGTCTATCGCTTCAGCCCGCTCGACAAGAACAAGGTAACCACCCAGTTCGAATGGGCCATCGGCGGAGATGCGGCAGCCGCCATCGGCATGGCCTACACCGCGCACGAAATGTTCGGCGGGGGTTGAGGCACCGGACTCTTTCCCTTTGGTCTAACTTCTACCGTGACGCCTCCATGCGTGGGTGAAAAATCCGGCGGCGATGACAAACATGAACAGCGAAAAGAACTGACCTTTCGTCAACATGCCCACCATCGCCGCGTCCGGCTCGCGGTAGTGCTCGCCAAGGATGCGGAAAGCCGCATAGAGGGCGAAGAACAGCCCGGTGATCAACCCTTCCGGGGCTTTCGGAAAACGCACTCTCACGACCCAGAGGATGACGAACGGCAGCAGCCCCTCTAACAATCCTTCGTAAATCTGCGAGGGATGGCGGGCGGGTAGAAAACCGCCGAGAGTCTCCGAGAGTTTCGGATTCTCCCGGGCAGCGGCGATGAGCGTGTCGAGCGAGGTGGCATCTGCCAGCTTCGGCTCCACCTGGACGCATGCCTGCCAAGCGGCCGCCTGGGTCTCCTCGGACTCATGGGCCAGGGATTGAGGAAATTTCATCGCCCACGCGACACCCTCCGTCACCCGTCCGTAGAGTTCGCCATTGATGAAATTCGCCGCCCTGCCGAAGAACACTCCTAACGGACCGACCACGCATAGGCCATCTGCTAGCCCGGCCCAAGAGACCTTCTGGCGCTTGGCATACACCCAGGTGAAAATTGCAAGACCCAGAATTCCACCATGACTTGCCATCCCGCCCTCCCAGACGCGGAGCACTAGCAGCGGATCCTCAGCCAGCTCGCCCCAACCGACTTTCGGAAGATGATAGAAAAACACATACCCCAGCCGCCCGCCGAGGAAGACTCCGAACAACGCACACCCCGCGATGAAGTCCCCCACCTTGTCCGGCGTCATCACCCACAAGCCCCGCCGCGCCAGATTCCGCAGCAACAGGAATCCCGCCACAAATCCTGCCAGATAGGCCAGGCCATACCACCTCAGAGCCAGTCCCCCGGAAATCGGCAGGGCGATGGGATTCAAATCATGCACGTAAATCGCAAACACGCGCAAAGCTCACACGATCCCCCGATGGCAGGCAAGCTGGGATCAGTTTTCCCCATGAAACAGGCGTTCCTGCTTGTATCACCTTCCCTTCCAAAAATCCCTGTCTAGACTTCTCCCATGCCGAGCAAGAAGGAACTCCTCGACCTCCAATTCATCGACGCGCGCCACAAGCTCATCGAGCTAGCTGCCTTTCTGGACCGGATCGACCGCCACGAGGGCGATGACGACTACCGGTTCGCCGCATTGAAAAACGCGCTGCCCATCCTGCTAGCCGCCCGCCCGGACCGTGCCCGTGGCGTGCTGGAATCCTTCTCGGATCACAGCATGGAAATTTCCAAGAGCGCGCCGTTCCAAGGTGCCTTCGGAGCAGCACATCCCACTTCCGCACCATGAAATACATCGAGCCACACGGCCACATGGTGAGCCGGACCACCGACGATTACGAAAAACTCGCGCTGTCCGGCTGCGAGGCGATTTGCGAACCCGCATTCTGGGCCGGCTTCGATCGCTCGTCCGCCGATGGTTTCTACGACTACTTCCGCCAGCTCACTAAATACGAACCGAAGCGTGCGGCAAAATACGGCATCAAGCATTACAGCTGGCTGTGCATCAACCCAAAGGAAGCGGACGATCCCGGATTCGCCCGCGAGGTGATGAGCCTCATCCCGCAGTTCCTTGATTGTCCGACCGTGTTAGGCATCGGTGAGATCGGGCTGAACAAGAACACGCGCAACGAACTAGAAATCTTCGAGGCCCACGTCCAGCTCGCGCTTGACCGGGATTTACCGATTCTCATCCACACGCCTCATCTTGAGGACAAGCTCAAGGGCACACGGCTCATCCTCGACTCGCTCGCTTCATTTTCGAAGTTAGACCGAGGAAAGGTCATCATCGACCACGTCGAGGAGCACACCATTTCCCACGTGCTCGACGCTGGATACTGGGCCGGGATGACGCTCTATCCGGAAAGCAAGTGCTCGCCCCACCGCGCGATCGACATGTTGGAAATCTACGGCACCGAGCGCTTGTGGATAAACTCCGCCTGCGACTGGGGGCACTCGGATCCGCTGGCCGTGCCCAAGTGCGCGCTGGAAATGAAGCGACGGAAACACACGCCAGAGGAAATCGAGCAGATCGTGTATCAGAATCCGCGGAAATTTCTCAGCCAGTCGCCGAGGTTCACGACATGAAATTCCACCAATCCCATCTCGCTTACTGCACGAACATCCACCCGGCGGAGACCTGGGCGGAGACGTTCGCCGTGCTGCGCACCCACGTGCTGGCCGTTCGAAACCGATTGCGGACCGCTCGATTGTTAGGGAAAGACGAGGCATTCGCCATCGGCCTCCGACTCTCGGCAGTGGCCGCT
>JBOFET010000308.1:0-6148 GCA_051648225.1 Luteolibacter sp.
CATGGCGAGAAAACGCGGGGGTTTTTCCGGTTCATCCACCCGCCGGGCGGAGGCACGCCAGAGGATGCCGCGGACGAGTTCAGCGACGAGCAGGCGGTTTCTCAGGCGCAGGGCCTGGAGGTAGGCCTCGACGGCGGCATAGGCTTCCTCCCACTCGTTGAGCTCCGCCTCGGTGAGCGGGCGCAGGGTTTCTAGGGAGTGACGCGGTGGACCCATGTTTCAGTGAGGAAATTGTCTCCGCGCTTGAGGCAGCAACGCAATTCGATAGGTCCCACCTCTGCCAGCTTGCCGCCTTCCGTGGCGGGGGCGAGTTGGAAGGCGACGCGCCAGCGGGCGTCGGGGATCGGCTGCACGGTGACGCCCTGAACCTTGATCTTATCAGCTCCGGGGCCAGTGACTTGGACCAGCGGCACGAGTGGAATCTCGCTGGCTTGATTCAGCGTGGAGCCGGTGAACTCGACCACGACGGTGCGCTGCTCGGGCTGCCAGTCGTGGACGCCGGTGCGGGTGGCGACGACATGGCCTTCCGCCATCGAAGGGTCTTCCGACATGGTCCATTTCTGGCGGTATCGGAATTCCACGCGGTCGCCGGGTTGTGGCGTGCGCGCCGGTTCCCACATGGCCACGGTGTTGTCGGCCAGCTCGTTGGTGGTCGGGATTTCCATCAGCATCACGCGGCCCGGACCCCAGTCGGAGGTGGGTTCGATCCACAGCGAGGGGCGGAGGTGATAGGATGCCTCGTTGTCCTCGTAGGCGCTGAAACGGCGGTCCCGCTGGAGGAGTCCGAAGCCGTCGCATTTTTCCATGTCGAAGAAGCTGAATTCGAGTTTCCCGGAATCGTTGGAAATCGGCCGCCAGATGCGCTCGCCGGTGCCCATGCGGATCGCGAGCCCATCGGAATCATGCACCTCAGGACGGAAGTCGTCGAAGCGGCGGCGGGAGTTCTCGCCAAACCAGAACATGCTGGACATCGGGGCGATGCCGAGGCGCTGCACGGCCTTGCGGGCGAAGAGAACGGCATGGACATCGACCAATGTCACCGTCTCGGGGATGATCCTGAACTGATAGGCCCCGGAGTAGGACGGCCCGTCGAGCAAGGCGTAAACGACGGCCTGGGTGGCATTTGCCTCCGGTTTTTTCAGCCAAAATTCGCGGAAGTTCGGGAATTCTTCTTGGACTCCCTCAGCTCCGGTATCCACCGCGATGCCCCGGGAGGAAATGCCGTATTTCTGACCTTTTCCAAGTGCGCGCCAGTAGCTGGCACCTTGGAAGGCGATCAGCTCGTCGAAGACATCCGGATTATTCAGCGGGGAGTGAAGCCGGAATCCGGCGAATCCACCGTCGGCAGGGAGGTCGCCGTGTTTTTTGATCAGCGGACCGTAGTTGAAAAACGCCTCGGAAAGCCGGATCTGCTGCTGGTGGGTGGCGGTGAACTCGTTGAGAATCACCGGCTCGCGGAACAGGTAGCCCGGGTGAAAGAACATCGCGCGGAACGGAAGCTTTTCCGCGGCCCAGAGCGCTTGGTCCGGATTGAAACGGATGTCGCGATACTGGTCGTAAGTCATCGTGTTCATCCATTCCGGCAAGCTGTCACGGTTTGGCGGGACGTAGGGCTTGTTGGCAAGGTCGCGGGCGCGGCTCTGGATGTTTTCGAATCCGACGTCCTCGCGCTCCCAGGTTTGGCAAATGGCGGAAGTGGTTAAGGTTCCCAGCGTTGCTAGCAGTATGAAAGTCCTTGGCACAGCCCGCGTCATACGGCGGTTGCGGGCGGTCCGTCAAGAATGGCGCGCTGCATTTCTTTCATAAAATTTTCACCGGCTGCTCGAGCCGGGTGGCCTGATAGGTCAGAATCCCGTCGAAATCGATCCGGTCAGGGTCTTCGACCACCCGCAGCGGGTCGAAATCCACGAAAAAACGGTCCAGCCGGAATCCACAGCGTTCCAGCAGTCCAAGCATCTGGGTGTGCTCGATCCAGTGGATCGACTGCCGGGATTCGTGGGTCACCGGTGGATTTCCCGAAAGGGTGTAGCGGTGCTCCCGCTC
Source organism: Luteolibacter sp. (assembly GCA_051648225.1). Lineage (GTDB taxonomy): Bacteria > Verrucomicrobiota > Verrucomicrobiia > Verrucomicrobiales > Akkermansiaceae > Luteolibacter. The sequence continues at coordinate 2,044 of JBOFET010000308.1, forward strand.
GACGATTTGGCGCGAGTGGTCCAGCCGGTGGCGGGTTTCCAACAGACCCTCACGTCCGTCCGGCAGCGTGACCTGGTGGTCGTCATACCACTCGTTTTCGGGGAGGTCGCCGAGAAGTTCGGCGTAGGGCATGAAGACCGTTAGATAGAGTCCGCCGCCCGGTTCCAGAAGTCCGTGCCAGTGGCGCAGCGTGGCTTCCGGGTCTGGCGCGAGCTGCAGGGTGAAGGCCGGAGCGAGCAGCGCAGAATATTTCTCACGGCCGCCCCACGACGACATGTCGCCCGCATGGACCACCGGCTGGAGGCCCATTTGCGCGGCGCGGGCTTGCCCCAGCTCCAGCATGTCGGGTGAGAGTTCCAGCCCTTCCACGTGAAATCCCATTTCCAGCAGGGGAAACATCAAACGCCCCGAACCCGCTCCCACTTCCAAGGCTGGCCCGGGGAAATGTTTGAGAAACTCCGCCATCAGCCTGACCTCCGAGCCGTCGTCCTCCGCCTCCCAGAACGCGTCGTGAAGTTCTGCTTCGAGCGAATGGTAGGGCTGTGACACGCCGGCAGCGATAGAGGATGCCGGGTGGAAAATCCAGCACGGCGTGATCAGGATCGCGGGCAAATTTCCCGTTTCTTCACTGGCAACGGACGGGCCTTCGTGTTGTTTTCCCCCCGTGTCCGCCGTCACAAACATTTCCACGTACCGCTTTGCCGAGCTCTCCGGTCTCAAGGATTTGCGCGAGAGCCTCATCACCGATTGCAAGGCCTGGGAATTGAAGGGAACGATCCTGCTCAGCACCGAGGGCATCAATTTATTCGTCGCTGGAGCCGCTGAATCCATCGGTCAATTGCTGGAAAAACTCCGTGCCATTCCGGGCCTCGAAGGGCTGGAGCCGAAAATCAGCATCAGCGACAAGCAGCCCTTCAACCGCATGCTGGTGCGCTTGAAGAAGGAGATCATTTCCTTCGGCATGGAGAGCATCCGCCCGGCCAACTACACCTCGCCCAAGCTTCCCGCCGCCGAACTCAAGCGCTGGCTCGACGAGGGCCGCCCGGTCACCCTGCTCGATACGCGCAATGACTACGAGGTGAAGCTCGGCACTTTCAAGGGAGCGCTGGTTCCGCACATCAATACCTTCCGTGAGTTTCCATCAGCAGTTAGGAAACTGCCGGAAGCGCTCAAGGACCAGCCGGTGGTGATGTTCTGCACCGGCGGCATCCGTTGCGAAAAGGCCGGCCCCTTCATGGAGCAGGAAGGATACCGGAACATCTATCAACTCGACGGCGGCATCCTCAAATATTTCGAAGAGTGCGGCGGAGATCACTACGAGGGCGAGTGCTTCGTCTTCGACCAGCGCGTGGGAGTGGACCCCGGGCTGCGAGAGACGGACCATGCCGTCTGTTATGCGTGCCAAATGCCGCTGGACGCCGCAGACCAAGAGGACCCGCGGCATGTCGAGGGCGTGAGTTGCCCGCATTGTTTCGTGGGGGCGCCGGAACGCATGGCGGAGAGAATCGCCTGGCTGCACGGTGAAATCGAGCGGGTTTCTCATCCATTACCAGGATCGGTTCCCGAAGAAAATCGTCGCCCGGTCAATGTGCCCGCCGCGCAGGACGGGCGGACCTTGCTTGAAATGCTGGTAGAGGTTTTTCCTCAAGTTTTTCCGGCGGAGTGGGAAGCCCGCTGCGAGGCCGGACGCTTTGTGAACTACGGTGGCACCGTCCGTGGCAAGGACCACATCGTGCGCGGCGGCGAGCGGGTGGTGCAGATTTTCCCGCCGGACGTGGAGCCGCCTGTGTCCGCGGACATCCGCGTGCTCCATGAGGATGAGGCGATTCTTGTCGTGCAAAAGCCCGCCCCGCTGCCGATGCACGCGAGTGGCCGCTTCCATCGGAACACGCTCCAGCACCTGCTCAATCTCGTTTACGCTCCTAAATACCCGCGCCCGGTGCACCGCTTGGACGCGAATACCACCGGGCTGGTCGTCTTTGCCCGCACCCGTCATTTTTGCCGTCTCTTGCAGCGGCAGTTCATCGAAGGTGCGGTGGACAAGCGCTATCTCGTGAGAACGCTCGGCCACCCGCCGGAGGATGAGTTCTTTTCCGAAGCGCCGATTTCCTCCGGGCCGGATGTCATGGGCACCCGCGTGGTCGATGAAGCCGAGGGCCTGCCCTCGCGCACGGATTTCACCGTCATTGAGCGCTGCGCCGATGGTACCGCGTTGCTAGAAGCCAAGCTTGCCACCGGCAGGACCAACCAGATCCGAGTGCATCTCTGGCAGTTAGGATTTCCCGTCGCCGGAGATCCGGCCTATCTGCCAGGGCAAAAAACTGGCGAGACGCAGACGCTCGCTCCGGACTCGCCACCGCTTCAGCTTCACGCATGGAAGCTCTCGTTCCGGCATCCTCTCACGGGTGAGAAAATGGAATTCGAAACCGCCCGGCCTGGTTGGTCATCGTGAGTGACATGTCGCCTGACCTTGAAAAACTTTCTGCCATGCCCGGTCTCCGGGAGTGGCTGATCACCGGGAAATGGAAACGCTTCTTCGACCAAAGCGCCTTGCAGCGGGGAACGGCATACGCTTCCGAGAGATCCATCAGGGAGGTCAAAGCGCGCAGTGATTTCATGCCGCAAGGAGTCATCATCGGCGGGCTGATCCACGGGAACGCGCCCCGTCCCTATGAAACAGATCTGCTTTTCCGCAAAGTGAGAGAAGCGTGGACCGTGGATCCCGATTGTTCCTGTCCGGTGGCTTATTTCTGCAAACACGCGGTCGGTCTGATCACTTACATTGCCGCCGAGATGTCGAAACCGAGTGGCAGTGACAGATACCACTTCGACGTGAAACTGGGCGACTGGTTGCGGGAAATCGAGACCGCCGCCGCAGTGGCGGAGATCCTTCCTTTGGTGCCGACGCAGAAGCCGGAGAAGCGATTCCTCGCCTACTGCATCGAGCGACCTCTGGCCTGGGAGGGGAAGGATTTGCACTTCGTCCTGCGTGTCGGCACCCACCTCAGCGGAGGCGGTGTCAAGATTTCCGAATCCCGTTCTCAGGCCGATCTATCACGTCCGCCGAAATACTTGGTCAACGAGGATTTCCTCGTCGCCGCCATGTTCCAGCAGCGGGTGAGCAAGCGGAACTCCTACGACGACCTCGCTCTAACCGGCGTCGGGTGGGATGAGCTTCTCAACGCCGCCCACGCGACCGGGCGCTTGTTCTGGGGAGAGAAAATCGAAGGTGAAAGAACGGCGAAGGCCTACCTCCCGATCACCCTAGGTCCTCCCCAAATGGTGAATGCGGTTTGGAATGTGCTACCCAGCGGCGGGGCCAAGCCGGAGCTGCAATGCGAGAAGCCCGGCTTGATCGTCATTCCCACGCTGCCGCCGCGCTACCTGGACCCGGCGACCGGGGTGTTAGGCGTGGCGATGAGTGATCTTCCCGCCGGAGTTCTCGCGGCATGGGAGAACGGACCCACGGTATCCGCGAAGGATCTCGCCGTGATTTCCGAGCGTTTTTCCGCCATCTCCACCGCCGCCCTGCCGGTTCCGGCCAAGGTGGAAACCGTGAGACGCCAGCCAACTCCGCCGCTGCCTCATCTGCGGGTGCACTCGCGCACCATCGGCAAGGGCCGAGAGGAAGAGGACTTCATCGCCGGGCAGATCTCATTCCGCTACGAGGACAGCCGGTTGCTTGCTCCACTGGCCAGCGGACATCCGCAGAGCCACGCGGAAATCCGCGATGGCGGGCGCATCTTCTGGCCGCGGGATTTCGAAGCGGAGCAGGCGCACATCGCCCGGTTGAAAAGTATTGGTCTGATGTCGCTCAGCGGTGTGGTTTCTGTCACGCTGCTGGACACCGCCGCGCTGCATTCCGTCGTCCCGGTGGATCCCGGATTCTCGCAGCAGCTCACTTGGCTTGAGCTGCTGGAGGGTGCGGAAATGCAGGCGTTGCGCGATGCGGGCTGGACCATCGAGATCGATCCCAAAGCAGGCCTTACCTCGCACGACGCGACGGATTTTTTCCCGGTCATCGAGTCGGACACGGACCACGGCATCGACTGGTTCCGGTTCGACATCACTTTCGAGCTTCAGGGGAAACAGGTCAGCCTCATCC
>JBOFET010000309.1:0-1175 GCA_051648225.1 Luteolibacter sp.
GCCGGTGGTGGCGCGGACATTTCCCTCATCACCATCCCGCCGCCGCAGATGGTCGCTAACATGCAAGCCGGGAAAATGGACGGCTTCTGCGTCGGCGAGCCGTGGAACGCGAAAACCATCAAGGACGAAATCGGCTTCACAGCTACTAACACCCAGGACATCTGGAAGGACCACCCGGAAAAAGTCTGCGCCTTCACCGAAGAATTCGCCGCCAAAAACCCCAAGACCGTCAAGGCCGTGCTCAAGGCACTCCACGAAGCCAGCGTCTGGCTCGACGTCATGGACAACCGCCCTGAGCAGGCGAAAATCGTCAGCGCCCCCACTTACATCAATTGCCCGCCGGAAGCCATCCTACCACGTCTCCAAGGCAAGTATGACATGGGCGACGGTCGCAAATTCCGCGATCCGAACTACATGATCTTCAGCGAGCGGAATTGTAACTACCCCCAACAAGCCTACGGCAAATGGTGGCTCACCCAGCTCCGCCGCTGGGGCTTCACCGATGGCGCTCCCGACTACGAAGGCGTTTCCAAGCAAGTCATGCGCGCCGACATCTACGAAGAAGCCATGAAGGAAATCGGCTACACCCACGGCGGCGCAAGCTCCGCGAAGGAGACCCTTTTCGACGGCTCCGTCTTCGACCCCACTGGCGACATGGAAGCCTATGCCGCCTCCTTCGCCGTCAAAACACTCAAAGGTTAAAACAACTGGAGCGCGGAATTCATTCCGCGCGAATCAAGGGGCGGACTGCTAGACCGGTCCGCCCCACCTCCAATCCGTCCCAATCCAGATCCCCATGAAACTCTTCTATCAACTCAAGCTCGACGCCATCCTCCTGCCCGCCGTCGCCCTGCTCATCTGCCTCGGTGGCTGGGCGGCCATCGCAGGTCACGGCAAGACCACCGTTTCCGTGGATGACTGGGGCGACAAGGTCACCAAGACCGAGCGCTTCGGCCTTTCCAAAAACCTCCCCTCTCCATCAGAAACATGGACCGCCAGCAAGCCCTACATCGTCCAGCCCTTCGCCAAGCGCGGTGAACTCGACCAAGGCATCCTCAGCTTCGCCTGGCTCTCGCTCAAGCTCGTCGCCCAGGGCTATGCCATCGCCCTCATCCTCGGCACTCCTATCGGATTCTTCCTCGGCCTTTCGAAAAATTTCACCCGTGCCTTCGATC
>JBOFET010000310.1:0-4560 GCA_051648225.1 Luteolibacter sp.
AAGGTCGTCCCTCCCGGCATCGGCATCGTGCATCAGGTGAACCTCGAACACCTCGCCAAGTGCGTGCTGGAGAAAAACGGCGTCTTCTATCCGGACACCCTCGTCGGCACCGATTCCCATACCACCATGATCAACGGCCTCGGCGTCGTCGGCTGGGGCGTCGGTGGCATCGAAGCGGAAGCCGGCATGTTAGGCCAGCCCGTCACCTTCCTCGTCCCCGAAGTCGTTGGCGTCTATCTGACAGGCGAACTCCCCACCGGCGTCACCGCCACCGACCTCGTCCTACTCGTCACCGAAGTGCTTCGCAAAACCAAGGTCGTCGGAAAATTCGTCGAATTCTACGGCCCTGGAGCCAAAGCCCTCTCCCTGCCAGACCGCGCAACCATCGCCAATATGGCTCCCGAATACGGCGCGACCATGGGCTTCTTCGGCATCGATGAAATCACCACCGGCTACCTCGCCGGCACCGGCCGCTCGCCAGAACTCTGCACCACCGTCGAGAACTACTACAAAGCCCAAGACCTCTGGGGCATCCCAACCGACAAGGACGCACTCGAGTTTACCCAAATCGTCGAAATCGACCTGTCCACCGTCAAGCCTGGTGTCGCCGGCCCCAAGCGCCCGCAAGACCGCATCGAGATCGACTCGCTCAAGCAAAAGTGGGCTTCCCTCCTCACCGCTCCCGCGCCAGACGGCTACGCCAAGTCCCCGGAAATTGACGACCGCCTCGTCGAAGGCCTGCCCGCCACTCTCGATAGCGTCCCCGACTCCTCACCCGGCCTTCCGGGTGCTTTCGGAGCCTCCGTCGGCATCGTCACCGAGCCGAATGAAGATCCCTCCTACCCGCTTTGGGAAGTCACCGTGGACAGCAAGGGTGGCATCAAAGACACCATCACCCACGGCTCCGTCCTCATCGCCGCCATCACCAGTTGCACCAACACCAGCAACCCGAGCGTCATGATCGCCGCCGGCCTGCTCGCGCAAAAGGCAAATGCCAAGGGCCTCACCATCAAGCCCTCCATCAAAACCTCCCTTGGACCCGGCTCCCGCGTCGTCACCGACTACCTCAACAAAACCGGCCTCCAGGCAGAACTCGATAAACTCGGCTTCCAAACCGTCGGCTACGGCTGCACCACCTGCATCGGGAACTCAGGCCCGCTTGATCCCGGCATCGAGGACGTCGTAAAATCCGAGGACATCATCGCCGCCTCCGTTCTATCAGGTAACAGAAACTTCGAAGCCCGCGTCCACCAGTCCATCAAGGCGAACTTCCTCATGTCCCCGCCGCTCGTCGTCGCCTTCGCCATCGCAGGCACCGTCGATATCGACATGGAAACCGAGCCACTCGGCTTCGGAAGCGACGGCCAACCGGTCTATCTGCGAGACATCTGGCCCACCTCCGCCGAGATCGAGGCCGCCATGAACGCCTCCCTCAAGCCCGATGTTTTCCAACGCCTCTACACCGGCTTCTCCGACCAAAACCCCAAGTGGAACGAAATCAAATCCTCCACCGGCAACGTCTATGAATGGGACCGCGAATCCACCTACATCCAGGAGCCACCCTTCTTCGACGGCTTCACCCCCACCCCGCGAGACATCGTGGAAATCAAAGGAGCCAAGCCGCTCGGCATCTTTGGCGATTCCGTCACCACCGACCACATCTCACCCGCCGGAGCCATCAAGAAAGCCAGCCCCGCAGGCCGCTTCCTCGATGAAAAAGGCGTCGATTTCGCCGACTTCAACTCCTACGGCTCCCGCCGCGGCAACGACCGCATCATGACCCGCGGCACCTTCGCCAACGTCCGCATCAAGAACCTCATGGTCCCCGGCACCGAAGGCGGAGTCACCAGCATCGGCGGCGAAACCAAAGACATCTACGATGCCGCAGCCGTCTATCAGTCCACCCACACCCCCACCATCATCATCGGTGGTGAGGACTACGGCATGGGTAGTAGCCGCGACTGGGCCGCCAAAGGCACCAACCTGCTAGGCGTCAAGGCCGTCATCACCAAGTCCTTCGAGCGCATCCACCGCAGTAACCTCGTCGGCATGGGCGTGCTCCCCTGCAACTTCGTCAACAAGGACGACTACGAAAAAGTCAAATCCCTCGCCGACGCCACCTTCGATCTCACCGGCATTTCCAACGACCTCAAGCCCATGCAGCAAGCCACCCTCAAGGTCCACCCTGCCAGCGGCGAGAGCTTTGACATCCCCGTCATCGTCCGCATCGATACCCCGGTGGAAAAAGACTACTACCGCGCCGGCGGCATCCTCCCTTACGTACTCGCCCAGATCCTCGGGTAAGGAAGATTACAAGTGATCCCAAAGTGGCTGCGGCGTTTCGCCACCGGACGCACTTGGGGTGTCCCGCGCCCATCAAACTGATGAGAGCATGACCGCAAAAGACTGATGTGAAGCATTGATCATGATCATTCTTTACTTCTAGGCGGGGTTCCGTTTGCGAATCAAACAACCTTCGAAGCAGGTTTCGGTCCAACGCTTAGGGACCACCAAACCCAAGAGGCGACGGAACGGATTCTCAGCGGCGAGAACCTCCGCCGCCGCGAACCAAAGAATGCCTATGGTTCGCTTTGCCTCAACACGCCTAACGTATGGTTCGCCAGTGGGGATGATTCGCCAGGAAGACAACCTTTGGGATTACGCCCGGTAGAAAATATTCTGATGTTGATCGCCGCAACAGTCGTAGGCATCCGGAGGCAGCTACTTCACGATGAATACCGCCTTACGGATTCGGACCGACCGCTGGTTTGATTTTTCCACTCTCCGTGGCAGTTCGGGCAAAGCCACAAGCGTAAAATCGGAGATGTTACAAAGACACGGGAAGCAGCCACTGCTTTCTTGGGAAAACGGCAGAACTACCTGCCACGGATCCATCGAAAATTTTACCTCAGGTTCACCAAAACCCAGGAAGCATTGGTAGGACGAGACACGGGGTACTCGTTGGTAGAGTTCAGCATTTCCAGATCCGGGAACCTCAATTCTCTTTACACTGGCGACCTCGCCCTACACACGTTGCTGCATAAATAGGATGTTGAACTTCCTATTCTCATTCTGCCAACGGGCTGCTTCTCGCGAGAAGTCGCACCAGTCCGGGGCAAAAGCCATCCCATCTTAAATTTACCCGACACTCCCCCACCCCCATGAAGCGTCCTTCAAATTCTTTCCGAATCTGGGCTGTTGCCATCGCGCTGCTCCTCATCTTGGCCGTCGCCATTCTGCGGCCCGACTTGCAAACCGCCACATCCCCCGCATCGGCTAACAGCTTGGCTTCAGATGCCTCCGCCACCGCTGCGGTTGGAGAAACCATGCCCTCTGTTCCGGCCCGGGCGTCAGTGCAATCTCAGGAGGAAGAAGCGATTCCCCAGCCTCTCGAAAACGAATTCCAGAAACGACTGCTCGACCAAGCGGTCACCCTTGCCACCACGGAAGCACAGGATCTGCGGCGGCCCACCCTCAGGATCAAATCCCGTCTTCTCCGCACTCCCTTCAAATACCCCCATCTCCGCAGTGATGAAACGTGGGACGAAACTCCGGCTGGCCTCCGCCTTGTGCGGCGCGAACTCTATGTGGCGGACCATGTGATGGTGCGTTTCCCTGAAACAATGAGTCCCTTGGATGTCACCGCGTGGTGCGATATCCATGGCTTCCAAGTCCGCAATCGTCTGAAGACTGACAATGTCCATCTCGTCGCCACAAAAACCGCCACGCTGGACAGCACCATTCAACTGCTAGAAACCATCCGCAAGAGTTTCGCCCCGGAAGATGGTGGGGTACTTGCCGAGCGGGACTCGCTCGTTTTCCCCACCGTATCGCCGAACGACCCGAGCTACAGCCAGCTCTGGGGCCTCCACAATACCGGGCAAACCGCAGGCACTCCGGACGCGGATATCGACGCGCCGGAAGCTTGGGAGTTCTCCACCGGGTCCGCCGATGTGGTCGTCGCCGTGATCGATACGGGAGTGGATCAAAACCACAACGATCTACGTGATAACATCTGGACCAATACCGCCGAGATCGCGGGCAACGGTATCGACGACGATGGAAACGGCTTCATCGACGACCGCCAAGGCTGGGATTTCTATGCCGACGACAACGTGGCGTTTGACGAGCAAGGTCACGGCTCCCACTGCTCCGGCACGATCGGAGGCACCGGGAACAACGGCGTCGGCGTCGCCGGTGTGTGCTGGGATGTTTCCATCGTCCCGATCCGCTTTCTCGGACCCTTTGGCGGATCCACTTCCGACGGGATCGACTCGATCAACTACTCCACCACCATCGGCGTGGACCTGTCGTCGAACTCATGGGGCGGCGGCGGTTTTTCCAGCCTGCTCGAGCAGGCAATCACCCGAGCGAATACGGCTGGAATCCTATTCGTGGCTGCGGCGGGAAATGATACGGTCAACAACGACATTTTTCCTAACTACCCGTCGAACTACTCCGCGCCTAACATCATCTCTGTGGCCTCCACCACTGCCACCGACTCGCTTTCCAGTTTCTCCAACTACGGCCTCACCACCGTGGACATCGCCGCGCCCGGAT
>JBOFET010000311.1:0-6999 GCA_051648225.1 Luteolibacter sp.
CGGCGGTGCGAAAAACTTCATCATCCTCATGCCGGATGCCGATGTGGACCGCACCGTGGAAGCCGTGAAAGACGGTGCCTTCGGCTGCGCCGGAGAGCGCTGCATGGCAGGCTCCACCGCAGTCGCTGTCGGGGAGGCCGGGACCCGACTCCTTCCGGTCTTGGCAGACGTGGTCAAGGCGATGAAAGTCGGCCCGACGGACGTTAGAGAATCCCAGCCCGACATGGGTGCGGTCATTTCCGCCGAACACAAGACCCGTGTTTCCGGACTCATCGACGCAGGCGAACATGCCGGTGCCAGCATTCTAGCAGACGGTCGGACGACACGCGTCGCCGATGCACCGGAAGGATTTTTCCTCGGCCCCACACTCATCGACCATGTCGAGCAGTCCAATCCGCTGATGGAAACCGAAGTCTTCGGACCCGTTCTAGCAGTGATGCGCGCCAAGACACTGGACGAAGCCATCACCGCCGCCAATCGCCAGACCTTCGGCAACGGTGCCGCCATTTTCACCAACTCCGGCAAGGCCGCGCGCGAGTTCCGCCGCAAAGTCAGCGCGGGCATGGTCGGCATCAACGTCGGTGTCCCGGCACCGCTCGCTTACTTCCCCTTCAGCGGCTGGAATGACTCGTTCTTCGGAGACCTGCACATCCAAGGCAAGGAAGGCGTCGAGTTCTACACCCAGCGGAAGACCACCACCACCCGCTGGTTCGGCTACGGCGACGGGGAAATCTGGGCGAAATAACCGATCATGAGCCTTCTCATCAAAAACGGAACCATCGTCACGGCTGAGGCGCAGTTCACCGGCGACATCCTCTGCCGTGACGGCGTGATCGCGGAAATCGGGCAGAACGTCTCGGCGGCGGACGCTGAAATCATCGACGCCACCGGCAAGTTTGTTTTCCCCGGTTTCATCGATCCGCACGTGCACATCTATCTGCCGTTCATGGGCACGTTTTCCAAGGACGACTACGCCACCGGCAGCAAGGCCGCGCTGATGGGCGGCACCACCACCTTGATCGAAATGTGCTGCCCTTCCCGCAGCGACGACCCGCGCGAGGCGATCCGGCTTTGGAAAAGCAAGGCGGCGGGAATTTCCTCATGCGACTATACCTTCCACATGGGCGTGACCCGCTTCGACGACGGAACCGCCGACGCCTTGAAAGCCATCGTGGCGGAGGAAGGCATCACCTCGTTCAAGGTTTTCCTGGCCTACAAGGGAGCCTTCGGCATCGAGGACACCGAACTCTATCAGACTCTATCACTCGCCCGCGAACTCGGCGTGGTCGTCACCGCCCATTGCGAAAACGCGGACCTCGTTTCCGAGATGCAGAAGAAACTCGTCGCGGAAGGCAAGACCGGTCCCGAGTGGCACGAGCCGTCGCGCCCGGTCACCGTCGAGGCGGAAGGCTGCCACCACCTCATGACCTTCGCCGAACTCACCGGTGCGGAAGTTTACGTCGTGCACACCAGTTGCATCCCGGCGGTGGAGGCCATCACCGCCGCCCGCAAGCGCGGGGTGAAGGCGTGGATCGAAACCGTGGTCCCGTATCTAACTTTGGATAGCAGCCACGCAGAGTTGCCAGATTTCGAAGGTGCCAAGTATGTCATGAGTCCGCCGATCCGGGCGAAGGAGCATGGTGATTTCCTCTGGAAATGCCTCGCCGACGGCACCGTGGACACCGTGGGAACCGACCACGCGCCGTTTGATTTCGCCACTCAAAAGCACATGGGGCATCCCGAAAAAGCGTTGGATGCTACAATGAGTCCCACGAGCAGGCCCGGAAATTTCACCCTCATTCCGAACGGCATCCCGAGCATCGAGGAACGCGTCAAACTCCTCTACACCGAGGGCGTCTGCCGCGGCCGCATCGACTTGCAGACTCTCGTCCGCTGCGCCAGCACGCAGGCGGCAAAAATCTTCGGGCTCTATCCGCGCAAGGGTGCCATCGAAACCGGCAGCGATGCCGATCTCGTCATCTGGGATCCCGAGTGGACCGGAAAAATCTCCGTCGCCACCCACTCGATGGCCACCGACTACTCCGCCTTCGAAGGCCGAACCGTCCAAGGCCGCGCCGAGTTCGTGACCGTGCGGGGGAAGGTCATGGTCCGCGACGGCGCATGGTGCGGACCAGCCGGATGGGGAAGTTTCCTGCACCGCAACTGCGGCGGCAGTCTGTGACCACCACTGCATTTCCATCCACCCCCACACCGCTCCCATCTCATGCCACAGCTTCCTCCGTTCGATCACACTCCGATGCCTTACGACGGGCCGTCGCCCAGGGAAATCCTCGCGCTACGCAAGCAGTTCGTGAACCCGGCGATTTTTCACTATTACAAGAAGCCCATCGCGATCGTCGAGGGCAAGGCACAGTATCTCTTCGACGAAACCGGTCGCCGCTACCTCGACGGATTTGGCGGCATCGTCACTGTGAGTGTGGGCCACTGCCATCCGGAAGTGCTCGCGGCTGCGACGCTTCAGAATGAGACCATCAGCCACACCACCACCATCTATCTGAATCCGCAGATCGCGCTCTACGCCAAGGAACTCGCCGCAAAAATGCCGGGCGACCTCAAGGTCTGTTATTTCGTCAACTCGGGCTCCGAGGCCAATGACCTCGCCGTGCTGATGGCCCGTGCCTACACGCAGAACTTCGACGTCATCGCCCTGCGCAATGCCTATCACGGCGGCAGCCCCAGCTCGATGGCGCTCACCTCCCACCACACCTGGAAGTTCAACGTCCCCCACTCCCACGGCGTGCACCACGCGATGATGCCAGACACCTACCGCGGCCCCTTCGGCATGGACGATCCAGAGGCCGGGAAAAAATACGCCGCCGACATCGGCGAAACCGTGCGCTACGCCACGCCGGGAAAAATCGCCGCCTTCATCGCCGAGTCCATCCAAGGCGTCGGCGGCAGTGTGGTTTTCCCCGAGGGCTACTTGAAAGAGGCCTACGCCCAAGCCCGCGCCTTCGGTGGGCTCTGCATCGCGGATGAAGTGCAGGCCGGCTTCGGCCGCACCGGCACGCACTTCTGGGGATTTGAAACCCAGGGAGCCATGCCTGACATCGTCACCATGGCCAAGGGCATCGGCAATGGCTGCCCGCTCGCCGCTGTGGTCACCACTCCGGAAATCGCCCAAGTCCTTGCCACACGGATTCATTTCAACACCTTCGGCGGCAACCCGGTATCGATGGCACAAGGTCGCGCCGTCCTGCGCGTCATCGAAAAGGAAAACCTCCAACAGAACTCACTTCGGATCGGAACCTATCTCACCACCGGTTTCCAACAGCTCGCTGAAAAGCATTCCGTCATCGGCGAGGTCCGCGGCAGAGGACTAATGTTAGGCATTGAGCTCGTCAAGGATCGCGCCACCAAGGAACCTGCAAAAGAGATCTGCGCGGAAGTTTTTGAACGTTGCAAGGACCTTGGTCTGCTCATCGGAAAAGGTGGCCTTTTCGGCAACACGCTCCGCATCAAGCCACCCATGTGCCTTCATCAGGCGGATGCCGACTTCATGCTCGCCGTCATCGCCGAAGCTCTGGCGGATGTTTGAAAATGGGAGATGAAGTCCTCTTTCCCACACTGTGCTCGCGGGTTCTTGTTCAACTTCGATTCTCCTTTGCAACCCGCGCCGGGGTGCTCTAGACCGCGCCCACATGTTTTCCCAAGAATCCCTGGAATGGCCGGATGAAGTCGAAATCCTCATGGATCGTCTCGAGAGCGAAGCCGAAGTGCGCACTCTCAGCCGCGAGGAACGTGCCCTGATGGACGTCTATGAGACAGCCACGGTGCTCGAAAGCGAAGACGGCCTGCATGAATTCTGGCAGAGCGGGGTGGATCATCAGCGGATCATCAACTCCTTCGATCTCATCGGCGCGACCTCGCTGGTGGATACGCTCAACGCCAGCCGCTGGTGCGGCACCCGCAGCCAGGACCGCAGCGACTACAGCGAAACCGAAGCGGACTACCTCGCCACGATCGAAGAAGAACTTCCCAACGGCATGGACGAGCTCGTTGACCTCACGCTGGATTTCATCGAAGAAGAGTTAGGTTAGAATCCTCCTTACAGACTTCTGCGACTTGCCAGATCAATCGCGGGGTGGCGGAAGTTTCGCCCGGGTTTGGAATGGGTCGGTCGGACGTCATTTCGGTGTCCGCTTCAGTGAGGCAGCGCGATTCGATCTGGCCTTGAATTTTTTTAGTGTGCCATCCGTCTTGGCCCTGCTTGACTGCGCCTGCGCACGCGATGTCGGATCCATCTTCAGAAGACACATTATTGCTCGTTGATCCCGATTTGGATTTCCTCGACTGGGCCACCAAGCACCTTTCAGCAAAAAATCTGCGGGTTCTCCGCTGTGACAACGCGGCGAACGCCGTGAAGGTGATCGATAAAACTCCGGTAAGCGTCGTCGTCGCGGCGATGGAGCTGGAACCCTTCGACGGGATGGAACTGCTCGGCCGCATCCACCAACAAAGTCCGCAAACGCTGGTGATCCTCACCGCTGGCTTTCCGACGACGGGCCAGATCATCGAGGCCACCCAGCGCGGCGCGCACGATGTGTTGCGCAAGGAGTCGCTGGCATTCGAGCTCCGCCCGGTGGTGGAATCCGCGCTCCAGACGCAGGACGACCGCCGCAGCGCCGGTCAGCCGGATGCGGAAATGCCCAAGCACGATGGGCGGGTGAAAATGATCGGGATTTCCCGCGCCTTGCAGGAGGTTTTCAAACTTGTGGGCCGCGTCGCCCGCTCGGATGCGCCGATCCTGATCGCCGGTGAGAGTGGCACCGGTAAGGAGCTGGTTGCCAAGGCAGTGCACGAATACAGCCCGCGCCGGCAAAAGGAAATGATCACCATCAACTGCGGTGCCATCCCGGAAAATCTGTTGGAAAGCGAACTCTTCGGCCACGAGAAAGGATCCTTCACCGGAGCCATCGCCCGCCGCGCCGGACGCTTCGAGCAGGCAGACGGTGGCACGCTCTTCCTCGATGAAATCGGCGATATGCCACTTTCCATTCAGGTGAAACTGCTGCGCGTCCTCCAAGACGGGTCATTTTCCCGGGTCGGGGCAAATGAGACGCTCACCACGGATGTGCGCATCGTCGCCGCGACGCACAAGAATCTGGTCGAAGAAGTCGCCGCAGGACGTTTCCGCGAGGATCTCTACTACCGGCTGAACGTGGTGGAAATCAAGATCCCCGCCCTACGCGAGCGGATGGAGGACATCCCGCTGCTGGCCGAGTATTTCCTCCAGCGCATCACCCGCAAAAATGGCATGGCCCGGATCCGCATTTCTGCGGAGGCGATCGCCACGTTGCAATCCCACCAATGGCCGGGAAATGTGCGCGAGTTGGAAAATACCATCGCCCGCGCCTGTGCGCTCGCTTCCTCCCAGATTCTCCTTCCTGCCGACATCCCGCTGGCCTCCGCACCGCAGAAGTCACCAGCGGGATTCACCGCCGCGCTGGATCAGCTGATCAATGAGGCACCATCCGGCGAGGCTCTGCTTGAGTGGTTGAGCCGAGAAATCGCCGGGCGCGTCCTCGAACGTGCGGACGGCGACCTCAAGGAAGCTTCCAACACGCTCCAACTGACGCTCACCGAATTGCGTAAAATCCTCTCCCAGAAGAAGTGACATGCTTCACACCGTCGAGCACCCATTGATGGCCGACGAGCTGACCCGGCTCCGGGATCCGGCGTGCCCCTCGCCAGAATTTCGCCAGCGCGTCCGCCGGATCGCCTCGATGATGGTGCCGGCCGTGACGGCGAATTTTGAAACGACCGTCGTGCCATGCAACACACCGCTGGAAATCACCTCGGGCGTGAAATTGACCCGGAGCGTGATTCTCGTGCCGATTTTGCGCGCGGGACTGGGATTTCTCGATGGATTCCTCGACCTCATCCCCCAGGCCTCGGTGGCCCACATCGGCCTCGCAAGAAATGAAAGCACGCTGGAAGCGGAGTCTTACTACCTCAAACATCCTCCGGTGCTGGGCGAACGGGAGGTGATCATTCTCGACCCGATGCTGGCGACTGGAGGCTCGGCGATCGAAGCGGTGCGGCGCTTGCAGGAGGCCGGGGCGAGTCACATCCGGTTCGCCTGTCTCGTCGCCGCTCCGGAGGGAATTTCCGCGCTATCCGGAGCCTTCCCGGATTTGGGAATCTATGCCGCCTGTGTTGATCGTTGCTTGAATTCCCGCGGCTACATCCTGCCTGGCCTTGGCGACGCCGGTGACCGGCTCTTCGGCACTAGCGCCTGAGGATCAGACTGGCAATGGGTGCTTTCCCCTTTTAGCTTCTGGCGTCCGATGAAGTTGCGGTTTCTATTTTCCCTCATCTTACTTGCCCCGCAGTCCGCCAGGAGCGGATCAGCGGAGGCATCCGTGTCGAGAAAAGGCGATGAAGCACTCGCCGCCGGACTCTGGGAAGTGGCAGAAATGCATTTCCGTGAAGGACTCACGGATGCCTCGCTGACTCCAGAGGCAAAGTCAAAAATCGCCCTCCGCCTCGCAGAATCCCTCATCCGAGCCGGAAATCCGGCGGAGGCACTCGAAATTTTAGCCCAATCGCGGGTCGAAACAGATCCGGAAACCCCGTTCTGGCGTGCTCTTGCCTTGGCCGGGCAGCACCGGTTCTCAGCGGCGGCGGAAATTTTATCCGGCAGCATGGCGAATCCTACCGCGCCTTACCGCACGGAAACCGGGCTGACGCTCGCAAGCCTTCAACTCGCACTCGATCAACCGGAAACCGCGCTCGAGACGCTCACCGCGCTCCTCCCAAGCGCCGACCCTGCCGCCGTCGCAGGCATCCAGCTGAACCGGGTAGAAATCCTGCTCGACCTCCAGCGCACCGCCGCCGCCCGAGACGCCATGCCGCCAGCGGGAACGATCATCCCGCAAGACCGCCATCGCGCGGCGTTTCTAGAAGCACAATTGCTTCTCAACGAGGGACTTCCAGTCGAGGCACAAGCTGGATTTCAAGAACTCGTCAACCAGC
>JBOFET010000312.1:0-5989 GCA_051648225.1 Luteolibacter sp.
CTTTTTCTCACGGGGACCGCCTTCGCTTACTACTGGGTGCTGCCGCGGGCACTGCTGTTTTTCTACCAATGGAGCGGCGACATGGGGATTTCCAACGACTGGCGGATCGGCGAATACATTTCCTTCGCCACTCAGTTCACCCTGCTTTTCGGCCTGTCCTTCGAGCTGCCAGTCGTGGTGATGGTGTTCGTGAAGCTCGGCATGCTCAGCTATGAAACGATGTCCAAGACGCGCTCCTACGCCATCGTCGGCATCTTCGTGGCCGCTGCCATCCTCACTCCGACGCCGGACATCTTCACCCTGATGCTGATGGCGGCACCGATGATCGTTCTCTACGAAATTTGCATCTGGCTCGCTTACTTTGATCGCAAGAAAAGCCGCATCCTCGAGGAGCAGGAAGCCCGCGAACGCATGGAACGCCAGCTCGCCCGCGAGGAACAAATCCGCTCCGAAGAGCAAATGGCACAATACCACCCCGGAGACTCCGACTGGCATCCGCAATACCCGGAGAACGGGGAGAACACCCCCGAAGCAGGCGACGACGGCTGGCACGAGGAACAACCCGAATCCCATCTCCCCGCCAGCGACGAGATCCCCGAGCTCGACGAGGCTCCGCCCGAGAAGAAATCCGAAGGCGGCGACGAAACCGGAAAGAATGCCTGACTCGATTTCCGATGACCCCGCCCACCCCTCTCAAAGACGACAGCGCCCGCTCGCCCTTCGCCGGTTGCGCGATCCTCATCGCCGCGCTTGGCGTGATGGTGTTTCTCATCGGTTTCTCCGTCCTCACGCTGTTCCGGCAGTTCAATGAAATCGCGAAATTCACCGACACCAAGCCGGTGCCTATCGAAGTTTCCCCCATCGAGAACAAAGAACCCGAGCTGGTCCGACTCGCCGAGCGCATCGAAGCCTTCCGCCAGCAACTCGCCGGTGATACCGAGGCCTCGCTCGCCCTCTCCACAGACGATTTGAACCTCGCGATCGCTGCCTACGACGCCTTCAAGGAACTCCGCGGCACCTTCCGAGTCGCATCCATCGAGGCCGAAACGATGCGTCTCACCATTTCCTTCCCGCTCAATGGCAGACCCCGGTTCGCCCACGATGGCGAGCCCGGCTGGATCGCCTCCGACCCGCGGTTTCTCAACGGCACCATGGTCGCCCGCCCCAAGCTTCTGAAACGGGAAATCGTGCTCTCCATCGACACCATCGAGGTCCCCGGGAAAAAAGTGGCACCCGAGTTCACCGACCAGATGTCGCCCTACCGCATCACCGAGCGCTACCTCATCGATCCCGTCCTCGGCCCGGCGATGGCCAAGCTCACCCGCGTCGGCATCGCGGATGGCAAGGTGGTGCTGACCCGCGTCCCCGGCGAGAATCCCGTGGACATGATCACCGATGCCCAGGTCGATACCGCCACCGGGAAACTTTTCACCGTGCTTGGCATCGCCGCCGCTACCTTCCTCGCCTTCGTCGGCGTCGTCGTGCTCATCGGGATGCGTGCAAAGGCCCGGAAGGCGCGACACCCGTAGATTTAAAAGACAAAGCCCGAAAACACCACCGCTCCCGAGCACGATGATGAAACCTTCGACACTCCGCACTGCCGTTCTCGCGCTTGCCATGACCCACTGGCTGGCTGCCAAAGACGCCGCCCCACCCGCTGCGGTCGCACCTGAAGAACCCACCTCCGCCGAGGTCAAGGACCCCATACTCGAAGCGAAGACCAAGGAACAAGAAGCCCTCGCCATCGACAACAAACTCGAAGCCGAGCGACTCGTCGCTGCCACTAACGCCATGCGCGCCGAGGTGGAAAAAATGAAGATGGAGCGCGAGTTCATCACCGAAAAACTCGCCCTCGAGACCACCCGGCGCCAAGTCGCTCTCCAAGCCGACCTCGCCAAAATGACTGAGGAAAATGAAAGACTCGCCACCGAGGGTGAGCTTTCGAAATCCCGCGCCGAGAAGCTCGCCAACGACCTCAAAGCCATCCAAGCCGAAGCCGCACTCGAGATCAGCCGCTTGCAAAACGACATCACCCGCATCGAGACCACCGAGAAGCGTGCCATCTTCGCAGACGCCAAGCCGGTCTTCCTGAAAAACCCACTCAAGGAAAACGGCATCCTCGTCGTTTCCGACCGCCGCATCCCCCTCAATGGCCTCATCACCCACAGCACGGCGGATTTCATCACCAGCCGCATTCAATACTGGAATAACAAAGACCGCGAGCTGCCCATCTTCATCGTCATCGACGCCAGCCCCGGCGGCTCCGTCATGGCCGGCTATCGGATTCTCAAAGCCATGGAATCCAGCGACGCCCCGGTGCACGTCGTCGTGAAATCCTTCGCCGCCTCCATGGCCGCCGCCATCACCACACTCGCCAAGGAATCCTACGCCTATCCGAATGCGGTCATCCTCCACCACCAGATCAGCTCGGTCGTCATGGCCCAGCTCAACCTCACCGAGCAGCGCGAGTTCCATCAAGAAAGCCAACGCTGGTGGGCCCGCCTCGGCACCCCCGTCGCCGCCAAAATGGGCATCACACCCGACGAGTTCATCCAGAAAATGTACCATCATTCCTCCAGCGGCGACTGGAGCGAATTCGGCGAGCAAGCGAAGGAACTGAAGTGGGTCAACCACATCGTCCACGGCATCGACGAGACTTCCTTCACCAAGGATCCCGATTCCGTCGAGCCCTCCAAAGCCACCAAACAAGCCACCCTCGCCGAAGAAATCGACGCCTCCGGCAAGCCCTTCGTCTGGCTCCCCCGCCTCACTCCCAAGGACGTTTACTTTCTCCACAATTCGGACGCTTACTACCGGATGAGGTAAGTCAAAATTGGAGCGCGGATCTTCAGTCCGCTCTTATTCTTCCTCCATCATGCTCGAAGACAACTTCACCTGGGTCCTTCGCAAAGCCCTCAGAGGCCTCAACCTCACAGTGGGCGAAGCCGCATCCCTCGCCGGCCTAGCGGAAAGTGCCGTGCAGTCATTCGCCCAGGGAAATTTCTCCGCAGATACCGCCCGCCGCCTCGCACCCGTGCTCGGACTCAATGCGGACGCCCTCGCCCATCACGAAAACTATCTCCCCCAGCCACTCGCCCTGCCCTCCGTCCACCGGCTCGACCTCCCCTTCGGCGAGGAACGCGTGAACGCCTGGCTCATCTGGACTGACCACGCAGCCATCCTCTTCGATACCGGCTATCAGCCCACCTCCTGCACCGTCGCGCTCGACGCCCTCGGCGTTCCGAAGCTGGATCGAATTTTCATCACCCATATCCACGTGGACCACATCGGCGGCATCCCCTCCTTCATGGTGCGGGGAAACGTCCTCCACGGCGCGAACATCGACAACACCCTCCCCATGAAACCCGGAGACTCCTTCCGTTGCGGAGAGCTCACTGTCCGCGCCTGCGATCTATCCGGTCATGCCAATCCCGCGCTCGGATTCCACATCGAGGGCCTCGCCGCACCCGTGCTCGTCACCGGAGACGCCCTCTTCGCCGGCTCCATCGGCGGCTGCGCCACGCCTGCGATCTATCAACACGCCCTCAGCCGCCTGCACACGGTGCTCACTCCCCTCCCCGCCTCCACCGTCCTACTCCCCGGCCACGGCCCAGCCACGACCCTGGAAGAAGAACGCGTGAGCAACCCCTTCCTTTGACGAACGCGGAGACTCTTGTGCGCAAAGCAAATGGCGAGACAAAAATCCCTGAAAAATTGGCATTGCCCTGCTCCGCGACAGGCCCACGATCTATCACGAAAACGTCGGTGCCATGCAGTTCAAGGGCAACACCATCACCACGTAGTGGACTCTCCTCCCGGCCCACCCAGCCAACCGCGTGGGCAAGCCATTGCGCCCATGCGTGCATCACACGGTGAATGGAAAATGCAAGGCACGCTCTCGTTGCCACCTCTGCAAATTGACACTTGTCCGGTGACAAATAGTTTCCATTTCTCTCCTTGAAGCCGATGAAGGCAAGAGTGAGAACCATACAAAGATAGTTTTGTCCCCGTGACCCACCGCCACTTGCTATGAAAAAACCGACAATGCACTTGCCGCTCCCGCATCTCGCGGTGGTCTTCATGCTCCTCTCCGCCTGCGGTCTTGCCCCCGCGCAAGACCTCTCCACGGCACGCACCGGGATGACCCGCTTGTCCGATGGTAGAATGCGAATCTACCTCCAGGGCGCACCCCCGGAAACCAACATCGCGGTCGAGCGCTGCACGGACCTCAAGAACTGGACCTTCCTTCAGTCCAGAGTCACCAAAAGCGGAGGCACAGCAGAAACTTTTGATTCGGCAGTCCCTGCGTCCCAAGCCTTTTACCGGCACACGAGCAGAGTGCCGGTATGGAACATCGGCACCGTGGATAATCCGGGTTTTGTGGGACTTTACAGCTCACTGGCGTTTGGCCCGGATGGCTCTCCCGCAGTTTCCTACTACGACAGCACAAATAAAAATCTGAAGTTCGCCCGATTTGCCAGTGGCACTTGGACGACCGCCACGGTGGACAGCATGGGGACTTCCGGAGACTTCACCTCGGTCGCTTTTGGAGCCAACGGCCCGCCTGCAATCGCTTATCGCGACCATACAAACCAAAACCTGAAGTTTGCCCGTTACGATGGTAGCGCCTGGTTCACCAGCGTGGTCGCAAGCACGGGCAGCAGCGGTGGGAATCCTTCACTGGGCTTCGGCTCCGACGGTCAACCCGCCATCGCCTTCTACGAGGGTACCAATGACGACCTCATGTTTTCAAGATTCGATGGTGGCTCCTGGAGCACCGTCACTGTGGACAGCGCGGGAAATGTGGGCAGCTTTTGCTCACTCGTCTTTGATACGAGCGGTCGTCCTTCGATTTCATACTACGATAGCACCAACGCAGACCTGAAGTTCGCCAAATTTGACGGTAACACATGGAGCACAAGCGTTGTGGATAGCACTGGCTCTGTCGGCCAGCACACCTCATTGGCGATAGGTCCGGACGGCCAGGCTGCAATCTCTTATGTCGATGGTACGAACCGGGACTTGAGGTTTGCGCGCTACAACGGCAGCTCGTGGATCAAATCCACCGTCGATACCGCGTTGGACGGTTCCCAAAACTACAACTCGCTGGCCTTTGCACCCGACGGACAACCTGCCATTTCCTACCATGCAGGCACGTTCGACGGCCTCAAGTTCGCCCGATACGATGGCTTCACCTGGACCAAGGTCACCGTTGATGCGGAATTTAGCTCTGGAGACTTCAACTCACTCGCTTTCGCCCCAAACGGGCAGCCCGCGATCTCCTACTACACTGGTGGGAATCAATACGATCTGAAACTTGCTCACATGAGCCTGCCCCCGCCTGCGCTCACTTGGAGCTACACCAGCTTGGATCGGAATGCGACAGACTCCTCGCTGGCCTTCGACCCGGACGGTCATCCCGCCATCGCCTACCGCGACAACGCGGATGGGAACCTGAAGTTAGCTCGCTATGACGGTAGCACCTGGGACACCACCTCCGTCGACAACTCGGGGAACCTCTCTCAGTACAGCCGCACCTCCTTGGCGTTTGGCCCGGATGGCAACCCTGCGATCACTTACAGCGCTTCAGGCGTGAAGTTCGCCCGCTTCAATGGAGCCTCATGGGATACCATCCCCATCCACGGTGCCAATTCAAGAAGTTCGCTCGCCTTCGGCCCGGATGGCTACCCTGCCATCCTATACAATGACTCAGGCCTGAAATTCATCCGTTTCAATGGCAGCTCATGGATTACGACCAATTTGAACATTTCGGGCTCGGACTTCTCGCTTGCGTTCGGCCCCGACGGCCAGCCATCGATTTCCTACATCGATTTCACAAACAGCACGGTCGCGTTTGCCCGTTTCGACGGCACCTCCTGGAGCACGAGCATCGCAAGCAGCGGACTGGCTGCATTGAATTCCTCGCTCGCTCACGGTCCAAACGGCCAACCCACCATCGCTTACTGGGACAAATCCCGGCAGCAGCTCA
>JBOFET010000313.1:0-5785 GCA_051648225.1 Luteolibacter sp.
GACTGGTTCCGGTTCGACATCACTTTCGAGCTTCAGGGGAAACAGGTCAGCCTCATCCCCATCATCGCCCAAGCCATCCGCATGGATCTGCCCCCGGCGGACAGTCCGGAGTTGCCGGAGTTTCTATCAGTCCCGTGCGAGAATCCGTTGGATGGATTCATCCGCTTTCCCAGCGTGCGACTCATCGAGATGGTCGATCAAGTCCGCCACTTGTTCCATGGAGCGGATGGCGATGGCCCCATCCGCATCGACCGCATTGCCGCCGCCGGGGTGGCGGATGGACTTGCGATCGACTCTTCCGAGACCACCCGCGCGTTGGCCAAGTTAGGTCACCGCCTGAGAAACATCACCGACCTGCCGCCAGCGGAATTGCCGGGGACGCTTCGTGCCGAACTGCGGCCCTATCAGCTCGAGGGCTACCGCTGGCTTCAGTTTCTAGCAAGTCACGGCCTCCACGGCATCCTCGCCGACGACATGGGCCTCGGCAAAACCGTGCAGACCCTCGCCCACCTCGCGGCAGAGTGTGAGAAATCACCCGGGCTTCCCTCGCTCGTCATTGCTCCGACCTCGGTCGTGCCTAACTGGAGTTCCGAGACGGAGAAATTCACCCCTCATCTCAAGGTGCTCACGCTGCAAGGCAAGGACCGCGCCGCCGGATTCGCCGAGATCGCCGCTGCCGACATCGTGCTCACGTCCTATCCGCTGTTAGCCCGTGATTTCGAGGCACTCGCTTGTCAGAAATGGCACGTCGTCGTGCTCGACGAGGCGCAGTATATCAAGAACCCCAAATCCATCAGCATGCAGAATGCCTGCAAGCTCAAGGCCGCGCACCGCCTGTGCCTGTCCGGCACGCCGATGGAAAATCACCTCGGCGAGCTGTGGAGCCTCATGCGTTTCCTCATGCCCGGGTTCCTCGCCGATGAAAAATCCTTCAACACGACGATCCGTCGTCCCATCGAGCGCGACCGTTCCGGCGATGCCCAGCTAGCGCTCAACCGCCGGGTTTCCCCGCTCATCCTGCGCCGCACCAAGGACCAGGTCGCCACCGAGCTGCCGGAAAAAACCGAGATCATCCACGGCATCGATCTGCATAAAAAGCAAACCGACCTTTACGAATCGGTGCGCGCCGCGATGGACAAGCGGGTGCGGGATGCCATCGCCTCCAAGGGTCTCGGCCAGTCGCACATCATCGTGCTCGATGCCTTGCTCAAGCTGCGCCAGATTTGCTGCCACCCGCAGCTCCTCAAGTCGGCGGCCGCCCAGAAGATCACCGAGTCCGCCAAGCTCGACTACCTCACCGAAGAACTCCTGCCCACGCTCATTGAGGAAGGTCGCCGCATTCTGTTATTCTCCACCTTCACTTCCATGCTGGCACTCATCGAGCAGCACTTGATGAAAGAGAAAATTCCTTATTTGAAACTCACCGGCCAGACCAAGGAGCGTGCTTCGCTGGTGAAGGAATTTCAAAAAGGAGCGACTCCGGTTTTCCTGATTTCCCTCAAGGCAGGCGGCACCGGACTCAATCTCACCGCCGCCGACACGGTCATTCACTATGACCCGTGGTGGAATCCCGCCGCTGAGAACCAGGCGACCGACCGCGCCCATCGCATCGGGCAAACGAAACCCGTCTTCGTCCACAAGCTGGTCTGTCGCGGCACCATCGAGGACCGGATTCTGGAACTTCAGAAACACAAGTCTGCGCTCGTCGAGGCGCTTCTATCCGACGAGACCAGCAAGCTCCGCATCGACGCGGAGACGCTTTCTCATCTTCTCGCGCCGCTCGACTGAGGGCGTCTTTGAAGAACTCGTCCCTTGCCGTTGCCCGGGAGCTGGTTTTAACTCCGCGCATGCACGAGGAAATCAAACTTACCCGGGAAGTCGCCGCCATTCAGATTCCCAGCGGAGACAGTCTATCACTGCCTGCGGGAACCGCAGTCTTCATCACCCAGCGGCTCGGTGGTACCTACACGGTGGCCACTTCCCAAGGCTTGGCGCGGATTTCTTCTCAAGATGCAGACGCTCTTGGTGTCAATCCAGAGGAGGAAATCAAAAAACAGGCGGAGGTGACCCGGCTCAAAGACGCGCCGCTGGAAGAGCAGGTCTGGCATCAGCTCAAGGGAGTCTTCGACCCGGAAATCCCTGTGGATATCGTCAATCTCGGCTTGGTTTACGACTGCGCCATCGAGGAGGCCGACGGCAAGAAAACCGTAGCCGTCAAGATGACCCTCACCGCCCCCGGCTGTGGTATGGGTCCGGTCATCGCGGCGGACGCGCAGGCCAAGATCATGACCATCGACGGCATCGACGACGCACGCGTCGAGTTGGTTTGGGATCCCGCTTGGAATCAGGAGATGATTTCCGAAGAAGGGAAGATGAAGCTCGGCATGATCTAGGCATCGGCCATCGTTCATTTCCGACCACCGGGAGCTGCTTGATTGTTACTGAGCAGGCTCGTCGAGACGGACGATGCTTTCAATCTCGGCGGCGGTGAACTCGCGGGGTCCGAGCTGGAAGCGGAGTTTGTTCCCGGGCGGGTTGAGGTCTTTTGAAACCACGTGAATCATGCCTTCCAGCGGGTGGAGTTCGCCCACGAGCTGGACCCGGACGCGGCGGCCGAGGATGACGCCGAAGCGGGCCTCGAAGGCGCGTTTTTTCGTTTCGAGTTCATGCAGCCATTTCCGGTGTCCTGCTTCGGATCCGTTTCCTGAGAGATCGAGTTCTCCCTGGTCGAAGTTCATGCGGGTGGCTTGTTTCCGTTCGGATCGAGTCGCCGGGTCAGCCTTTGATCTCCATCAACATCTGCGGGTTGTTCGGGAATTTCTTGAGGAAGAACAGCAGGCGTTCCATTGCCTCCGCCGGGCGATGGCCGGAAAGGCCGCGGCGGATCAGGTGGATCTTGTGGAGCATGTGGTCGGCTAACAAAAGCTCCTCGCGGCGGGTGCCGGACTTGAAGATGTCCGCTGCCGGATAGATATAGTTTTCCGCGATTTTGCGGTCGAGCACGAGTTCCATGTTACCGGTGCCTTTGAACTCCATGTAGATGGCTTCGTCAGCGCGCGAGTTCGTCTGGATCAAGGCGGTGGCCAGAATGGTGAGAGAGCCTCCGCCGCGGGTGTTTCTCGCAGCGGCGAACAGGCGGCGCGGGACTTCGAGGGCGCCGATGGTGATGCCACCGGAGCCGGTGCCGCGGCCACGGCTGTGCATGCCCATGCCGGCATTGTAGGCGCGGGCAAGGCGGGTGATCGAGTCCATGATGAGGAAGACGTCCTTGCCGGCTTCCACGAGCCGCTTGGCCCGCTCGATGGCGATTTCCGCAATTCGGGTGTGGTTGCGGGGCTGCTCGTCATTGGAGCTGGCGTAAATTTCCGCGCCTGGCAGAGCGCGGCGGAACTCGGTGACTTCCTCGGGGCGCTCGTCCACCAGCACGACCATGAGGTGGATCGCTTCGTCATATTTTTCCCGAATCGCTTCCGCCATGTGCAGCAGCAACGTGGTTTTTCCCGAGCGGGGAGGTGAGACGATGAGTCCGCGCTGGCCGCGGCCGACGGGAGCCATTATGTCCACGATGCGGGTGGTGAAGCGCTCGGGCGTGGTTTCGAAGCTGATCCGGCGGGTCGGATTGATGGCCTTGAGTTCGTCGAAATGGGGTAGCTTGCAGGCCTCTTCCGGCGGCATACCGTTCACTCCGGTGATTTCTACCAGTTGGGGGCCGCGCGGTCCTTCCTGATAGATTCCGTGGATCCATTGGCCGAGGCGCAGGTTGTATTTGCGAATCGTTTCCGGGGTGACGAAGACGTCGTCGCGGGCTTGTTCGAAATTTTTTCCCGGGATGCGGAGGAAACCGAATCCTTTGGGGGCGAGCTCTAGCAGTCCGTCGGCCTCGATTTTCGGGCCATTGAGCTGGGCCGGGCGGCGGTCCTCGGCGTCGTTGCCCGAGGCGGGGTGGTGGTGGGTTCTTTCGTGGCGCTGGCGGCCGTTCGGGTTCTGCGGGTGGTGGCCGGCCGGTGGGTCGCCCCGTTCCTGTTTGCGGCGTTTGCGTTTGTCACGGCGGCGCTTGCTGCGGCTTTCCCCGGTCTGCCCTTGGCCGTTGCGCGGCTGATTTTGCCCTTGCGGCGGGCGTTCCTGACCTTCCGGGCCGCGCGGTGCTGGTGGCTCCGGAGAAATTTCATGGGCGGGCTGCGGAGCAACTGCGGTGGGAAAAGGAATGGATTCGGGCGCAGCGGGCGGGCGGGGAGGGGCAGATTCCCGGGCTTGCACGGGACCTCCGCCGGGCACGCGACCGAATTTCGGCGGAGAACTTGGAACCGGTGGGGGTTCTGGAGCCGCTGCGGGAGCCGGGGAGGGTGTCTGGCTGGCAGTGATGGTGGCGGCGTCGGGTTTGGCGGGTGCCTTTTTCGAAGCCACCTTTTTTGCGGCGGTTTTCTTCACAGCGGTTTTTTTCGCGGCGACCTTGGTGGTTTTTTTTGCTGCTGTTTTCCGCGCCGCGCGTTTGGCCGCCGGGGCGGGTGCGTCGGGTGAAGGCTGGGGCGTTTGCTCCTGATTCGTGGTATTGCTCATCCGGGATCGATTGGAAGTGGGAAAAAGTTTTAAGAGGCGAGTTGGTCGAGGATTTCGTCCGCGACTTCGAAATTGGTGAAAACGTTCAAGGTGTCCGGGTAATCGTCGAGCAGGTCATGAAGTTTGATGACCTGGCGGGCGATGCCGGGGTCGCTGACTACCGAGAGGGTTTGGGGAATGGAGACGAGTTTTTCGGAAACGGGCTTGAATCCCTTTTGCCGGAGAATGTTGGCAACGGTGCCGAGTTCGTTAGGAGCGACGATGACGAGATGCTCATCTGCGTCGCTGAGCACGTCTTCCGATCCTGCTTCGATGGCTGCTTCAAATAGTTCTTGCTCGGCGGTGCCGGCGGTCGGGATGCGGATCTCGCCCTTGCGGTCGAACTGGTAGGAGACGCTGCCTGGGGTGGCGACACTGCCGCCGTTTTTCGAAAAAATCAGGCGGATGTCGGCGGCGACTCGGTTGAGGTTGTCAGTGGCCATTTCAATGATGAATGCAATACCTGCGGGGCCGTAGCCTTCGTATGAGATTTCCTGGATGGCGTCGCCGCCGAGTTCACCGGTGCCTTTTTTGATGGCGCGGTCGATGTTGTCCTTGGGCATGGAAACGGCCTTGGCGCTGTCGATTGCGGTGCGGAGTCGGGAATTAGCCGCCGGATCTCCGCCACCCGCGCGGGCGGCAAGGGCGATTTCATGTGCGCACTTGCTGAAAACCCGGCCTTTGATGGCATCGACTCTGGCTTTGATGTGTTTGACCTTGGACCACTTGTTGTGACCGGCCATGAGGAAGGGGAAATAGGGGTTCGGGTGAGGCGAATGGGGCAGACGGGCAAGTGGAGTGACTCGCTTCTCTGCGCCACAAAAGGGACGGGACGTAACTGCGGGTTCACCGGATTTGATCTGCTTTCAAAAAGCTTCCAAGGCCCGGTAGGGCAGATGGGCGTCTGCCCGGGTGGTTGTTCGGAATGGCGACATTGAGCACCGCTCGGTCGTTCCAACAGGCGGAGAGTGCGGCAGCTGGGGAGGCTTGGCAATTCAAATTTTCACCCTGAGTGAGGGCGGATTTCATTCAGGTTTCTCGAAGTTGAGTCAAACAGGGCTACCTCATTTTGGTAGAATCCGCACTTGTACGAAACGACCGTTTGATTTAAGCGGGCCAGATGGCTTGCAAAAAGACCCGTAATGAAGAGTATGCCGGAGGGTTTCCTCCCGGCATGGAAGCATTTGAA
>JBOFET010000314.1:0-1398 GCA_051648225.1 Luteolibacter sp.
GGCAGCCTCCCCATCTTGGTTGCGAATCACGATGGTGGTCTCAGCGTCCGGGAGTGGTTCCTTCGGAACAAAGGGAGGCGGTGGCGTGAAGGCCGGGATTTCTAAAGATTCAGGAATGAAGGTTTCTGTCGAAGAAGGATCTTCGGCGTCCTGGGAGAGGACGGGTAGATAGATGGCCATTGCGGCCAGGAAAACGAGTAGGAGTGGTTTCATGGGGAAGGTAAGTGGAGTCCTTCCTGGTGGACGGGGAGTGATAAAGCCGCACATAGTCGACCGCAACGGCCTTTGGCCACCTCCGAGAAGACAGCTTGGACATGCGCCGCTGCCTCCCCGACCGTTTGGTCGGTTTGGCAGCAATGTTGGCGGTCATTGCTAACCGCTATGTGCGAGGTTTATCAGTCCCCATCCACCGGGGTGGACTCCCGGAAATGATGAAACTTGACGCGGAACGGCAAGCAAATCTTCTCCCAACAAATCTCGTTTGAGTAGCGGACAGGATGCACGCGGATCTTGCGCGAGCGGGCCGGCGGAGAAAGGCTCGGCCATGGCCCTTCCGCGAATTTCCACCAACCTCGCCATCTCGGCGGACGGCAAAATTTCGTCCTCACCGCCGCGGCCCTCCGGCTGGACGTCCCGCGCGGATCATGCGCGGCTGCTGGAACTGAGAGGAAATGCGGATGCCATCCTGGTCGGTCGCGGCACCTTGGAGGCAGACCGAATGACGCTGACGGTGCCCGGAAAACTCGTGCAACCGCTGCGGTGTGTGGTTTCCCGGAATGGAGTGCTGGATCCGGCGCACCCGATTTTCACGAAACAAGGCGGCGGGATCCATTTGCTGGTGACTGGGGAATTCACGGGGCAGGAAATCCCTGAAGTGACCGTGCATCGGCGGTCTTTGGGGGAATTTCTTAAAATGCTGGGAGCTGAATACCACGTCAAACACCTTCATTGCGAGGGCGGTGGCCAGCTGATCCGCGCGCTGGCGGAGTTAGACGTGATCGATGAATTTCACCTAACACTTGCCGGGCACACCTTGTTCGGCGGCCAGGATGCTCCCACGGCGACGGGGCTGCCCGGGGATTTTCTGCCGAACTCGCTCGATTTTAAAATCAAATGCATCGAGCCGCAGCCGGGTTTGGGAGAATGTTTTCTCACCTACACGAGGCGGCGAACGGATCGCTCCTAGCTCGTCCGAGCGGAATTTTTTACTGGCCTGCCACCATCGGGTGGATTGACTCTGAGGGCGAAAAAGAAATCCCCCCCCCTCCCCCATCTTCCATGAAAACCATTGTAGCCCGGTTGTTGCCGCTTTTCTTCATCTTCGCAGGCTTGGCGTGTGCCGAAGATACCGCCGCCCCGCAGGTCGTCTCTATCGCCATTGCACCCGGCGCGGTCGAT
>JBOFET010000315.1:0-1775 GCA_051648225.1 Luteolibacter sp.
AGTCCTTCTATCAATACGCCTCCGAAGTAGCAGAGAAGCGGTAGATCTCTGCCTAAAAGAGTTCACCCTGACGCGGGGAAGGGACTACCGGTGGGGGAATGGCAGGTGGAATAATTAAAACCTCCCGGTTCTTGCCCCATTTTCCGAGAAGGGCAAAGCGTTCGTCTTGAAAAAACGCCACTTGTTCCGGCGTGGCGGCGATCGTGACCATCTTGGCCAGTCGGTAGCTCGTGCCGGAATTTCCGACTGTGGGAAGTTCGATGACGAAAAACAAATGGGATCCCGATGGCACATCACCCCACCGGAGTTCCCCATCATCCTCGCCCTTGATGGCGATCTCGGAAACTTCGAAGGATCGGGCAAGTTGGTTTCCGGGTTTCTTCAACCACCAGCTCAGTTTCTCATACTGCGCGCAGCCAGCCCAAAGCCCCTCGACCATCGAGCCGTCCGCCAGTTCTAGCGGAAACGGTTTGCCCGGTTTCCAAACCGTGCCGTCGGTGGTGCGGAAGAGGTGAGGCATCGGCGCTGATGTTTTTGTTTTTCCACGGACTTTTGAAGCGCGAATCGGGCCTCTGTGTTATTTGCCGGAAAGCACGTTACTAGCTCAGACAACGCCTTTCCGAAGATCCCTCAAGCTCCACAGAATTCCGTTCGCGGGTGCGGCATTTCCCTTTAGCCGTCTCGCGCCCGATTCTCGCTTCGATCCGAAACGTTCCTTGGATTTTGCAAACGCCTCATTCACAAAATCCTTGCTGCCGATCACCGCTCCGTCCGTGAAATATCGGATCCGGCAGCGCAGCAACCTGCCGAGCGGGATTTCTCCCTCCATTTCGCGTTCGCGCTCCGCCCCCCCTCTCGAAATTCCTTTGCGCAGGGTCTTCGTGACCGCCTTTCCATCCCGGCCCGCGCTTTCCGCGGATTTTCCAACAGCTCCCGCCATCAGCAGTTTCCGGTATTCGCGGGAAACTCCGCCTGCCCACAGATCCGCATCCGCCCCGATTCCTTGATGCGCCCTCAACGCCCGCACCAAACCAGCCCGGGCGGTTTTCCCGTTGCCCTTCGATCCGCCACCGATCGCCTCGCCATAGCTGCTCCACCGGTAGTCCGCTGGATCCTTCACCATCCCGGCGCGCACCGGATTGAGGTCGATGTAGGCGGAAATCGTCTTCGCCGCCACGCCGTCCTCCACGATCACGCTCTTGAAGCGGTCTTCCCACAGACGTCCCGTTCTGGAATGCGCCCGGTTGAACCACTGGGTGAAACGTTGCAGCAAGCCCTTCATGAACTCGCCCAAGTCGTGCATCCGGTAGGTGAAACGCTTGTGGATTGCGTCCAGCGCGTTTGCCAGCCCGTCCTCGTTCACATAAACCACGGTCCTCACATCCGCCAATTCCTTCGCCACCCCGGCCACAAACGCCTCGCTGTAAATCGCCGATAACCGCTTCAACAGCTCCTCATCGGACAGCCCTCCGTCTGCCATCGGCGGCACCTCCAGCAGTATATGGAAGTGGTTGTCCATCAGGCAGTAGGAAATCGCCCGGCAACCGGTGAATTTCTCCTGCAATCGCATCAACGCCCGGAATTTCTCCTTCTCCTCAGCTCCGAAGGCAAACCGCCGTTCCACGACGCGGGAAATCACGTGGTAAAAAACCGGCTTCCCAGCGGATTTTCGCCACTCGGCCAGCCATCGCGCCTTTCTCATGGGGAAGAACTACCGGGGCGGGGGAGAGATGGCAAGAAAAGACTCTGACAAAAGGACTGTCCCTCTGTCATGT
>JBOFET010000316.1:0-9852 GCA_051648225.1 Luteolibacter sp.
CCTTGCCCGGCTGAACCTCATGAAAAACCCATTGGAAATCCTACTCGTCGAAGATAACCCCCAAGAAGCAGAACTCACGATCCGCGCCCTGGAAAAACGCACCCGCGCCAACCATTTCGTCCATGTCCACGACGGGCAGGAAGCCCTCGATTTCCTCCATGCCACCGGACCTTACACCGACCGCGATGCGAACGAACTGCCCAAGGTCATCCTGCTCGATTGGAAGCTTCCAAGGCTCGACGGCGTGGAAGTCCTGCGAGACCTCCGCGCGAACCTGCGGACCAAACTCATCCCCGTCGTCGTCCTCACTTCCTCGCGGGAAGAACGCGACGTCATCGAAGCCTATCAACTCGGAGCGAACAGCTACATCGTCAAGCCGGTGGACTTCGAAAACTTCCTTGAAGTCGTCAGCAACATGGTGACGTATTGGCTACTGCTCAATGAATTGCCCAGCTTGAAGCCATGAGAACGCCCGCAGAAACCGACCTCCGTGTTTTGCTCATTGAAGACTCCGACATCGACGCGGAATTGATGGGCCACGAGCTGGAAAAGCAGGGAATTTTCTCCCACCTGTGTCGGGTCCAGACACTGCCCGAGGTGATCCGGGCCATCCAGGAATTCCATCCCGAGCTGATTCTATCCGACTACAAACTACCGGGCTTCGATGGTGGCCAAGTCCTCACCCTAGCAGAAGAGCACTGCCCGGATGTCCCCGTCATCATCGTCTCAGGCGCCGTGGGCGAGGAAACCGCCGTGGAGCTGCTGAAAAAAGGAGCCACCGACTTCGTGCTCAAGGACCGTCTCGCTGGTCGCCTGGTCCCCGCCGTCCGGCGCGCACTGCGGGAAGTCACCGAGCGCCAAGCCCGCCGTCAGGCGGAAGCGGATCTCCACGCTCTCAATGAAAAACTCGAACAACGCGTCGCCGAGCGCACCCGCGAGCTGTGGGCGAAAAACGCCATCATGGAAGAAGACCTCGGCATGGCGCGGGAGCTCCAAATGGCCTTTCTTCCCCACCATTTCCCCACCCTCCCACGCGGCGCGGATCCGGCGGACAGCGCGGTGAAATTCTGCAGCATCTTCCACCCGAGCAGCTCGGTGAGCGGAGATCTCTTCAACGTCGTCCGCGTCTCGGACACCGCCGTCGGGATTTTCATCTGCGACGTGATGGGCCACGGCGTGCGCGCCGCGCTGGTCACCGCCATGATGCGCGCGCTGGAAGAACAACTCGACGAACTCGCCGCAGACCCGGGGAAACTCCTCACCGAGATGAACCGCGCCCTCCGCGGAGTCCTCCGGCAGCTCGGCACCACCCTCTTCACCACCGCCTGTTATCTCATTGTGGATGTCGCCCACGGGCGCATCACCTTCGCGAACGCCGGCCACCCCAGCCCGCTCCTCGTCCGCGGCGTGCACTGCGAGGTCGAGCCGATCACCGCCCGCCGGACCGGAGGCCCCGCGCTCGGCCTGTTCGAAGACGTGAGATACGCCACCCACGAGCTTCCGGTGGCCGCCGGTGATCTCATCCTCGCCTTCACCGACGGCTTGTTCGAAGCGGAAAATGCAGACTCCGAGGCATTCAGCATCGCCCGCCTGCGCGACTCGATCCGCAGCCGCAAGGGCCTGCCGCTGGACCAGTTGATGCAGGAAGTTTTCAGCGAAATCAAAAGCTTCGCCGAGGGTCAGTTGTTCTCGGATGACGTCTGCTTCGTCGGTGTGGAAATCACCCGCATCGAAGCCGGCTTGAGGGAATTTCCCAGCGGGGTGGAAAATTCATTCAACCCCGTCGCCGAGGTGGCGGTGGGATGAATCCTTCCTAACCGAGAGCAACAGCCGAAACCGAATTTCTTCGAAAAATCACGACTTCCCATCAGACTTGCCGCCTCGCGATTTCAACTCCTCCGCATCAGGCCTAAACTCCATCGCTTGATCAAAGACATCGGAGAGATCCAGCTCGAGCGCCACTGCGAGTCTGAAAAAAGTCTTGAGGGTGGGGCTATGAACTCCCTGTTCGATGAACGTGATCGCCTTGGGACTTACGCCGGACATCCACGCAAGTTTGTTGATCGACAAGCCTTTTGCTTTTCGAGCTTCGATGATTTTGGAAACCAGCTTTTCCGCCAAAGAATCAGAGATACCCTCGCGCACTCACAGACCCTGAAATAGCGTTTACAAGTGGATGGTGCGTAGATTACTACGCGACGTGTAATTCAATAACTTCTGAAGCATGAAACCACTCCCACTCGTTTTCCTGGCCGTGATGGCCATCCATCTACCCGTCCTCTCCCAGGACACCGCAGGTAATTTCCCCGAAGAACAGGCACCATCACCCACCGTCGCCCGCATTCTCGGCAGTGTTCCAGACGGCACTCCGCCACCGCCCGAGCCGCCGAAACCCAAGTTCATCGTCCCTGCCAAGGACGTGCTCGAAAGCAAATCCATCCAGCAAGGCGGGCGCACCATCACCGTTCGGAAGATCAATCCCATCGCCCTCTCGCCGCCTCCGCCGCCCCCTGAGCTGCTCTCGGCGGAAGCCCAAGCCGCCTACCGCGAGAGGGTCGCCGCCTATCGCGAAGCTCACCCCCGGACGAAGATGGCTTTCCTCAGTGCGACAATTTTCCGCTCTCAGGATTCCCCACCACGCACGCTCGTCCGTTGCTGGCCGGAGGGGAAAAGAGAAATGATCACCTTCTGGTCCTCCGCCGACTTCGGCCTCATTGCCGGGATTCATTCCTTCGCAGATGCCACCGGCACCCAACACAACATGCTCATGGGTTGGGGTTACGCGGATGTCGAAAGTATGAGCGAAATCAACCCAGCGCGATTGCAAGCCTACGGAGCAACGGCTCCCCCTGCATTTCCAGAAGGCAAGGCCAGTTTTGAAATCATTGGCGCGTCACTCACCGCCGAAGACCTCGCTCCTATCCAAGCCCTCCACGATCTTTATAACAACGATCACGCCCGCCTCAAATCCGCCTTCGAAGGCCGCGAACGCGCCCGCCTCGATCACGAAGCCTACCTCAGAGCAAACCCACCCCAGCCCAAAGACATCACCCTCAATTACTGGCGCACCGAATCACCCGCTGCTCAACAGAAAGGAGAAGCTACCCGATGAATACTTTTCCCAATTCTGGTTATCGCGTTTTTCTCCACTCAGCAGCCGGTTTTTTCCACTCCTTCATCCTCTTCATTTTTCTAGCTGCCACCGCTCATGCTATTATTGATTTCAATAACAATGGTGTCTCTGATCTGTGGGAAATCCGTTACAACTCCGGTGATCTCTTCGCCAACTTTAATCCCACCGCAGACCCTGACGGTGACGGCTGGTCCAATGGAGTCGAAGCAATCTCAGGCACCGATCCATTTGATTCCAACCCGCCCACAGGCTTCGTCAGGCCCGCCATCACCCACATTCCTGCTGTCTATACCACTGATGCCAATGGAGAGCTTGAAACAGTCTCTCCGGAAACGGCCAAAATTACATGGCTCACTCGTCCGGGGAAACTATATGTTCTACAAGTTTCAACGGATCTTGCTCCGGCAAGCTGGCTCACCATCGATGACGAACTTATCGGTAAGGGTTTGGAGATCACCCAATATATCCAGCTGACCCAGCCAGACGGCAGTAAGCCTGACAGGCTTTTCTTTCGCATCAGTATCCAAGACACAGACTCAGATGGGGACAACCTCACCGATGCGGAGGAGCGTGACCTCGGCACCAACACCCACAGCGCATCCCCTGGCTCGGACGTCGTCACCCCGACATATGACGTTTATTATGACGGGTTAGATGCTGATGATTACGATCCAAGTGACGATGATGGGACGCATTCCGGTCACATCGCCAATATCGGCAGTGGTCCGATACTACCCAGCACCTATGCGCCCGTTTTTAAATGGGAGACTTATAGCAGATCACTCTATTATCATGCTCGGGAGGATCGTGTGGAAGGGGAGATGGTCGTCAGCGGAACGATTCAAACCCACGCCAGCTGGGACAGCTCTCTCAGCACCTCTACCTCTCTCTCTGACTTTATACCTCCGGGAAGTCTAGCCGGATCCTTGCCCGCATTTCCTTCGGTAAATTTCCCCGTCCCTGGCAGTCTGGGACCTAGCGGGTTCGCCTACAGGAACGACTCCAGCGTCGATACTGACGGCTCGGGAGTTGCGAGTTTACGCCAAGTGCGGGCCCGTCTGACTTGTAGCGCTCCATTCGCCACCGCAGTTACTAAAAACCTCTTGGTGGTGCGCCGCAGTTCGGGGGGTGGAGGAGAGTCCATCAATGTCACATCCCGCTCCTTCACCATTCCTGCCAATCAAACGGTTTCCGCTTCACAGGAGTTCGGCACAGAATTCGTGCCAGCGGGGAATACAACGGTCATCACGGATTGTTCGATGCTGCGATTTGCACCCGGGTACTTGCAAAATGGAGAAGGATGGGACGATACCGCCCCTGAACTCTGGCAATCCGTCGGAGTCGGGGAATCAGTAGCCAGCAAGGTTGTGGTCACGTCGAACAGCTTCAACAACGACGTATCCTCCCGATTGGAGGTCGTGATCGCCGAGGGAGGCAGTTCCACATTTGTCAGTCTTTCCAATATCAACTGGCACCTGAATGGTTGTAACTTTACGATCAACGGGCTACTCCCAACCACCGTGTCAGGTGCCCAGGTCATCCTGCGTCTGAGGGATGATCCTACCGCTGTCCTCGATACCATGCGGGTGCATGTTTTCCCAAAGCGGACCATCCCAGTGACCATCTTCCGGATTTGGGATTCCCGGAAACCCCATAGCTGGGTATCTGGTGGAATTAGTAACGGCCAGATCAAAGCTGCTCTCGAAAACGCCTTCGCCAAACAGGCGAACGTAACTTTTAAGGTGACCAGAACATCCATCGTCAATCTCAAAAGGAATCCCAAAAAACCGTTCTGGCAAGGGGATGATCCGCTCTACTTCACGAATGACGGGAGCTTTGATAATCTCAAGCTGGGTGACACATTCCCAGGGTTTAATGCCGCATGGGATTTTACTCATAGCCTGACACCCCCACCTGCCACGCCTACAATGCCCATGGTTCCAACCGCCAAATACACCATCCATGTCGTTAAGGAATTTCTCAATTCCAGCAGCATGGGCGGTGCGACGTTCGGATTTAATCTCATCAAGGACCAAACCACTTTCATCCCTTCCAGCGCTGCTAAGAACACCGTCATTCATGAAGCAGGCCATGCGATCGGACTCGCCACCCGGAACGCGGGTCCAGAAGGCAAGCATGACCTGGGAAACTGGCCTGCCCAGTGGAATACGGATTTGGCAGTTCCCTCCAGAAACAGCGTGGGCTTGATGCATACTCATGCGCTTACCACCGTAGTGCCATGGATACGAAGGGAAGATTGGAGAGCCGCAAACTTATCAGCTCCTGATCTAGAATGAAAAATACCTTATGTGCGTTTACGCTATTATTGATTCAAGTGCTTGCACAAGCAGTCGAAATCGATAGCGGATTAGACCAGAAAATTGTGGATACTTTTTTTTCCGCAAATTCGCGGCAAAGTGATCTTTCGTGGATCACAGACGAGAATAGACAGATGGTCATCGAGAATCTACAGCGACGAGCAAACGATCAATATGAAGGCCCTTATGTTAGGGAAGCCTTAGCCCAAGCTGGCCACTGGGACACCATTCTTGGCTTGATCGAAGATTTAAAAGATCCATTAAAAGAAACGGATTTACTGAGATATGCGAATCAAGAGATCATTCCCTACCTGATGCCACTGGTTTACAGTGGAGCCACGACCGTCTCCAGACCCGGAAGTTCCGAAAGTTCCGGGTGTTTTGTCATGCTGCGGCCAACAAGACAAAGGGCAATAGGACACTTACTGGCAAAAATCCGAGACGGTGAATCCTTTCCTTCCAAAACCCGGAAATGGGCGGAGGAAATGGGCAAGAACAGTCTATCCTTAGTCCAGACTGACGAAGCATGGGTAAGTCTGCTCACTAGCTGGTGGGAGCACAACCAGGATGCGATTCTGGAAAAACGCTACAAGGACGCCAAGTGGCTGCCGACGTATCGAGGAGTCCCCATCAACCGCACACCGGAAGAAATGCGCCAACTTGTGGAGTATCTGGAACAGGAAAACGCCACGCGCCTGACAAAACGTAGCGGCCCTGCGGATGGTCCTGGAGAATATGTCAGGAATACCACAACAAGACCGGGAGAAACATCCGGGGAAAATCCTGAGGGGATGCCTTCGAAACTTTTCTGGATCGGCATCGGAGGTCTAGTGACAATCGGGAGCTATACCTTCTGGCGGAAGTTCGCTGCCAAAGACGCCTGATTTCCCCTCACCAAATGAAAGCAACATTTATTCTGCTGTTACTCTGCTCCGCCATTTTGAGTGCGGAGTCTATGATGGACTCAGCCTCCATTGACCAGAAGATCAAGGAGACGCTCTTCCCTTCTGATGAGGAAATGTTGTCACCGGGATCTTTCTTATCACTTGACTACGACACCTCGTGGATCACGGACGATATCCGGCCAATCGTCATCCAAAAACTCCGGGTTCGGTATGAGAATTCTGGGCTCAATTCTCCCGATTTCCTCGAGAAAGTCCTCGTCCGTGCGGGAGATTGGGACTCCACATTGAGGATGATTGAAAACATAAAGGATCCTCGTAAGGATACCGCTGCCTTGTTGTATGCGTCTGAGGAAATTATTCCGTTTCTTATACCCTTGATTTGCAATCATCACAAAGGCGACCTTGGAGCCGGTAGCTCTGATCATGACACAATGCAACTGGAGGTGCGTAGAAAAGCGATTGAATATTTCATGCTCCATTTATCTGATAGTAAGCGCTTTCCGCTGGAGACTTCTATCTGGGCAGGGGAGGGTTTCGCTTCCGATACTTTGGAAAACAGTGAAGCTTCGGCAGCGGGAATCGCCAACTGGTGGAAGCACAACCAGACCGCGATCCTCGAGAAGCGCTATCAGGATGCCAAATGGCTGCCCAAATCTGTAGATCCATACCCTGCGCGCAGGGAAAAAGAAAAACGCGAGATCCTGGCCGCGCTTGAACCGAAGGCGGCCGAACGCCCGGCATTCACCAACCGCCCCACAGGTGCCTTGGAAAACTCGTTAAAGATCTCTTCAGCAAGACCAGGGAGAGCACCGGGAGATATCATTTTTAAACTATTCCATATTGGCATCGGAACCATACTGGGAGCCTTATCCTGCTACGTCTGGCACAGGTTTGTGGTGAAGACTGTGCCAAGGTAGCCAAAAAACGCCCGCTTCGGCGGTGAGGCCAGGCGGGCGTTTGATCGGAGAAATGGGAGTGCGGAAGTGAAATTTCAACCGCCGATGGTGGCAGCCACCGTTTCACTCCATGGGCCAGCTTCGCTGCGGGTGTTCACCCAGCGGAGGAAGTAGTGGACGGTTTTCCCGGCGTCTGTCGCTGGGAAGGTGGTGAGGTAGGGGCTGGCGGTGTCGGTGGCGAGGTAGCGGGCCTCCGAGACAGTCGCCGGAGCGGGGCCGATGTGGCACCAAACTTCGCAACCCCGGACACCTTCGGGCCTGGCACGGTCTGTGGCTCCTTCATTGCGGAAGGAGATGGTGTGCTGGAGGCGCTGGGAGGTGTCCACTTCGGCAACCGGGCGGGTGGTGGGGACGGAGGCAGCGGTGCGGGTGGTCTTACGGACGGGAAGTCCGGCGGCGATGCGCTGGGCGTCGGTAACATCCGGATTCGACTGGATCTCCGCGACGAGGCTGCGGACGTGATCGATGAAGTTTTCCTCGTCCTCATTGAGGGTGGAGAGTGCGGCGTTGTAAGCGTTTTCCGCAGGCGGCAGGGCACCGTAGGCGGCATCATAGGGTGCCCAGAGGGCGTTGGTCTCCGCAACATCGGCAGGGGTGAAGCCAAGGGCGGCGGGGGTGAGGAAGGTGCCGCGCTGGACAAAATAGTGGGAACGGAGTGCGGTTCTCGCTCCCGGGGGTCTGTTCTTGATCCCGGCGGGGGCGTTCCGCATCGCGGCGGCGTGGTGCTCAAGCCCGGCGTGGGCGGGCCGAGGCACGCCGGGACGGTGCTTGAGCACGCCGCAACCGCGCCGCATCACGACGAGAGCGGGCCGCATCACGACGGGTTTGTCTCGAAAAACGCTGGGGTGGCGCTTGAGCACGGGACCGCCGGGCCTGATCCCGACGCAGCGTGGCTTTTCAAGGGTCTGGCCGCTTTACCCTCTGGCGCAGAACGGGGGGAACCCATCAATTCCGCGGATTCCACCAGCCGTTGTTTGCGGCGGGGCCGCAGAAGCCGATGTCTGCGGCAGAGTTGTCGCCGCCGTAGAAGTTGGTGGAGGAGGTTCCGGAGGGGACTTCTTCGGTGACGTGACCATCGCACCAACCGATGAGCGCCTTGCCATTGAAGCGGAAATGCACGCTGGGCTGGAGGGCTCCGTGGAGGCGCCAATTCGTATCAACGCCGCGCGGCGGATCGGCGGAGGCATACTCTTGGACGCCACCTCGCACCGCGAAGGCGGTCGTGGCGAACATGAGGGTGGTGTGCGGATTGGAGACGTTCGCAGGGCGGTTCGCCTTGAGATGCTCGGAGGGAATCCCGCCGATGTAGATGTCGTTATAACCGTATCCGCCGGCGCCGTTTTCATTGAAGGCGGATGCGTCGATCATGCGCTCAAGCTGGGGACAGACTCCGACTTGGCGACTCGTGCCGAGGTACTCGGCGAGCAGGCCCTTCGCGGGGTCAAAAGGCGCACTGACCGCAGAGCGCCCCCCGTGCCAGCGGATGAGGTTGTAGCCATTCAGGTCGGTGGGGCAGTAGGTCTGGTGATCCGCAGCGTAGAGGAGGTTTGCGGCGGCGAGCTGGCGCAGGTTTCCCGAGGAGACCGCTTTGTTCGCTTGGATTCTGGCCATTCTCAATCCTTGCAGCGCAACTGCCGAGAGCACGCCCACCATGACGATGACGACGAGCACCTCGACCAAGGTGAAGGCGGGAAATTTCCGATCTCGGCAGGATGAGTTCATGGGGCGGGCGTGAGCGCTGCGGCGAGGCGATAGAAAACGGGGCCACTGGCGGCGGGGAGCGTGAGCGTGACTCGTTTCATGGCGACGCCGGATTCCGCGACGAGGGTGTCTTGGTGGGTGGAGGTGATCGGGCCACCGTCGATGGATCTAGCAAGTGTGCTCCAGTGGACGAGGTCGGTGCTGGATTCCACGCTCAGATTCCCGCCTAACCGGTAGGCGAGGCGGGGAAACTGGAGCTGCGTCCCGCCGGCGCTGCGAGAGAGATGGATCCGCCCGGTGCCGGTGAGGTATTCGATGAGATTGGCCACGCCATCTTGGTTCGAATCAGCGGCAGGATCGGGGTCGTTGATGCCTTGGGCGATTTTCCAGGCGGCAAACGTGGTGGCCGTTTCGGAAAACGCACCCACGGCATCGAGATCAAAACCGCTGGAAAAGTAGGGCGTGGGGTAAGGATCGATGATGAGTCCGCCACTTGCATCCGTGGAGCCGTAGGTGGGGTCATTGGTGCCGACCACGTCGATGACGCGAACGTGGGTGATCCGCTGGGTGTCGAGCTCGGGTGAGGCGCTGCGGAGCTCGGCAAGATCGAACGGCGTGCCGAAACCGGCGAGATACTTGCCGGCGAGGTTGCGGATATCGGTCGGATCCACGGAGCCGCCCTCGCCGATGTCCGTGCTGGAAGCCGTCAGTGAGGAGGATGGGAAGCGGAAGAAATTCACGCCGTCCGAGCTGACCTCGACATGGGCGAGTTCTAGAAAACTCGCGCTGAAGCCATTTTCAAAAACCGCGAAGTCCGGACCCGGCACGTCGCCGAAGGG
>JBOFET010000317.1:0-1254 GCA_051648225.1 Luteolibacter sp.
CGCTGGAAGTTATTGGCTTGATCGACATAGTTCCACCAAGCACCGCCGCGCTGGATGCGCTGGGTGCCGGTGTCGGAGCCACGAGGATTGTATTGGGTGTCCGGGCTGTAGTCGCCCATGCGATCCCAGGTCCATTCCCAGGCGTTGCCGGCCATGTCGTAGAGGCCGTAGCCGTTCGCGCCATCGGGTGCGCCACCGGGCTGGGTGCCGTCGAAGTAGCCGACTTTCTCGGTGTAGGGGTAGTCGCTGGCCGGGGCGCGGCCCTTGATGAGCTGATAGTCCCAATGGTTCGCACGGGCGTTTCCATTGTCGTCTCCCCATGGGAACTGCGCTTGTTCGAGACCACCACGGCTGGCGCGTTCCCACTCGGACTCGGTGGGCAGGCGGTAGCCGTCGCCCGCCCAGTTGACTTGAGCCGTTGTTAGGTCTACTTGGCCAGTGCGGTAAACGAGCGTGGCTGCGGCATCGGTGAAGTAAACGGGACGGCGGCCTTCCATCTCGGAGCGGGCGTTGCACCATTTCACCGAGTCATACCAGGAAACGGCGACGGCAGGATGATCTGCGGGAACGACGTAGGGAGGCTGGTTGTAGCGCAGCATGACCGGAATGTCATAGCCGTGTGTCTGCGCCCAAGTGGCGACTTTTTCCCAATCGGCACGCGTGACTTCGAACTTGTCCATCTTGAAACGGGCGATGTGGGTGACGTGCTCGGGGCGGGTGGTGCTAGGGCCGGTGTTTTCGCCTTGGATGAACGGACCCGCAGGGATGACGACCATGTCACGCTGGACGCTGCCGGGAAGCGGCGCGTGGCTGGCGGCGGCGGGATCGGCATCGAGAGTGCTGATAGCACCAAGAGCGACATCGATCCGATAGAAATGCTTGTCACCCGCGGGCTTCGGAATGCTGAAGCTGCCAAGCGGCGGGACCGGCTGCATCGGCGTTCCTTGTGGCGTGAAGCCGCCGAGGAGCGAGTCGCTCTCCATGAGTTGATAGAGACGTCCGTCGCGCATCGGCACGATGAAGTTCAAGGTGTTGGAGCCGGGATTGATGGAAAAGGAATCCACCTTGAAGAGTTCACCCGGGTTCAAGTCGCTCATTCCAGCGATGAATTCTTTCCAAGCGGGCTGGCCGTCGCCGTCGCTGTCGTTTCCACGAGCTGCCATGTAGTCGGACTCGGTGACGTTTGTGAAGACATCGAGCCACCAGTTAGGCGTGCCGTTGCTGGAAACGGGCATGAAGTCCGCAGTGATGGTG
>JBOFET010000318.1:0-18681 GCA_051648225.1 Luteolibacter sp.
GAGACGCCCGCCAAGCAGGCGAGCAAGCTTGATGAAGTGGCAAGCTACGGAGCCGCCGGCCTGAAGGCGGATTTCTGGTGCTCCGACCGGCAGGAAACCATCAGCACGGTCATGTCGCTTTTCCAAGAGGCGGCAAAGCGAAAATTGTTAGTCAATCTCCACGGCTGCACTCTCCCCCGCGGTTGGCACCGCACTTGGCCGAATTTCATGACGGCCGAGGCCGTGCTCGGTGCGGAAAGCTATCTCTACGAAAGCGGCTACACGGAAAAGGCCGCCGAGCTCAACACCGTGTTGCCATTCACCCGCAATGTCGCCGGGCCCATGGACTACACGCCCTTCACACTCAGCCCGAAGCGTTTTCCACGGACGACGACCGCCGCTCACGAGCTGGCCAATTCCATCATTTGTACTTCGGGAATCACCCACTACGCGGACAGCCCCGATGTCTATCGCAAGCTGCCGCCGGAAGTGCAGCAGATCCTGCGTGACGCCCCGGCCCGCTGGGATGAAACCCGCTGTCTGATAGGCGATCCGGGCCGTATGGCGGTTTTTGCGAGACGCGCGGGCAAGAGTTGGTTCATCGCCGGAATCAGCGGTTCTACCGGATCACAGCCGCTGTCGCTCGACCTCGCCGATTTCGCCGGATACCCGAAACGCGTCCTCGTGGACGAAGCCGGTGATGCTCGCCAAGACCTCACCGCCAAGTTGATCCATTCTTCCGACCAATGGCAGCACACCCTCCCTCCGCGAGGAGGATTTGTGCTTCGCCTCGATCCATAGAAGAGCGTCAAACCAATCATTTTCAAAAAAATCAAATTTTCATGTCAGGAGGACTTTTCCCGAGACACTTCTTCATGACAGCCAAGCTTCCGCAGTGAGAAACACTGGCCAGTACGCAGTCGTTCCACCGCAAAATCCATCAACATCAACATCATGAAACCCAAGTATCAAAATCGTCTTCTCCGCTCGTCCTTGCTTGCCAACATCATCGTAAGCGCCACCGTCCTCAGCTCTTCCGCCATTGCAGCAGATGTCTTCTGGGACGGCTCGACAGACAGCAACTGGAACACCCCGGACAACTGGAGTGCTAATCGGGTGCC
This sequence comes from Luteolibacter sp., assembly GCA_051648225.1. Taxonomy (GTDB): domain Bacteria; phylum Verrucomicrobiota; class Verrucomicrobiia; order Verrucomicrobiales; family Akkermansiaceae; genus Luteolibacter. Next base: position 1,101 of record JBOFET010000318.1, read on the forward strand.
CGTCAAATTGGTCGAATCCGATAATGCGATCATCAACACCCTCACAAATTTCCCGATCATCACTGCGGACCTCGCTGCGACTCCGAGGGACATCAAAGTCGGTACTGTGAGTGGAGCCAGCGGTCGTGTGGATCACCGCGCAGGATCGGTCTCCGCCGGATCGGACGCCCTAGGTCGCGATTGGGTGGTGATCGGCGAAGACGCGGGACAAGGAACCTACAACTTAGCGGACACCAGCGCTACTGGAGGCTCACTCACAGGTTTTGGGACGGGAAGTGGCAACCTAACCGCCCAGCGACTTTATGTAACCCGGGCTTTTGATGCCGATGTTCCCAACGGTGAATTGGCAGTGAACACTTCAGGTTCAGTCAAGGTATTCAATGACATGTATATCGGGGACGGTGGGAATGGCACAGTGAAGTGGGATGCTGGCACTCTAAACCGGAACGGCGAGGGAGGCTGGATGGTCATCGGACAAGGCGGATCAGCAGGCAATGGTACCTTCAACATCGGTGGTGGCACGATCAACGCCGCTAACGACACCATCGTGGGTCGGACACTCGGATCTACCGGAAATCTAAATCAAACTGGCGGCATCTATAACGCAGGCGGGTTTTGGGTGGGTCGCGACGGCGGAACCGGCACGTGGACCGTTAGCGGTGCGACGACTCAGCTCAATTCCACCGGTGAAGTTTATATCGGGGGAAATACCAACAGCAACGGCACGCTTCAAATCAATTCAGGGGCAGTCGCTATCAACAACTGGGTCAACGTCGGTCGGGATGGCGGAAATGGTAATTTTGAGATGTCGGGCGGATCCTTGTCCGTTGATCGCGAGCTACGAATCGGTTTCGGGGCCAACAATCTCGAGGTCGGCGGAGTCGGGAGCATGACAGTTTCTGGTGGTGCCCAAATCACAGCTGGCATTGTGAGTGAGCACATCGTGATCGGAGGCAACAAAGGAAGCGGCACGGCTACGGTTGACGGTTTGGGCACGAAACTGAGTTCGGTCAGAGAACTCCGTGTCGGCAACAACGTTGGCAGCGAGGGGCAGCTCACTGTCAGCGGCGGAACGGTAGAATCTGGCTCATGGCTCGGCATTGGCCGCGATGGATCCACCGGAACGCTCACCATCGAGGGGACTGGCGTTGTCAATCAAGGTCTGACTGATACTGGGAGTCGCTTGGAGCTAACAAACAACGGCATCCCCTCCACCGCCACGCTAAATCTTGATGGCGGTACGCTGTCCACAAACGGAATTACCAGCGGTTCAAATGGCACTCGGAATGTCTTCCTCAATGGTGGTGTTCTCAAGCCACGTATTCAGAACTACTCGTTTCTAGAAGGTATGACGAATGTCACCGTAACATCGCGAGGAGCTTTTATCGATACCGCCTCGCATGATATCATGATCGCACAGTCAATGATCGGTGTTGGTCTCGATGGAGGGCTCACCAAATCCGGTACCGGAACCCTCTTCCTCAACGGAACGAACACTTACACAGGCACTACTACCGCCACAGCAGGCGAACTTAGCGGCGACGGATCGGTTGATGGTCCACTGATGGTTCAAGTGAGTGCGATATTTTCTCCCGGGTATATTTATGGGCCTTTTGGTGCGAAAAATACCACCGTCGCTGGCAGCTATTCCTATGACGTCGAAGGATTAGAGAGTGACGTGTTGAATGTGACAGGGACCTTGAATCTATCTGCCACCACGGATTCGCTGGATTTCCGGGAACGAGGAGTCGGTGCGACTCTTCCTCTCTATGTCATCGCAAACTACACTTCGCGGACTGGGACTTTTGACATCGTCAACAACCTGCCTCCTGGCTACACGCTAAACTACGGTAGCACCCAAATGACGATCAGCCGCCCGCTCACACCCTTTGAAACTTGGGCACAAACGTTTTTCCCCGGCGAGACCGACCCCACCATCATCGGTGCCGAGGCTGACCCGGACGAAGACGGCCAGCCAAACAACATTGAGTTCGCCCTCGGCGGGGTTCCCAATAACGGTGCCAACAATGCGAAAATCTATCACCTCACGGAAGACAGCAGCGATGCGGGAATCGCCAAGGAGTTACTGATCACCATCGCGGTTCGCGATGGCGGGGACGGCGCTGGCCTGAACCCGGTCTTCGCCCCGGTGACTGGCGGTAATCCCACAGCCACTCAGGATGGTATGATTTACACCATCGAAGGGGGAGTTGACCTTGTGACCTTCCCAGGAACGGTCTCGGTGGTGAATCCAGTAACCGCCGGGCTACCCACAGCGCCTATGGGTTACGAATACCGGACCTTCAGCTTGGATGGCTCGAACGGCCTGCCATCGAGAGGCTTCATGCGGGTGAGTATCGCCCCGTGATCACAAGCTAACGGTTTACCACGAGTCCCGGTCGCTTCGCTGCGACCGGGGCTTTTTTGTTCCTGAATTTTTGCATTCTCAATCTTGCCGAAGGAACAAACCACCTTTACATACTCGCCTATCTAAAGTTCAAGCCCATGATTCAGACCATCCTTGTCCTCGGTTCCGGCAGCGCCGGACTCATCGCCGCGCTTTCACTCAAGAAAAAAATTCCAAGCCTCTCGGTCACCATTGTTCGCAGCCCGGACATCGGTGTGATCGGCGTAGGTGAGGGTACAACACCGAATTTTCCGCGGCATCTGTTTGACTATCTCGGCATTTCCCGTCGCCGGTTTTACGAACTCGCCGAACCGACGTGGAAGCTGGGTATCCGCTTTTTATGGGGATCTCGCAGCCGCTTCGACTATACCTTCGGCCAACAAATGGATAGCCACTGGGGGGATCTCCAACGGCCTAACGGGTTCTACTGCGATGATGAGTTTTCCAACGTCGATGCTCCCTCCGCGCTGATGCGTGAAGGCAAGGTCTTTCACCGCCAAGCCAATGGTGCGCCTGACATCCAGCCATGGCATGCCTTCCACATTGAGAACGAAAAATTCGTGGCGATGCTGGAAACCATCGCCCGCGAAACCGGCGTGGAAATCATCGACGGGCGGGTCACCGGCTCGGACCGCGGCCCACACGGCATCACAGGCGTGCACCTGGAAGATGGCAGGCGCTTAGAAGCGGATTTTTTCGTGGATGCTAGCGGTTTCCGCAGTGAATTGTTAGGCAAGGCGCTTGAGGAGCCGTTCGAGAGTTTCGGCGGCACCTTGTTCTGTGATCGTGCGGTGGTGGGCGGCTGGACCCGCACCGATGAGCCGATTCTTCCCTACACCACTGCCGAGCAGATGGATGCCGGCTGGTGCTGGCAGATCGAGCACGAACACCACATCAACCGCGGCTACGTTTATTCTTCGAAATTCATCTCCGACGAGGATGCCGCCGCAGAGTTCAAGCGCAAGAATCCGAAAACACCCGACTCGCCACGAGTCGTGAAGTTCCGCAGCGGCTGCTACAAGCGCATGTGGGTGGACAACGTCATCGCGATCGGAAATGCCGGCGGCTTCGTCGAGCCACTCGAAGCCACCGCGCTGATGATCGTCTGCTCCCATTGCCAGACGATGGTGGATTTCCTTCTCCATTGCGAACTGGAACCCACCCCATCCATGCGTGCGCTCTACAACGAACTTACCATGGCCACGTGGCACGATATCCGGGATTTCCTGGGCCTCCACTACAAGCTCAACACCGCCCTCGACACGCCCTTCTGGCAGCACTGCCGGACCGAGACAGATCTATCCGGCATCCAAGGCTTGCTCGACTTCTACGAGGAAAACGGCCCCACCGGTTTCTGCCGCTACCGGATGCCACGCAGCCAGAGCGACTTCGGGATCGAGGGCTACTTCGTGATGCTGGTGGGCAATCAAGTGCCCTACCGCAAAAAGCATTCAGCCGAGCCAGCAGAAATCGCCCGTTGGCAGGCTCACCGCGCCGCCCACACCGCTAATGCCAAGCGCGGCCTGGATGTCAAAGAAGCCCTCTACTACGTCCGGCACCCCGGCTGGCAGTGGAATTCCGAGACTGCCCGTTAGACTGGCCCGAGGTGGACGGGACTGGTATCCCGATGATCAAAAAATGAATCCCGCGTGAGGTTCGCTCTCGCGGATCAAGTTTTCATCTGCTATCAGCTCCGGCCATGGATCTGGATGTGGAAGACGTCATGGCGAGCGCACTTGGAAGCGTCCTCGGTCGCATGGCCCTCTTCCTCGTGGCTGTGTGGCTTGGCTGTTGTATCGGCGCCGCAGGTATCGTGGCCGGAAGCATGGCGGAAATGGGGACCTGGCGGGTAAACATCCTGTGGGGCTTGTGGGGTGGACCGCTGCTGCTTTTCAGTTCGTGGGCATTTCTAAATATCCCGTTTCTGATGTTTACCTTGCTGCGCTTTGTCCGTGACGAAGGTGACTCTTACCTGACATGGGGCATCGTGATCGGCGTGCAGGCGCTGGTGGTGATGCTCGGCTGGGTTGGCGATTTCGTGGACGACGGGGTGCCGCTGATCGTCGCGTGGGCGACCTGTCTTTTGCTTCTAACCATGATCGGAACCGGCATCTGGCTGGTGCGCCAGCATCTGCTCAACCTCTGGGCACGCGACATGGCGATGCTCCGCGCGGAAAACGCCCAGCGGCTGGCCGAAAGGGAAGCCGAAGAGCGGCGACGCATGGAGCAGGAGGGGGAACGATGAGCTTCACCCCTTCCACAGCATTCTAACGCCGAAGACCACCAGCACGCAGCCGAAGATACGGGTGAGCGTGTGATTGCTCAGTGAGCGCATCAGATCGCTGCCGAACCAAGCAGCGAGTGCGGAGGCGAGGCCCACGGCGAGCACGATTTTCCAGTCGATGAGGTTGGCCACACGCGCGTTGTTCGCGGTGGCAGCCAGCGCGGTGACGATGATCACTGCCATCGAGGTGGCGACCGCTTCCTTATGCCCACTTCCTAACAAACCAACGAAGGCAGGAACCATCACCAGTCCGCCGCCGACGCCGCAAAGCGCGCCGAGAAGTCCGGCGACGAGGCCGATGAGGATGGCAAGGATGACGAATTTCATCTGCGGCGTGTGGCGAAAACTTTTCTAATGGACAGGATCTCCCTGATGAGGCGGTGAAAGCTTGCGAGGAAGAGTTATCGGGTTCTCTTGAGGATGGAAACTGCTTTCGGCAGGCAGGAGAGATCTGGCGATGGCGGGAGGACTGGACCCGGATCTCAGGATGATCAGCCGTTGTCCGGCCCGGGTGAAGCCCATGTAGAGCATCCGCGTGTGATCGCGGCGCAGATCACCGCGCTCGCCTTCCGCTAGACGGGTGTCTTTTTCAGACTCCAACAAGCGGTCCATTCCGAGAAGGATCACCACCGGAGCCTCCAGCCCCGTGGCGGCGGCGAGGGTGGTGACCGAGCAGAATGCCTGCGGTGGCAGCGGCCCGGACTTCGCATCATGGACGCTTTCCTCGCCCAGTCGCATCGCCAAGGATTTCCTCAACGCGACTTCAAGCGAGCTGTCCGCGTGCAGGACGAGTAGCTTCCCCGCTTGCAAACCGGCCTCCCTGAGTGCGCACACCTCGTTCGTCGCCCGGGCGATTTCCTCCTGCGCAGATGGCACGTAGATCTCGACCGGTGCCTCGCCCGTCTCGGAAATCGCCGCTAACTGCGCGTCATCCGGCACGTTCAGATCTCCCTCGCTCTCATCGACGTCGCGCCGACTTTCGTAGAACTCTCTCGCGAAGCTGAGGATCGCCCGCGTGTTCCGATACGCTTGGGTCAGCTTGGTGCTCCGCCCACGGACATCCACACCCGCCGCGATCCAGGACTGGCGGCGGCGGAGGAAGCCTTGGGTCGGGTCGGCTGCTAGAAAGAGATGCCCGCCCGGCTTGAGCGCCGCACTCACGGTCTCGAACCACGTCTTGGCGAAAAACTGCGCTTCGTCGATGAAGACGGCATCGTAGCACGGAAAGCGCAGGGTCTTTTCCACCACCGCAGCCTCGTGGAACCGCAGCGCGATATTGTGCCAGTCCGTGGCTCCCTCCGCCCTCAACGCGTGCTGATAGGCATGGAAGATATTCCACATTTCCTCACGCTGGCTCCCGCGCAGCGATGTACCACGACCTGATCGATCCGCTTCCAGATAGAGTTCCTTTCTGAGTAGCCGCTGGTCTTTGATCCATCCCACCTCATCTGCCAGAAAGGTGGGTGATAGATTTACCAGCACCGGCATCCCATCCTTCAGCCTCGCCAGGCATCGCTCGATCCTTGCGGGTGCCCAGCGAGCACCCTCGATGCGCCCGAGGCAATGGTCAGCCCACTGGAAAAACGTGCGGCATGAGAGATTTCGCGGCATTCCCGCGAGCTGCTTGGACCGCCGTTCCAGCTCGAACCGCAGCGGTCGGTTGTGAGTCAGCACCAGCACGCTCGCCTCCGGGTGCAGCTTGGCGGAGAGCAGTGCGCGGTAGAGCAGCACTAGGGATTTCCCGCTACCCGCCACGCCGGTCACGAGGCGCACCGAGGCCGGCGTTTCTCCCAGGATCGGCCCATGGCGCGAGAGCAGATCGAGATCGTTCTTCACACACCATTCCTGATCGAAGTCGAGGAAACACGCCGGCAGCTCCGCCGCCGTATTTCGCCCCATGGACGCACGGGCCACGAAGCCCTCCGGCACCTCTGACTCCGGAGTGTAGGCCCGCCGCAGATGGAACAGTCCCGGCTCTGGCAGCGCGGCAGATGCTAGTGCCTCCAGCCGACGGGCAAACCGCACGGACTGGATCTGGTGCAGCCCGAGGTAGGAAGTTTCCGAGTCCTCACTCCGCAGCAACATCACCTCGTCCACCGTGCCCTCGCTCACATTGGGGAAAATCACCAGACGTTTGAGCGGCAGCGCACCTGCCAGCGGACCTAGCAGACTGCTGGAACGGGAAACGAATTTTTCCAACAAGTCACTCTCCAGCCGCCCGAGATCCTCCGGCTTCAGCGCCTCGCTTTGTTCGAAAAACTCCGCCTGCAGTGCCGTCTCCGCCAGCTGCTGCGAGGTGGACGCCACCTGGATGAGAAACGCGTGACACTCCCTCCACACAAGAAACACATGCGGCCGCTCCCCCGCCTGATCATCGAGTGACAACCAAGCGGTGAAATCATCCGGCAGGGTTTTCAGCACCCGATAGAACGCGTGGAACGCCTTGTCCGGCTTCCCCCGGGGCTTGGATGGAATGATCCTGGCCATGGTCTCAAAAGTCTGCGGCGGTGAGCAGGGACAGCGCCAGTGCCACATTCTCATCATGGCCGGCATTCCGCTCGAGCCACCGGCGGAATCCCACCGAGTGGATCAACACCACCTTGGTCCGCGCGCGGGTCACCGCCACATTCAGCCGCTGCGGATAGATCAGGAACGCACCGATGCGATCCATGAAGCTTTCATCAGACACCACGAAGGAAACAATCATCGCCTCGCGCTCCTGCCCTTGGAACCGCTCGACGGTGTCCACCGCCAGTTTTCCAATCTCCGGCCACTTTGCAAACCGCTCGAAGCGCAGCAAATTCCGCACCCGCGCCGCCTGCGCCCGGAATGGCACCACCACGCCGATTTCCGCAGGTGAAAGCCCGCCTTCCAGCATCTCCTCGATCAACACGGCCGCTTCCTGCGCCTCCTCCGGCGCCGAAACGCGGTTCCCCTCGTGATGGATTTCCACCCGGACCATCGATGGCTCCGGCCCTAACAAGGACGGTCTGGCAGGCGCGGATTTCAGATGAAATCGATGCCCTGCATTCGCCCGCGCGGCGACCAGCTCGCCCTGATAGAAGTTCTCAGACGGCCAGCGCGTGAGCGGCCCGTTCATCCGGTAGGTGGTCTTGAGCATCGTGTGGCTGCCGTTTTTCGCCAGGCTGGCGAAGACCGAATCCTCCGCCGCATCCGCCACCGGACGCCGCACCACCGGTGGCAGCTGCTGCCGGTCGCCGAAGAAGAACCACCGCTGCGCCCGCAGCATCGGCATGATCGCCGCCTCCACCCGCATCTGGCTGGTCTCGTCGATCACCGCCACGTCGAATCTCGCCTCCCCCGCACGTGAGGAAAACAACGCGAACGGAGTCGCCCCGATCACATAGGGACCCTCAGAATCCAACAGACCCGTGTCCGCGAAGGTGTCCTTAAACTCGATCCCCTCAGCATCGTTGAAAAATGGATCAGACACTTTGTAAACCGGACAAACCACCATCGGTCTCACTTTCCGCATCGCATGATGGATCGCCCGGTGGGTGAACGACGTGAGCAGAACCCGCTGCCCCTGCCCGACGAGTTCCTTGACGAGCATCGCCAGCGTCTGAGTCTTGCCCGTGCCCGGCGGCCCTTGCACCAGATGGAAGCGCTCCGCCGCGAGACACATCGCGACTGCGTCCTGCTGGGATTCATCCAGCGCCGTATCCTTGAGCGATTGGGAAAATTCACTGCAAGCCTCGAAGTCGATCTCCTCCCCCGCGCCGCCGAGCAAGGCAGGCAGCACCACATCGCGTCCGTGCGCGGTCCTCGCCATTTCCTCCAACGCCCTGAGATAGAACTCCGACAAATCGATGTGCTCCTCATCCAGGCACCACCCCTCGCGGGCGGACACATCCGCCTCCTTCGCCACCGTCACACTCAGCCCCTTTTCCGTGAGACCGAGGAAATATGCGTCAATGACCGCCGGGCCATCCGGATCATTCAGACTCATCCGCACCCGGTCGCCTTCGCGGAAATGCGCCATGTCCTCCAGCGAGGGATGGAAATGCACCCGCTTCCGGTTGCGCACGATTTCCATCTCGGCAACTTGCAAACCGCCGATCGCCCGGCATGCAGCCACCCGCTCCGGCAAGGGTTTCGCCCATTGGTTGCGGGCCTGATCCCAGCCATGCCCAGCCTCGGCACGCACCTTCCGTTCGAGATTGCGGCGGAATTCTTCGGCTTGTTCGGTCGTGAAGATGCTTCACCCTTCCAAAGAATTTCCGCAGAGGAAAGCCACGATTTGCCCGAGTCCCCCGGTTTCCCTTGGCGGTCGGGGGCAAGTTGCCCCATCCTCGGCCCAGCGTGATCGAAGTTCGTTTCCAAAGAGGTCTGCACCTGCCGGAACTCGACCTGTGGCTCGACCCATGGGACGCGAAACCATGCGCCTTCGTCTCCCACGCCCACGCCGACCACTTTGCCCGCCACGAGTCGGCGCTATGCTCGGACATGACCGCCGAGCTCGTGCGCAAACGCTTCCATCTCGCGGAAAACCGGATCGAGGCGGTCTCCTTTCACGTCCCGGTGGTGCGCGACGGGTTCCGGCTGCGCTTGCTGCCGGCGGGTCACATTTCCGGCTCGGCGATGCTCCACGTCACCCGCATCAAGGACAATGCGAGCTTGCTCTACACCGGAGATTTCAAAACCCGCCGCAGCCGCACGGCCGAGGCCGTTAGCTTCCTCGCAGCGGACACCCTGATTCTGGAAACCACCTTCGGCCTGCCCCATTTCGAGTTTCCCAATCCGATGGAAATCGAGGCCAGCATCCTGCGCTTCGTGAGCGATGCCTTCGCCGACGGTGAAACTCCGGTGCTGCTAGGTTACTCCTTGGGGAAAGCCCAGGAAGCGCTCGCGCTGCTGGCGGAAAATGGCATCCCCGCGCTACTCCACCCCACCGTCGCGGCGATGACCTCCGCCTGTCGGGAAGCGGGCATCGAGACCTTGCCGGAGCCGGTGGAATTCGACGGCCACGCTCCGCCGGGCCACGTCGTCATCGCCCCGCCGAACACCATCCGCTCGAAACTGCTGCGAGGCTTGAAATCCAAACGCACCGCGATGCTGACCGGCTGGGCGCTGCAACCCGGTTCGAAATACCGCTACCGGGTGGATGAAGTCATTCCTCTTTCCGACCATGCCGACCACCCCGGCCTGCTAGAGTGCCTCAAGCGCGTGCGCCCGAAGCGGATTCTAACGGTGCATGGCTTCGCGAGGGAATTCGCCGCCGAGCTCAGGACCAAGGGCATGGATGCCTGGTGCGCGATGGGTGGAGACCAGCTGGAGTTCCCCATCCACGCGCCCGCCCCGCGGTCCGGCTCGTCCAGCGGCCCGCGCCACAGCCGGGCGATCTGTGCGCTGGCGGACTTCGGCGACCTCTGCCGGCTCGTCGGCGAGACCAGCAGCCGCGTGGCGAAGACTGAATTTCTATCCACCTACCTGCGTGGCCTAACCGCCGATGAAGACCTCCGCCTGGCAGCGGTCTGGCTCACAGGCGAGGCGCTCCCACGCAAGGGTGGCCGCACCTCGCTGCATGTGGGGTCGGCCTCCATCCGGCGGGCGCTCGTGTCGCTGCCCCACGTGCGGGAGGAGCGCTACCGCGAAATTTCGCTGAGCCAGAACGACACCGCCCGCACCGCGCGGCTGGTGCTCCAGGAAATCCACCTCAAGCCGGAACCGCTCGACCTGCCGGGGCTGGCTGCGTTTTTCCAGGATCTGGCAGATTCACCCGGCTCGCTGGACCGCATCCGGCGTCTTGCCAACCGCCTCGCCACGCTGCACCCGGTCGAGGGCGAGACCATCGTCAAGCTGCTCACCGGCGACCTCCGCATCGGATTGAAAGAGGGACTCGTCGAAGATGCCGTGGCCGCCGCATTCAAAGCGGATCCGGCGGAGGTCCGGCACGCGCACATGCTCACTGGAGACATCGGAGAAACCGCACTGCTCGCCCGGCGCGGTCAACTCCGGGATGCCACGCTGCGCCCGTTAGTGCCGGTGAAGTGCATGCTCGCCGCACCGCTGGAACGAGGCGAAGAGGATGATCGCCCGCTTTTCGAAAAACTCCCATTCACCCCGCCGTTCTGGCTGGAGCCGAAATACGACGGCATCCGCGCGCAAGTCCACAAGCGGGGCAGCGAGGTCTCACTGTTCTCGCGCGACCTGCGACCACTCGACAAGGAGTTCCCGGAGCTGCTCGAGTCCATCCTCAAGCTGAAGGGCGACTTCATCCTCGACGGCGAACTCATCGCCTTCGCCGAGGGTCGCAAACTTGGCTTTGCGGACCTCCAAAGGCGCCTCGGCCGCCGCATGCCCGCTGGCGACCTTTTCCTCACGGACGAAACCCAGGACAGCTCGGTTCCGCTCCGCTTCATCGCCTTCGACCTCCTCTCCCATGACGGCGAGGACCTGCTAGAACGCCCGCTGGTGGACCGCCGCGAGAAACTGGAATCCCTCCGCCTGCAGCCTCCATTTGAAACGATCGCCATCCATTGCGCGGACCACCCGTCCGAGGTCGAGGTTCATTTCAAAAACTCGCTGCAAGCCGGTCACGAGGGCCTCATCGCCAAGGATCCGGAAAGCCACTACACGCCCGGAAGACGCGGGAAATCCTGGATCAAGCTCAAGGGCGTGATGCCCACGCTCGACTGCGTCGTCGTCATCGCCGAGCAGGGCCACGGAAAACGCTCCGACCTTCTATCCGACTACACCTTCGCCGTGCGGGACGATTCTAACGGCAAGCTTCGGGTCATCGGCAAGGCTTACTCCGGACTCACGGACGACGAAATCGAAGACCTCACCGAGCATTTCAAAAAACACACCCTGCGCAAGGAACGGCGGAAACACCACGTGGAGCCGAATCTGGTCCTGGAAATCGCGTTCGACGCGATCCGCAGATCCCCCCGCCACGACTCCGGACTTGCCCTGCGATTTCCGCGCATCAAGGCCATCCGCCACGACAAGTCCGTGGCGGACATCGACACCCTCCAATCCGCCAGCAACCTGCTCTAACTTGAATCCATGAACTCAATCGCCAAAGCCGCCCTGAGCTTTTCACTCGCCGCATTTTTCGCCTCCTGCGCCGCTCCGTCCACCGGATCATCTCGTGGACGCGACGTTTACGGCCACCGCCCCGGCCCCCAGGGATTCAAAACCGTCCTCATCGACGCCGGTCACGGTGGCAAGGACAGCGGCGCTGTTAGCTCCCACACCCGCATGCAGGAAAAGGAACTGGCGCTCGATACCGCCAAACGCATCGCCGCCGAACTCCGTGGCGATTTCAACGTGATTCTCATGCGTTCCGAAGACGAATTCATCGATCTGGAAGAGCGGGTGCTGCGCGCGAACCGCCATGGCGACGCCATCCTCATCAGCATGCATTATAACAGTGGCCCATCCTCGATCCGCGGCCCGGAAACCTATTACTGGCGGGTGGACAGCCACGGCCTGGCCACCCGTTGCCAGCAAGCGATGGCGGCTGTGAGTCCCGACGAAAGCGGCAACCGCGGACTCGTGCGGCGCCGCATGCGCCTGACTCGAAACCCGGAAATCCCGTGCGTCCTTCTGGAAGGTGGCTACCTGAGCAACGCCGCAGAAAGCCGCCTGATCAGTGAACCCGCATACCGCCAGCGGCTTGCCACTGGCATCGCCTCCGCCATCCGGACTCAGGCCGCCAGCGGAGACGCGGGCACCGGTCCGCTGCCCCGCCCGATCAACGCGCCGCCCAGTCGGCCGACGGATGCGCCCGAGTGATGACTCTAGCAGCACTGCTCGATGGTATGGGATCTGCTCTCCCACCCGAGGTGAACCACGAGCTTGAATCCAGCGGATTTTCCGATGGAAAAGGCCGGGTTTTCTCCCATCGCTTTTCATTCATTTCCAATGCTCCACCTTCCATCCGATCGTCTGGGCATCTTGCCTTCGCTAGAAGTTCTGCCCTTTTTCGCCAGCGACGCGACGGAGCCTGCGGCCGGTCACGACTTTCCATTTCAACTCAAGGCGCATTCCAGCTACGGGGAAATCAGCCGTAATTTGCTCACGCGCAAGATCATGGGCGGCATCATCCCGTGGGAAATATTCATCGCCGACGTCTTGGCACTGCCGGGCCAGAGGGCCAATTGGAAGATCCCGATTTTCCTACATGCCTGCCCGACCGAGCTCGTTCTGCGAGAGTCGGTTTACAAGCAGTTCTATCCGGCCCAAGGCGGTGCTCCTGCCAAGCTACCGCCGCGTCTGACCGTGGGAATCGAGAGTCAGAACTCGCTCACCAAGGGACAGTCGCGCGAGTGGCTCAGCCGCTGGAAAAGCGCCGCGTCCGTCGAGCTGATTTTCAAAATGTTACCGATGGACATGATGATCCACGCGCTGCAGGCGGAAGCTCTGGACGCCATCATCGCCCCCTCGCCCTGGGGAATCCACGCGGAGTCCGCCGGCTTGGGCAAGCGCGACCCGGGATTCAGTCCCGGTAAATTCGCCCAGCGGTTAGTGATGGTTTGTCACCGGGAGTTCCTCGAACAACACCCCGGCCTGAGCCAGACCGTCGCACAAGGCATCGCTGCGGCGCGGACTCGCCTGAAGGATCCTGCGAGATTCCAAAACTCCATCGAGCGCATGTCACGCTGCGGCAGACCTTTGGTCGAAAGGGATTTCCTTGAGAAGGCGGCGACTCTGCATTCGTTTTCCTCACTTGAACAAGACGAGGTCCCGGACCTGGAGAAAATCGTGGCCGAGCTGATGGCACTGGATGATTTCTCGATCCTCCCGAGCCAAGTCACCGCCGGTGAACAAACCGCGCGCCTGCTGCTTCCTGCCTAATCGCTCCCCTCTTCCCGAGTGATCGACTCGGACAGCAAGTTTAGAAAAACCTCAGCCACCCACGTCAGCGGACGAGCCGGATCCCACCAGGCACAACAGGTCCGGCGCAGCGTGATCCCGGGCAGCTTCAGACACACCAGCGCCCCTTCCTGAACCGCCGTAGCCGCCGCCCAATCCGGCAGGAACACGATTCCCTGGCCTTGGCACGCAAGCTCGTGGGCCACCCGCGGATCAGGCAAGACCCATTTTCTCAAATCCCCCTCTCCGCCGCGTCCCAAATGGTGAGCCAGAGCTTTGAGAATGAACGGGTCTTGGAAAATTAGAAGCCCCTGCCTGAGTTCGTCCACCGAGACCCGGCTCTTCTGGCCCAGCCGGTGGAATGGCGCGACGTAGGCGTGATAGTTCTCATTCACCAGGTCGCGCCTCACCATGTCTTTTGGCACCCTTTCCATGAAATCCATCTCGAAGTCCGCTTGCCGGCGAGAACTCTCGTCCTTCCCGGCACCCGTCACCATTATTTCCAAATCCGCAGCCGGAAAACACTCGTGAAACGTCGATAAAGACCCCGCCCGCAACATTCCTAACAGGCATGACGGCAACCGGAAAATCAACTTCTCCGTGCGACCATCCAGTGCTGCCAGTTCGCTCCTCATCGAGGACATCTTCACGAGCAGATCCTCCACCATCGGCAACAACCGCACGGCCGCACCTGTCGGCTTCACCTGTGGCCCCAGCCGCCGGAACAATGAGCAACCCAGATCCTCTTCCAGCGATTTCATCGCGTGACTGATCGCAGAGGGACTTACCGATAAAATCTGCGCCGCGCCGGCGAAACTTCCTTCCTTCACCGAGACATAAAACATTTGCAGACGCTTCGAATCGACGATTCCGGGGTCGATCACCGGCGGTTCCCGCAACGTCATTTGCGTATCGTGAATCGTATTCAGCATGCTTGGTGACCGTGGGGAGCAAAGCGCGTGCCAAACCCTGTCAACCCCGGTTCTCGACGGCTTCTCCCCGGCCTTGAATCGTGAATGGATTTCAAGTCCAGCCCGAACCACATGGCACATTCGGTGCAACTCACTTCACCGCTGCGGGAAGTTCAAACGCAACCACCGCATCCACTGCCACACAACGACTCCAAACCATGAAACTAGCAACAACAAGCCACCACTTCCTGAAGGTCGCCGCCCTCGCCCTCGCGGCGGCCACGGCGACCGCCCAGGACAAACTCCCGACCTCCCAAGTCAATACCACCGGACTGGCCGTCACCGAAGACACCGTCACCGTCGGCCAGCTGCACTCCGCGACCGGCACCATGGCCATCAGTGAAACCGGGTCCATCCAAGCCGAGCAACTCGCCATCGACCAGATCAACGCCATGGGCGGCGTTCTCGGCCGACAGATCAAGGTCATCAAGGAAGACGGCGCAAGCGATTGGCCCACCTTCGCGGAAAAGGCCAAGAAACTGCTCGTCAGTGACAAGGTCGGCACCGTCTTCGGCTGCTGGACCTCCGCTTCCCGCAAGGCGGTTCTACCCGTTTTCGAAAAGGAAAACGGGATGCTTTATTACCCGACGTTCTATGAAGGTCTCGAGCAATCCAAGAACGTGATCTACACCGGCCAAGAGGCCACCCAGCAGATCATCGCCGGACTCGACTGGATCGCTAAAGAAAAGGGAGCGAAGAAGTTCTATCTGGTAGGATCCGACTACATCTGGCCGCGCACGTCGATGAAGATCGCCCGCAAGCACATCGAGAACGTGCTCAAAGGCGAAGTCGTCGGGGAGGAGTTCTATGCGCTCGGCAGTACGTCGTTCGGTTCGTTGATTAACAAGATCAAGCTCAAGAAACCGGACGTCATCTACACCGCCGTCGTCGGGGGATCGAATGTGTCCTTCTATAAGCAACTCGCTGCTGCCGGCATCACCGGTGCCAAGCAGACACTTCTCACCATCTCGGTGACCGAAGACGAAGTGCTCGGAATCGGCGGGGAAAACCTCGAGGGCTTCTACTCGGCCATGAAGTATTTCCAGAGCTTGGACAATCCGGCTAACATCGAATTCGTCAAGGCGTTCAAGGCAAAGTATGGACCTGATAGCGTGATCGGTGACGTCACCCAAGCGGGCTACCTCGGCCCATGGTTGTGGAAGGCAGCGGTCGAGAAAGCGCAAAGTTTCGATATCGATAAAATCGCCGCAGCATCCCCGGGTCTTGAAATGACCAACGCGCCCGAGGGATATGTGAAAGTTCACCCAAACCATCACCTCTGGAGCAAGCTCCGGATCGGCAAGTGGCAGAAGGACGGGCAGGCGAAGGTTCTCTACGAATCCGAACTCATCGAGCCCGATCCATTTCCGAAGGGCTATCAGTAAACCCACCCCGGCAGCTTGCGTCCACACTTCTGAGTTGCCCGCAAGTTCCAGCAATCACCCGGAGGGCCGGGCAGTTCCGGCCCTCCATTCCTTCCCGGCAAGGGATTCATTTCAAACTTCGAACCGCCTGAAATTATGGGAGAATACACCAGCGAAGAATTACAAAGCATTTTCATCATGCAGAGCTTCTCAGGCCTGAGCCTGTTCAGCGTCCTCCTGCTCATGGGCCTCGGCCTTGCACTGATTTTCGGACAGATGGGAGTGATCAACATGGCTCACGGTGAGTTCATGGCCCTCGGTGCCTACACGGTTTACTTCTGTTCCCATCTCACCTCCAGCTACGCCCCCACCTTCGGGCCTTATTATTTCGTTTTCGCAATTCTACTGGCCTTCTTCGTCTGTGCCGCCTTGGGAGCGCTCGTCGAGTTCCTGATGATACGACACCTCTACCATCGACCGTTAGACACGCTACTCGCGACCTGGGGACTTAGCCTGATTCTCCAACAGACCTACCGGTCCATCTTCGGTGCGCGCGAGGTCACACCGACCCTGCCCGACTGGCTCATGGGTTCCTACAACGTGAAGGAAGGTCTCGATATCCCGATCAACGGCATATTTGTGTTAGGCCTATCGATCGTTGTCACCGTCGCTTTGATCACCTTCATGTATCGCTCTTCCTTCGGCCTCCGTCTCCGGGCCACCGTGCAGAATCGCAAGATGAGCGCTGCCGTCGGCATCAACACCGGCAAAGTGGACCGCCTCGCCTTCGCCCTCGGCTGCGGCATCGCCGGGATCGCGGGAGCAGCCTTCACCACCATCGGCTCCACTGGACCTGATAGCGGCAGCCGCTACATCGTGGATGCTTTCCTCGTCGTCGTCGCCGGTGGCACGGCCAGTCTGCTCGGCTGTCTCGCCTCCGCCTTCGGCATCGCCCAGGCGCAGTCGATTCTCGAGTTCTTCTTGGAAGGTACTAAGGGCAAGGTCGCCACCCTGCTCGTCATTGTCATCGCCCTAATGATCCGCCCCCAAGGACTCTTCCCAAGCAAGGTCCGCGGCCACTGACCCATCCATCCCCCACCCTCAAAGTCATGCCACTATTTTTTCGCACCCTGTTCAAGTCACGCGGAGAGGCGCTCGCCTTCGGAGGATTTCTTTTGCTCCTCCTCGTCATCCTCCCTCTTGCTCTGCCCATCTTCCGGCTCAATCTGGTCGGGAAGTATCTGAGCTTCGGATTCGTCGCTGTCGGCTTGGTCCTGCTCTGGGGGCGCTGCGGCATCCTCAGCCTCGGCCAGGGAGTCTTCTTCGGTCTCGGGGGTTATTGCATGGCGATGTTTCTCAAACTGGAAGCGTCCGACCCCGTCACCACCGCCATCCAATCCACGCCCGGCATCCCGGACTTCATGGACTGGAACCAAATAACAAAACTCCCGTTGTTTTGGGAACCGTTCAAAAGTCTCCCATTCACCATCTTCGCCATCTTTGTGGTCCCGGCGGTGATCGCGTTCATCATCGGCTGGGCACTCTTCAGACGGCGCGTTGGTGGCGTTTACTTTGCCATCATTACCCAGTCGATCGCGCTGATCTTCTCCCTCGGGATCGACGGCAACCAGGGCTTCACCGGAGGCAGAAACGGCATCACCGACCTTCGCACACTTTTGGGTTGGGACATCCGTAGCGAGAATGCCCAATACAT
>JBOFET010000319.1:0-11348 GCA_051648225.1 Luteolibacter sp.
TTAGTCCTTCCCCCACCGAAACGTGCCAACTAACGTCCGGTCCAGCCTTTGAAACGGTTGAATCTGATGTCCACCCGCTTCTTCACCAATCACGGCGCGCAGACGCTTTTCGCGAAATTCGAGGGCGTTTTCGCATCGAACAAGGATCTCGCCGCTTTCGACGCCTTGGTAGGTTACCTCCGTTCTTCAGGCTGGTTCGTGGTTCGCCCGCTTTTGGAAAACGTTCCGGAAATCCGGATTCTTGTCGGCATCAACGTCGATTCTCTGATCGCGGATTATCAAAAACGCGGCCTGCTGTTCCACGGTGCTGAGGGCGAAACGCTGGTCCAGATCAAAGCCAGCCTCCTCAAGGACATTGAGGAAGCCGAATACTCGTCCCAAGTCGAAAACGGCATCCTCCAATTCATCGAGGACGTCTCGACCAAACGCATCCAAGTACGCGCCCATCCGACGAAAAACCTCCACGCGAAAATCTACATCTTCCGCCCAGACGGTTTCAACGAGCACCGGCCCGGCGCAGTCATCACCGGCTCGTCGAATCTTACCGAAGCCGGCCTCGGCATTCGCGGCCCCGAATCGAACTACGAATTCAACGTCCTCCTTCACGACTTCGACGACGTGAAATTCGCCACTGCGGAATTCGAAGCGCTCTGGAAGGAATCCGTCGATGTCCTGCCGAAGGACATCAAGGAGGTCGCCGACAAGACCTATCTCGGCACGGAAATCTCGCCCTATCAGCTTTATTTCAAGCTCCTCATCGAATACTTCGGCCGGGCCATCGACTACGATCCGAATGCTACCGAGGACCTTCCGAAAGGCTTCAAGCGCCTTAGCTATCAGGTCGATGCCGTCACCCAGGGCGTGCGCCTGCTCCAGAAGCACAACGGCTTTTTCCTCGCCGATGTCGTCGGCCTGGGAAAAACGATCATCGCCACGCTGATTGCCCGGAAATTCTTCTTCCACAACGGTTTCCCCGACCACCGCTCGCACACGCTCATCGTCGTTCCTCCAGCTTTGCTCGAAAACTGGGAGGCCGCCAGAGACCAATTCCACCTCGACAACGTCCGCATCATCACCAACGGCAGTTTGCACAAGGTCCGCAATGCCGAGCGCTACGACCTCATCATCGTGGACGAGGCGCACCGCTTCCGGAACGATTCGTCCGGTGCCTTCGATCTTCTCCAGCGCATTTGCAAGACCGACACCCGGAGGATCGGCGACGATGGCAAGCCCCTGCGGAAAAAGGTCATCCTCATTTCCGCCACGCCGCTCAACAACCGCCCGGCCGACCTTCGCAACCTCATCGCGCTGTTCCAGGATCTCAAGGATTCCACCCTCAACGTTCACAATCTCCAACGCTTCTTCGCCGCCCGAGAAAAGGAGTTCCAGCGCGCGAAAAATGCACCCGACCCGGAAACCGCCCGCCGTGACGTGAAAGCGGTTTACGAGCTGATCCGCGAAAAAGTCATGTCGGAAATCATCGTCCGCCGGACCCGACGAGACCTGATGGAGAACCCCGAATACAAGACCGACCTCGACGCCCAGAACATCCTCTTTCCGGAAGTCGCCCCGCCGCGCCGGATTTTCTATCCGCTGCCACCGGAGATCGAGACGCTCTACGACCGCACCATGTCCACCCTCGCCGCGTCCGGCAGCGGCGGGTTTACCTACAACCGCTACCGGGCCATCCAGTTCCTCAAGCCGGAAATCAAGGCGAACTACGCCAATGCAGACCTGATTTCCCTACAGCTCGCCACCATCATGCGCGTGTTGTTAGTGAAGCGCCTCGACAGCAGCTTCCACGCATTCCGACAATCCCTCCGCCGCTTCCGCGACTCCACCCGCGTCATGGCGACCATGTTTGAAAAAGGTGCCATCTACATCGCGCCGAATCTCAAAGTCACCGAGTACCTGCTGGATGACAGGGAAAGCGAACTCATCGCAAAAATCGAGGAGTGCCAACCCACCGACCCGACCATTTCCATCTGCACGCCGGACGACTTCGAGCAGGGCTTCCTCACCGGCCTGCTAGGCGACCTCGCCATCCTCGAAGACCTCTGCATCCGCTGGGATGCCGTGAAGGAGGATCCCAAGTTCGATACCTTTCTCCGCTACCTCAAGGCCGACCTCTTTAACCGCGACGAAAACCGCGATGGCAAGCTCGTCGTCTTCTCTGAGTCCAAGGAAACCACCACCTACCTTACGGAAAGGCTCAACTCCGTCGGCATCGGGCGCAACATCCTCACCGTGGACGCCGCGAACCGCTCCAAGGTCATGCCGCTGGTCCGCGCCAACTTCGACGCGAACCACCCGCTCAAGGAACAGGCCCACGAATACGACATCATCGTCTCCACCGAAGTGCTCGCAGAAGGTGTGAACCTCCACCGCGCCAACGTGATCGTGAACTACGACACGCCGTGGAACTCCACCCGCCTCATGCAGCGCATCGGCCGCGTCAACCGCATCGGCACCCAGGCCACCTGCATCTACATCTACAATTTCTATCCGACTTCCCGCGTCGATGACGACATCGAGCTGCGGAAAAAAGCCATCCTCAAGCTCCAGGCCTTCCACAGCGCCCTCGGCGAGGACAGTCAGATCTACTCGCCCGACGAGGAAGTGGACACCTTCGGACTCTTTGACAAGTCACCGGAGGAAGCCGAGCGCGACGAACGCCTCAGCCTGCTCATGGAACTCCGGAAATTCCGTGATGAAAACCCGGAGGAATTCCGCCGCGTGAAACAACTTCCGCTGCGTGCCCGCGTCGGCCGCGGCGATGCCAGCCGCAGCGGCAGCAGCGTCGCCTTCATCCGCGACTCCCGCCGCGATGGGTTCTTCCGCATCGGAAAAACCGCCCACCCTGAAGCAACCGCCAGCGGGGAAACCCCAACCCTCCGCGTCGAGGAAATCTCCATCGTCGAGGCCGCCCGCGAATTCCGCGCACCCGATCCCGCCGAATCTTCGCTGCCACTCCCGGATCATCATCACGAAGACATCCGCGATGCCCTCCAGTGCTTCCGCGACCGCGCTGCCGAAGCCGCCTTCGCCGACAAGGCGCTCGACAACAACCCCGGCCCCAACGAACGCCGCGCCCTCGAATTCCTCGACGCCTTCCTCAAGCTCAACCTGCTCGCCGATTCTGAAAAGGACCTCATCCGTTCCGCCAAGCTCGCTGTCCGCAAGGCGAAGTTCCAGCAACTCCAAAAAGACATCAACAAGCTCCAGAAATCCGTCAAACAGGTCAAAGTCTCGCCCTCCGTCCTCGCGGACAAACTCATGACCCTGCTCCGCTCCTACCCGCTAGAACAGGAGGCATCCCATCAGACGGCATCAGACCCTCATCCAAGCGACCCGGTCAACACCGCCGCCCTGCCCAAGATCATCCTCTCGGAGTCTTTTCTTGGAGATTGTCCAATCGCCTAGCATCAGCCATATTTCCGCCATGAAAGCCGTTCTCACCCAAGGATTTCTCGAAACCGTTCCGGCCCCCATCCGTGACAAGCTGCATCTAAAAACCGGTATGGTCATGGAGTTCGATGAAACTTCGCCTTACCTCAAAGCCACGCCCGTATCGGACGAGGAGGAGGAGGAAATCATGTCGGAAGAAGAGTTCCACCAGTGGCTGGCAGAAAGTGTTGGAATCGCCAAAGGCATGCCCTCCACGGATGAAATGATGCGCGAAACCAGGGGAGAGGACTAATGGCTAGACCGGTTCTCGTGGATGCGAACGTTCTGATGGATGTGCTGACAGGCGATCCCGTCTGGCTTAGATGGTCGATGACACAGCTCGAAATCGCCCGCAAAGCCAGCAGGGTTGTCGTTAATCCTATCGTGTGTGCCGAGATCGCCCCCTACTTCGGGATGGACTGGAGGAGACTGGATCGCTGGCTGAAGCCGGGTTCTTTCACCCGTGAGCCGCTACCGTTCGAGGCATCCGTCGTGGCGGCACGCGCCTATCAGCAATACCGCAAAACCGGCGGCACCCGCACCTCACCGCTACCGGATTTCTACATCGGTGCCCATGCCGAAGCGGCGGGATATTCATTACTTACCCGCGATGTCCCTCGCTACCGCACTTACTTTCCCACTGTGCCGCTCATCGTTCCACCCGGCTTCTGATCCATGCTCGAACTCATCACCCTTCCCTACGCCCGTCCCCGTTGGTCGGGCCTGCTGCGCCAGTTGTTCGAGGACTATCAGGAAAATGCGGTTCCGCAGGAAATCCCGGTTCCGGAAAATGGTCTCGCCGATTCCATCCACCAGCTCGGCGTCATCACCATTCAGGGAAATCACGAAGGCGAATCACTCTCCCTCGCCGTCATTGAAATTTCCGCTCGCGACACCGTGGAACTCCTTCGCAACCGCGTCGGCATCCGCAACTTCGCCGCGCGGCTGCTCGCTCCGGGCACGGCGGATGGCCTGCTCATCGCCACCATCCAGCCGGGCAATGACTCCTGGCGTTTCACCTTCGTCCATCGCGAGACCCGCTTCACGCCGGATGGCGACCTCGAACGCGTCGAAACCCCCACCCGCCGCTTCACCTACGTCCTCGGCCCGGACGAGAGCTGCCGCACGCCGGATTCACGCTTCCAGCTTCTCGCCCGCCACCGCGGCTCGACGACTCTCGCCCATGTGCTCGACGCCTTCTCCGTCGAGAAACTCAGCGACGAATTCTTCACCACCTACAAGCGCCACTACGCGGACTTCTGCCATCACCTGATCGAGAATTCCGCCCTTGCCCAAGTCCTCGGCATCGACCTGACCGGCCTCGAAGGCAAGGAACGCGACCGCGCCCTGAAACCGCTGCGCGACTTCGTCAAGAAGCTCCTCGGTCGCCTCGTCTTCCTTCACTTCATCCAGAAAAAAGGCTGGCTCGGGTGTCCGCCACTTTCCGGCACGGATGCCGCGCTCCCACAGGAATCCATGCCGTGGACCGGTGGTTCCTCCGATTTCCTGCGGGAAATGTTCCAAAGCGCCCTACCCGCCGAGCAGGAAAATTTCCACTCCTCCCGCCTCGTCCCTCTCTTCTTCCAAACGCTCAACGCCCCGGACCGCGCGGGCCTCGTCTTCCCCATCACTGGCAACCGCGTGCCCTATCTGAACGGCGGCTTGTTCGAGCCGGACTTCCCCGGCGTCGAGGCGGTCGATTTCCCCGCGCCGCTCTTCGCCGCGCTGCTGGAGTTCTTCCGTCAATACCACTTCACCATCGACGAGAACGATCCCGAAGACCACGAGATCGGCATCGACCCGGAAATGTTAGGGCGCATTTTTGAGAACCTGCTGGAGGACAACAAGGACAAGGGCGCCTACTACACGCCCAAGCCCGTGGTCCAATACATGTGCCAGCAGAGCCTCATCCACGCCCTCACCGGCCGCTATGCCAGCGACGCGGATGCCGCGGCGGAAATCGAGCGCCTCGTCCGCCTCAAGGAACCCGTCAATGCCCTCGCGAACTCCTGGCTCGCCCGCCACGCCACCGAGCTATCCGCCCACCTCAACGACCTCCGCATCTGCGATCCCGCCATCGGCTCCGGCGCCTTTCCCATCGGCCTGCTCCAAGAAATCTACTGGACCAAGCTCACCCTCAATCCCTCGCTCGACCGCGCCCACGCCAAGCGCGGCATCATCCAGCACTGTATCCACGGCGTGGACCTGGATGCCGGTGCCGTGGAAATCGCCCGCCTCCGTTTCTGGCTCGCCCTCATCGTCGAGGAAAACGTGCCGACACCGCTGCCGAATCTCGACTATCAGATCATGCAGGGAAACAGCCTGCTGGAATCCTTCCGAGGAGAACGGCTCGACGACCTCGACCAGCCGATCCGCTACGGGGTTCGTGTCCTTGGAAAGGACCAGCATGAACTCGATCTTGGCACCGGCGGGCAGATCGAGCTGACCGTCGAGGAGGACACAACCGCGCCAGCCCGCCGGAATCTCGCGGCGCTGCGGGAGAGCTACTACGCTTGCCACGAACCTGCGGAAAAGGCCCGGCTCCGCCACGAGATCGACGCCGCCGTCCTCCGCGCCATCGACGCTCGGCTGGCGCGGCGCAGGGAGGAGCTCGAAAACTCCCTGGCCATCCGCCGAGCTGAGGAGTTGAAGAAACGCCGCGCCAATCCCCGCTACACCACGCCCGCAGCGGCCCAACGCAAGATCGACAAGAATCAGGCCGAGCTGGACGCGCTCGGCATCACCACCGCCGATCTCCACGCGCTGCTGGAGGATCCCCGCAAGGAACGCCCCTTTTTCCTCTGGCACCTCTGGTTCCGCCAGATTCTAGCAGAGGCGCCGGAAGGACGCGGTGGCTTCGACATCGTCATCGCGAATCCCCCTTATGTCCGGCATGAAGCGATCAAAGATCAAAAACCTGCGCTCAAAGCCGAAGGTTACGAATGCTACTCGGGAACTGCGGACCTCTACGTTTACTTCTATGAACAAGCTCTTCGCAAACTGACTCCCGGCGGCGTTCTCTGTTTCATCACCAGTAACAGCCTCTTGAATTCCGACTTTGGCCTCCCGCTGCGGAATTATTTCCTCGAAAGAACCCGGATACTCACGCTGCTAGACTTCGCCGAGGCTCCGGTCTTCAACGCCGTTACCGAACCAGTCATTGTTGCGGCGATCCGTGGCACCCGCAGTGAGGATGACCGGGTGACCGTTTTGAAATGGAATGAAAATTGGCCGATTGAAAATGTCTCGGGACAAGTCGCTGTTCATGGAATCGAGATGCCGCAGACCAGCCTTTCTCCCGAAGTTTGGCGGCTTGAATCGCGGGAAGTGCTAGCACTCCTCGCGAAGCTGAGGTCAGCGGGGGAGGCACTCGGTGATCTGGTGGGAGATCGGTTCTATTACGGGATCAAGACCGGTTGCAACGAGGCCTATATTATCAGTCACGCTGACCGGAGGCTTCTCATCGAAGAACACGCTTCCTCCGAGCAACTCATCCAGCCCTTTCTCCGCGGCAAGGACATCAAGAAATGGGAACCCGAATATTCCCAACAGCATCTCATCCGCATCGAGTCCTCCGCTAACGTGCGGCATTCATGGTCCGGTCTTCCTCTCGTAGAAGCCGAGCAGGCTTTTTCCACCGAGTTTCCCGCCATACATCGCTGGCTGAATGGATTCCGCCCGAAGCTCATGGCACGCGACGACCACGGAACCTATTTCTGGGAGCTTCGTTCCTGCGCTTATTGGGCTGAATTTGCCGCACCCAAGATTGTTTATCAGGAAATCAACCGCACCGACGTCTTCGCTTTCGATGACCAAGGCTATCTGGCCAACAACAAGATTTTCATTCTCCCCGGTGCCTCGAAATACATGCTCGCCCTGATGAACTCGCGAGTTGGCATTTGGTTCATCCATGCCTTTTCAGGCGTGCCCTTCGGTGGATTCCTCGCATTGCAGACACCAATCATGTCCGCATTCCCCATCCCCGCCGCCACGCCCACCGAGCAAGCGACCCTAACCACCCTCGTGGACTCCATCCTCGCCGCGAAGCGCATGGGAGACGAAGCGACGGTGAAGGAACTCGAAGCGCAGATCGACCGCCACGTCTTCCGCCTCTACGGCCTGACGCCCGAGGAAATCGCGCTGGTCCGGGGAGCCAGCGCGTAGTTGCATTTCCCACCCATGAGCATCCGCTATCATCTCGGCAAATTTCCTCCCACGGGTATCCAGTGGGAGTCCCTCATTCCGCTGCTGGGTCCGGCGAGCGCGGCCTTGGCCCGATACGACGGTTTGCTTCAGGCAATCCCGAATCCGCAGGTGCTGCTCGCGCCGCTGACCACGCAGGAAGCCGTTCTTTCCAGCCGCATCGAAGGCACGCAGGCCACGGCTTCGGAGGTTTTCGAGTTCGAGGCGGACGAGGCCCGCTTCACCGGCGAGCGCCGGGACGACATCCGGGAAGTGCTCAACTACCGCCGGGCGCTTTCCCTTGCGGTGACACAGTTGTCGAAGCTGCCGCTTTCCCAACGCATCCTCCTGGACAGCCACCGCCTGTTGATGTCAGGCGTGCGCGGAGCCAGCAAGGATCCCGGTCAATATCGGCGCATCCAGAACTGGATCGGTGCACCCGGTTGCACCGAGGAAACGGCCCGTTTCATTCCCATCGCTCCCCAACTCCTGCCGGACGCCATGGGTGAGCTGGAAAAATACATCCACACGGATGCACCGGACCGGTTGGTCCAGCTCGCCGTCATCCACGCGGAGTTCGAAGCCCTTCATCCATTTCTGGACGGCAACGGCCGCCTCGGTCGCATGATCATTCCTTTGTTCCTGGTCGAAAAGAAGCTGCTTTCGTCCCCGAATTTCTTCGTCAGCGCCTTTTTCGAGCAAGACCGGCAAGCCTACTACGATGCCTTGCTCACCGTCTCTGAAACCGGCGACTGGACGCCGTGGTGCCGCTACTTCCTGACCGCGCTTACCGAGCAAGCATCGGAAAACGAAGCACGAGCCCGGTCCATACTCCGCCTGTACGAAGAAATGAAAGCCCGCATCCCGGATGCCACCCACTCCCAGCATGCCGTGCGGGCGCTGGATTTCATTTTCCAGTTCCCCACCTTCACCAGTCCCACCTTCGAGAAGCGGTCTGGTATTCCCGTCCCCACCGCTCGCCGTGTTCTGCGAGTTCTTCGGGAAGAGGGTATCTTACTGACAATCAGAGAGTCATCCGGAAGATCACCCGCACTCCTCTCGTTTCACGAGCTTCTTCGCTGTGCCGAGGGCCTTGTGGATCACCCGTGAACAGCAACGGTATTTATGGCTCATATTTTTTGAATTATGAGCCACAAAGAAATTTGGTGTGATTACGTGCACCACAAATGGCACCTAATCCCCACGGAATTGGGGTAGTTAATCAACGCCGGTTTTCCTGGAAAACCCGCGTTGGTTAATCGGTTGCGATTTTTGAAGTGGTGACCATTTGGTCGGATCGGACCCAATGATCGGAAGACGGTTCCCCGGTTGGCAATCAACCGATTAACCAACGCCCCATTTCTGAAAATTGTGGTGCCGGTTAATTGACCAACTCACAGGCGAAATGAATTTCGCGGTCCGTTTTACGCCACGGCGACTTCGATCTGCTTGTCCACGTCATCCCGCAGGTTCTCGATGATGAACTCCTGCCGATCCGGCGTGTTCTTACCCATGTAGAACGCTAACAATTCCTTTACGCCTTTGCCTTCTTCATACTCGACGTGGTCGAGCCGCATGTCGGGGCCGATCATGAAGCTGAACTCGTCGGGAGAAATTTCTCCAAGGCCCTTGAAGCGGGTGATTTCGGCGGCTTTGCCGAGTTTTGCCATGGCTTTTTTGCGCTCGTCGTCGTCGTAACAGTAGATGGTTTCCTTCTTGTTGCGGACGCGGAAGAGCGGGGTTTGCAAGATCCACAAGTGACCGTCGCGGATCATTTCGGGGAAAAATTGCAGGAAAAATGTGAGCAAAAGCAGGCGGATGTGCATCCCGTCCACGTCGGCATCGGTGGCGATGACGACTTTGTTATAGCGCAGGTATTCGATGCCGTCCTCGATGTTAAGCGCGGCTTGGAGTAGGGCGAACTCCTCGTTTTCATAGACGATCTTGCGGGGCAGTGCGTAGGTGTTGAGCGGCTTGCCACGGAGCGAGAAGACCGCCTGCGTTTCCACGTCGCGGCT
Organism: Luteolibacter sp.; assembly: GCA_051648225.1. Lineage (GTDB taxonomy): Bacteria > Verrucomicrobiota > Verrucomicrobiia > Verrucomicrobiales > Akkermansiaceae > Luteolibacter. Next base: position 9,648 of record JBOFET010000319.1, read on the forward strand.
CTTGGTGATCGAGCCAGAGGCGGAGTCGCCTTCGGTGATGAAGAGCGTGGATTCCTCGCGGCGCTTGTGCTTGCTGTCGTAGCGGACGCGGCAGTCGCGGAGTTTTTTGTTGTGAACTTTGGCTTGTTTGGAGCGTTCGCGGGCGAGTTTTTGGATTCCTTTGAGATCCTTGCGTTCGCGCTCGGCGGAGAGGATGCGCTTCTGGATCGCCTCGGCGACTTGTGGGTGCTTGTGAAGGTAGTTGTCGAGGTTGGTCTTGAGGAAATTCCCAATGAAGGTGCGGAGTGATTCTCCATCCGGTGCGATGCCTGCGGAGCCGAGCTTGGTCTTCGTTTGCGATTCGAAAACCGGCTCCATGATCCTCACACAAACTGCGGCCTCGATGCCGGCGCGGATGTCAGATGGCTCATACTACTTTTTATAAAATCCACGGATGACCATCACTAACGCTTCACGAAACGCCGCAAGGTGAGTGCCACCTTGCGAGGTGTTCTGGCCGTTGACGAAGGTGTAGTATTCCTCACCGCTCTCGGGCGTGTGGGTGAAGGCGATTTCGATATCTTTCCCGACGAGATGGATCGGCGGATAGAGCGCCTCGTTCTCCATTTCCTCGCGCAACAGGTCGAGCAGTCCGTCCTTCGAGCGGAATTTCTTGCCGTTGAAATTGATGGTGAGTGCCGGATTCAAATAGGAATAGTAGCGGCACATTTTCTCAACGAAGGCTTCCTTGAATTTCGCCTTGGCGGGGAAAATCGTGCGGTCGAGCTCGAAGGCGAGGCGGGTGCCGTTGGGACCGTCGTCGCGTTTCGGATTTTTCATGTCCAGAGTGAGCTGGCCCTTGGAAAATTCTAATGCCTTCGTCTCGCCATCGCGCCAGGCTTGGATTTCGAAAAAGTTAGACAGCGCGTTCACCGCCTTGATGCCGACGCCGTTCAGGCCGACGGATTTCTTGAATGCCTCGCTGTCGTATTTGGCCCCGGTATTGATCTGCGCCGCGCAGTCGAAGAGTTTTCCGAGCGGAATCCCCCGTCCGAAGTCACGCACCTCCACGCGGCCTTCCTCGTCGATGTCCACGCGCACTTCCTTGCCGTGGCCCATGATGTGCTCGTCGATGGAGTTATCGACAGCTTCCTTGAGCAGGATGTAGAGGCCGTCATCCGGTGATGAGCCGTCGCCGAGTTTCCCGATATACATGCCGGGCCGCATGCGGATGTGTTCGCGCCAGTCGAGGGATTTGATGTCGTCTTCAGTGTAATCAGCAGCCATGGGGAAATTGTTTCGGAGTTCCTAAACGGTCGCCGGAGCGTGTGCAAGGGCTGCGTTGATTTCCCGATTCGCTGCATTTCGTACAGTGGTATTCCTGAGGTGGGCACGAAAAAAGGGGGTGCCGGACGAGACCGCCCCCCCCCTTTTCAGCACTAGAAGACTCACTCCACACCGAGGCGGACGAAGATCTGCGGGGCTTCGCCGGGGCCGGTGATGGTGGCAGTGGCTTCGACAGTTTCGGGATCGGCGGCTGGGGCGGAGGCGATGGCTTCGGTGAAGTTCACGCTGTGGGTGCCGTTGCTTTGGCCGCTGGTGTGCCAGTTGGTTAGGTCACTGGACCAACGGAGGCTGCCGGAAACGTCGGGGCGATTCTTGGCGCGTGGGTAGCGGACTTTGAAGGTGTTCTCTCCAGTGGACGGGATGGTGAGAACGCCG
>JBOFET010000320.1:0-4702 GCA_051648225.1 Luteolibacter sp.
ATGAGTAGAAATTATTTAAAAATTGACTGTAAGGCAATCTTAAGTTTTTATTTTTTCGTTACCTCCTTACCGATGAAACCTTCAACACCACCGTCCCGTGGCCTATTGTCCCGACTTCCAGCCGTTCTTGCGATCTTTCTGGTCGCCGGAATCGGGCTGCAAGGACGGGTCCACGCCGTAGCCGTTGACAGCGAACTTGTGCTCCTGGTGGATGTGAGCCAGTCTGGACTGAACAAAAAAGACTTCGAAACGGTGCTGAGCGGCTACGCCTCTGCGCTCTCGAGTCCGCAGGTCTTGAACTCCATCCAGTCTGGCACCTACGGGCGCATCGCGGTTTCCTTGATGTTTTACGGCAATTCTTCTTACCAGCAGGTCGGAATTCCTTGGATGTCGATCAGCGGCGCAGCGGACGCCGCGCAGTTCGCCACGCTCGCTGGGAACGTCACCAAGCCCAACGCGGTTGGATTTCCGGCCACAGGTGCTGCCATCACGGCTGCGGCCGCCTCGTTCGGCACCGAGACCGGCCGCTCGTCCAACGGCTTTGAAAGCGCACTCCAGATCATCGATGTCGCCGCCGCTGTCGAACCCAACGCCGGCAACCGAACGGCCGACACCGCAGCCCGCAACGGAGCAATGGCTTCGGGCGTGGATTTGATCAATTCAATCGCCCTCGGGAACAAAGCCACCGCGATCTCGGCTTACTACGCGGCCAACATTGTCGGCAGCACCGTGACCGGTATCGCTCCGACTGCGACCAACTCGGCGATCAACAGTGGGCTGGTAGCGATTTTTTCCACCGCCCTCTCGGGAAATGTGAACGCCAGCCTGTCCGCCGTGCCCGAGCCTAGTTCCACCCTGGTCTTCCTCCTCGGTGCCACGCTGCTACTCAGCCGTCGTCGCCGGGCTTGATTTTCCGATTCTTGGGGCATTCTGGTTGGTGCCTTTTAAAAAAATCGTGCTGCCACGGGAATCGCCCCGAAGTGTCTAAATGTCTGATTTTAGGGCATTTTTTCCATGGAAGAGCAACGGCGGACCACCAAGTAGTTAATTTGTTCAAAATAATTTCTAGGAATTCCAAAAAATTATTGACTGTAAGGACCTCTTAAGCTTTTCTCTAGCCCGTTACTCCCTTACACCCGATGAAACAAGCAACACCACAGTCCCGTGGCCTGCTGTCCTACTTACCGTCAGTTTTTGCGATGTCCCTTGTCGCAGGAATCGGTTTGTCAGGGCGGGTCCATGCCATAGCGGTCGATAGCGAAATCGTCTTGCTGGTCGATATCAATCCAGCAGGACTCACCCAGCAGAATTTCAACACCCTGATGGACGCCTACGCCGCATCCTTCTCGAGTGCGGAGGTCCTCAACTCCATCCAGTCCGGAGCAATCGGACGGATTGCGGTGTCCCTGATGTTTTACGGCAGTCCATCTGTCCAGCAGGTCGGGATCCCTTGGATGTCGATTGCCAATTCGTCGGATGCTGCTGATTTCGCGGCCCTTGCCAACAATCTCACCAGACCGGCCTCCAATCGGACGTCTGCTCCGGCACCCGCGCTCACGGCCGCCACGCTTTCGTTCGGCACGGAGACCGGCGGCGCGTCGAATGGCTTTGAAAGCACGATCCAGATCATCGATATCGCTGCCTCGTCCGTGCCAAACCGCCGCAATTCAGCAGCTGTTCCCGCCGCTGGAGACGCTGCGCTCGCCTCGGGTGTGGACCTCATCAACACGATGGCCCTGGGCGGTGCAGCCCGCTCCGCAAACATTGCGAATTACTACACCACCAACGTCGTCGGCAGCACCCTCCCGGGAGTCCAGCCGTCGGTGACGGCCTCGCGTTTTAACGGCAATCTCGAAGTCGTCATGGCGACCACCTTCTCGGACAATGTCGATGCCGCCCTCGCAGCGGTTCCCGAGCCGAATGTGACCCTTGGCCTTCTGGCAGGAGCCGGTCTTCTGCTCGGCATCCGCCGCCGGGCCTAAACTCTCATGCCCCACGCCCATGAAAGTCATTTCCCAGTTCCCGAAAATGGAAGCGCCCACGAGCGACGAGGACTTGGTCGATCAAGAGATCGCCGCGCTCGTCGGCCAGGAAATTCTTGAAAACCGTCTCGATCCTTCCGCTTGGGCCACAGCGGTCTCATCGAGTGGCGACAAGCGGCAGGAAGCGCTGGCGGCCTACGCCCGCATCCGCATCCAGCGGCTTTCCGTCCACCATCAACTCAGCCGGGAAAAGGTGAGATCGTTCGAATCCCGGCGGGTGAGCAAGTGCTTCGGCGTCAAGTCCGTGAGAGACCTGCTCCAGCGTGCCCACCCGGAGCGGCAGCTCAATTTCCTCAGGCCGAAAATGTCGGTCATGCTCATGGTCATCCTCTTCGTCGGCTCTGCGGGCAGCATCGGTGCCCTCGGGCGTCTGTTTAATGGCTCTCTGCCAGCCTTGGTCGAAACCATCGTCCCGATCGTGGCCGTGTTGTGCGGACTCGCCATGGTGGCTGCGGCCATGAGTCTCCGTTTCTTCCTGCCCAAGCGTTGGATCATGATGGGCTGGAATACCGGACTGTTGTGCCTCTGTTCCTTTGCCTGCTTCAGCTCCCTGCTCGGCGGGGTGCAACTCATCGCCCAGGCGACTTCGCTGGAGACCACGACCCATGCCGCAGCGCCCGTTACCGCTTCCACCGTCACGGTGCCCTTAAGCCAAGAGCAGGTCGTGGTCTCCGTGGCTCCCTGATTTTCAGTTCTCTACGGAGCGAAGCCTGCCCCAGTCCTCCTCCGACAAGCAGCATGGATCGGCGGCGACCCAGTGGCCCGCTGAAATCTCCCGCAGCGAGAGGTCCGCACCGACCGTTTCCTCGTAGCGCGGGTGATCCATGCGGTGGCCGAAGGCGCTGCCGGGCGGCGGATCAATCGGCGACGGGACATCGCCCTCCAACAAGATTTTTTTCCGCTTCACCTTCGGATCGTGCGAGGGAATCGCCGACAGCAGCGCCTTGGTGTAGGCGTGCCGGGGGTCTTGATAGATGGCCGTAGCGGTCGCGAGTTCGACGATTTTTCCCAGATACATCACCGCCACCCGGTCGCTCACGTGCTTCACCACCGACAAGTCGTGGGCAATGAAGAGGTAGGACAATCCGAAATCCCGCTGCAGCTCGACGAGCAGATTGAGGATCTGCGACTGCACCGAGACATCTAGCGCGGACACCGGCTCGTCGCAGACGATGAGTTTCGGTTTCAAGGCGAGTGCGCGGGCGATGCCGATGCGCTGGCGCTGGCCGCCGGAAAACTCGAAGGAATACCGCTCGGCGGCAGACGCCGGCAGACCCACGCGGTCGAGCAGATCGTTGACCCATTTCACGCGTTCCGCGCGGCTGCCCTGGCCGTGGATGACGAAGGGTTCCTCGATGATCGAGCGAACGCTCATCCGCGGATCGAGCGACTCGGCCGGGTCTTGGAAGATCATCTGGAATTCCCGGCGCAGCGGCCGCAGGGCGCGCTGAGTGCGGTGGCTGATGTCGGTTTCCTCGAAATGGATGCTGCCAGACGTGGGCTTGAGCAACCGGACGATGGCCTTGCCGAGCGTGGATTTCCCACATCCGGACTCGCCGACGAGACCGAGCGTCTCACCGGGCGCAATGTCCAGCGACACGCCATCCACCGCGCGGACAGCTCCGGTCTGGCGCAGCAGAACGCCGGAGCGCACGGGGAAATGGACGCGGAGATCAGAGATGGAAAGAAGCGCAGGCATGGGTGGTGGGATCAGGCGGCCCAAGTCGGACCTTAGGGATTGATAGGCAGGTCGTGCGGCTGATACAAGCGGATGATCTCGCGATAGATTTCCACCTCGTCGGTCGGCCTGCGTTTCAACTCCGGATCCTTGTCGAGATCCACGAAATACAGGCCGAAGTCCGTATTTGGATCGAACGCATGCCCCCACTCGCGGTTCGAGGTGATCGACCAGAAATTGTATCCAGCCACCGGCACCCCGTCCTGAATCGCGCACTCCACCTCGGCGATATGCGCCCGCAGATAGTCCGTCCGCGAAATCCCATCCGCCATCGGCACGCTGCCGTTTTCCACGATGAACAGCGCCTGCCCGGGAAACCACCGGTGGAACCGCCGCAACGCATGATAGAGTCCCTGCGGCCAGACCGGCGCTTTGAGAAATTTCCCGTGCGCCGCATCCTCCAGCGAGCGGAATTTCCCCAGCTTCCACGTCGGCAGCCCCCAATAATAATCCAGCCCCACGAAATCCTGCGCGCCCACCGCCTCCGCCGGGCACAGCTCCAGCGGCAAGCGCCCGGACGTCCCGAGATACCACCAGTTCGCGTTCGCGATCAGTGTGGTGGTCCCCCAGAACCGCCACGCCCAGTTCAGCCAGCCCGACCGCGCCTCCAGCACCTTCAACCGATGGCTCGGCTCCAGCGGCACGATTTCCAAGCACTCCTCATCCTGGAAAATTTCGTAGGCGATCCGCCGCGCGAGTCTCATCTCTAAGCCCTCGTTCTCCCCAGACACGCCCGGCGCATCCGTGCGGATCCCGATGCGCACCCTGCCCCGCCGCCGCACCCGCCGGATATCGCGACTCTCCACCAAGTCCGCCGGATCCGCGTCCGCTTTTGCAAAAACCTCCCCCAGCGAGACCGGCCGCCGCGCCTCCTGCGTCACCCGTCCGGCGGGCGAGATCTCCGCCACGTCTTTCTGGAAGG
>JBOFET010000321.1:0-12922 GCA_051648225.1 Luteolibacter sp.
CCTTGGAACCCGGCGGCATGCCCTTCGCCTTCCTCCACTCGACGCACTTCGCTTCGTAAGCGGCAAACAGCTGTGGAAATTTCTTCATGCCCACTTCCCATTCGGCCACGTGCTGGATTAACAGCGGGTGCTTGTCCAAGACTGCGGGACGGGTCCAGGCAATGGCAGGCGTTTCTCCCCATGAGGCAGCAATGAGCCCGACCGGCACATCCAGCGTGCTGCGAACCACCGAGCCGAAATGAAAGGCCACTGCACTGAAGGGAGGAATCGTCGCAGGATTTGACCCGGTCCATTTCGTATCCGCAGAAAACCGAGGCGCGGTGGCAGCCGTGCGATCCACTGTATAAAGCCTGAGCAGCGGATTTCCCGAGCCGAGCGCAATCAGGTCGCTATTCAGACTCTCTTGGATCGGAACCTGCATGTTAGACTGGCCGGAACAAAGCCAAACTTCTCCGACGAGAACATTCTTGAAGCTCACTTCCTTCTCCCCGCTTCGCACTTGCAGTGTCGCCGGAAGCACACTGGCATTCTCCGGCGCGAGGGTGGCTTGCCACGCGCCCTCGGCATTCACCACCGTTTCCACCGACTGTTTGCCGAAAGTGACTGTCACCATCGCCTGCGGCTCCCCTCGCCCCCACACCGGCAGGGGTTGCTGCTGCTGCAATACCATTTGGTCAGAGAAAATCGTCGGCAGCTCGAGGGCGCTCATACTTCCCGACGAGGCCGCCATGAGAGAGAGCGTGAGGACAAAAAGTCCCATCATCGGGTATCGCACGGGTGGACGGCTTTGAAGTCGCATTGGGAAGTAATGGGTTGAGGTGAGGTCGATCAAAGGCACTCCGCGCGGCAAGCCCAAGCAAGATTTTCGGAATTGTGCATGCCACTTTGTGAAGCAAGGTATGTCCAACAGCATTGCGAGATTGCGAATCCGAGAACGTATTGGCCGCTGGCACGTTTTCTACATTCCGCGCTCCGGATGTTCATTTCCTCGGCACGACCATTCAAAAATCCACCGATTTCAACTCATGGCATTTCCATTTTCCACGATCCCACGCCGAGTGGTCCCGCTCGTGTTGTTGTCCGTTATGCTTACCCACGGAGCCGACGATGAAGTGCTTCGAACTGCCATCCCGGTAAAGGTGGACACCTCTCGCGGCATGTCGCGGGCGGGCAAGCCGTATTTCGTCAAAGGTGCGGGTGGTGGTGAATCTCCGCAGCGACTGGCGGCACGAGGTGCCAACTCGATCCGGACCTGGGACACTAACGGCCTCGGCGCACTCCTTGATCAAGCCGGAAGCCTTGGACTCACCTTGAGCGCTGGCATTTGGCTGGAACCTGAGTGCAGCTGGTTTTCTTACGGAAATCCCGCGCACTGCGACAAACAGATCGAACGAGTCCGGGCACAAGTCACACTCTATCGGAATCACCCTGCCCTGCTCGCATGGGGCCTGGGCAACGAAGTCGAGGGTGACGGCACCAACGCCGCTTACTGGCAGCAGCTTGATCGCCTCGCCCGCCTTGTGCGCGAAATCGATCCCGCCCACCCGACGTTCACCGCCGTGGCCGGCATGAATTCCGCGAAGGTGGCAGGGATGAACGCGCATGCCCCTCACCTCGATTTCGTGGGCATCAATACCTACGGCGCCATTTTCAGCGTGCGGAAGCAGCTGGATGAACTCGGCTGGAAACGACCGTGGATGCTTACCGAGTGGGGACCACGAGGTTTTTGGGAAAGCCAAAAAACCGCTTTCGGCACGCCCTTGGAGCAAACGAGCACTGAAAAGGCCGTGATGATGGGCAAGGCCTATCAGGAGGTGATCGCACCGGGCAAAGGCTGCCTCGGAAGCTATGTGTTCGTCTGGGGTTGGAAGTTCGAAGCCACCGCCACTTGGTTCGGATTGTTCACCCACGAAGGGGAAACCACCGCCGCCGCCGATACCCTTCAGGAAATGTGGTCCGGCACCAAGCCAGCCAACCAAGCCCCCGCCGTCGAGCGGATGCGCGGGGTGCCAAAACCACCACTCGCAACCGGCACCTCCTTCGAAGCCAGCATCCAAGCGACGGATCCGGATGGCGACCCACTGACCTGGCACTGGGCGGTGCTACCCGAGGCAAAGGCCCATCACGGATCCGACCGCCTGCCGATGCCCCAGGCGGTGAGCGGTGTTCTTGCGAATGCCACCGGTGGCCGGATCTCCGTGACCGCGCCTGACAAACCTGGGATCTATCGATTGCATGTCTGGGTGAAGGACGGCAAGGGACACGCCGCCACGGCCAATATGCCTCTCAAAGTACTCTGAAAACACCTTCAACAAACCCACTCAAAATTGCTTCTCAAATGATCAAAAAACCATTGCTCTGGCTGCTTTTCGCATGCCTCCCCTGCCCTGCTCCAGCAGAAATTGAAAAGCCTAACATCATCGTTTTCATCGTCGATGATCTTGGCGTCATGGACACCTCGTTGCCCTTTCTCACGGACACTTCCGGCAAACCTCAGCGATTTCCGCTGAATGACTTTTACCGGACGCCGCAAATGGAGCGCCTGGCCGCGCTTGGTATCCGATTCAACAACTTCTGCGCCATGAGCGTCTGCTCACCGTCACGGGCCACACTCCTCACTGGCCAGAATGCCGCTCGCCACCGCACGACGAATTGGATCAATCCTAACAAAGACAATGCCGGATCTCAAGGTCCGCCACTGTGGAACTGGCAGGGCCTGAAGAAGGGCGATGTGACACTCCCAGGCATTATGCGGGGACATGGCTACCGCACGATTCATGTGGGAAAAGGACACTTCGGCCCTCTTGGGTCGCAAGGCGCGGATCCGGCGATCCTCGGCTTCGACATCAACGTCGCCGGTAGCGCACAAGGACACCCCGGCAGCTACTACGGCACCGAGCACTACGGTGCGCTCAAAAAAGGCCACGCTTCAGGCGTCCCTCATCTGGAGAAATATCACGGCACGGACACTTTTCTCACCGAAGCACTCACTCGGGAGGCCAACGCCCGGATCGGAGATGCCGTGAAGGACGGCAAACCGTTCTTCCTTCATTTCTCCCACTACGCCGTTCACTCACCCTTTGATTCCGATTCGCGCTTCGCCTCAAACTACGTGAATTCGGGAAAAAGCGCCAAGGCACAGGCATTCGCCACATTGGTGGAAGGGATCGACAAATCACTCGGTGACGTGCTGGACCACTTGAAAACGCTGGGAATCGCCGAGAACACTTGCGTGTTCTTTCTCGGCGACAATGGCAGCGACGCACCGCTGGGCCAGCCGCACGAAGCGGCCTCCTCCGCCCCCTTGCGCGGGATGAAGGCCACCCACTATGAAGGCGGAATGCGCGTCCCACTCATCGCCGCATGGGCTCAGCCGGACCCGGCTCATCCACTTCAGAAAAGACTGCCGGTTTTTCCCGGGGCGATCCAAAACCAGCAGGCGGCGATTCAAGACCTGTTTCCCACCATTCTCAATCTCGCTGGAATCAAACCGCCCGCTGCAACCATCGTGGACGGGATCGCGCTCGACGCCTTGCTTACCGGGAAATCGGATCCGACCCGCAAGGAACAGTTTCTCATGCACTACCCCCATGCCCCCCACCGCAGTGACTACTGGACAAGCTGGCGCGATGGCGAGTGGAAGGTGATCTATCACTACCTTCCGTCAACGACTTCGAACAACTCGCACTACCAGCTATACCACCTCAGGGAGGATCCCTACGAAGAAACCGATCTGGCGGTCAGCAAGCCGACCGACCTGGACCGCATGATGCGGGGCCTGGTCGAGGCACTTGAAAAACATGAAGCGCTGTATCCCGTCGAATCGGACGGAGTCACTCCGTTGAAGCCGAAGCTACCCGGATCTTGAGGCGCTGCTTTTTCAAACAAGCGGGGAGACGGGTAAGGTCTCACGGATCGACTTTGTGAATCATTTCCCCACGCGAGGCAGTCCCGCTAGATCAGTCCCTTCCGGATCGCAGAGCTGACAGCGGCGGCAATGTTAGGCACCTGGAGTTTTTCATAAATGTTGGCCGTGTAGAGCGCCACGGCGCTGTAGCTGAGTCCCAGCTCGATCGCGACGTCCTTTTTCGCATAACCCATCGCCATGAGTTCCAGCACTTGGCGCTCTCGTTTGCTCAGCGGGTTGTCCTCTTGATTGCCTTTTTCATGAATGGCCTTGAGGACAAGCCGGGATAGCTGGGGATCGATCACCGTCCCACCTTCGTGGACGTCGAGGATGGCTTGGCGCAGCGCGGCCACCGGTGCGTCTTTAAGCACATAGCCGACCACCCCGAGCTGGATGGCCTCGAGGGTGGTGCGGTAGTCGTCGTTGCTGGTCAGGACGAGAATCCGGGTCTGTGGCAAGGTTTGGCGTAAAAACGGGATGAGAGTCATGCCATTTTTCCCGGGTAGCTTCAGGTCGAGCAGGATCACATCGGCCAGTGGCGGAATGCTTGACTGGAATGCTTCCGTGCAATCTTCGGCACTGTGGTAAACCCCACAGCATTCCATACCCTCGCTGATGGCAATGATTTCCTGAATGGACCGGGCGTAGGCAGGGTTGTCTTCAACGACAGCGATCTGGATGGAGTGTTTCATGATTGCGAGGTTCTGCTGAAATTGAGGGTCACGCGGGTGCCTTCTGACAGGCGGCTGTGGACGCCAAGCTGCCCGCCAAGAACCTTGGCCCGGCTCTCGAGATGGCGGCAGCTTGGCGATCCTTCGGGCATGCCGCAGCCGTTGTCGGAAATTTCCAACAGCAGGACCGATCCGGTGCGCCGGGTATGAATCTCAACGGCGCTCGCCTTGGCGTGCTTGATGATGTTGTTGAGCGCCTCTTTGAAAAACAACAAGAGGTTCCACTTGGTGGTGGGGTCCAGCGCGTTGAAGCTGCGGGTGTTTTCCAGCGAGAACTTTGCGGGGATCGTGCCAAGGATCCTGTTAGCCACTTGGGCGAACTGTTCCGTGAGGTCGCGGTCTTGCTCTTCGTTCTCGATGAAGCTCACGAAATGCTTGGTTTCCCGGGTGGTGAGATGGGCGCTCTCGATGAGATTACCTAACAGCCTTGACTGCGTCTCGCTCGGCGCGTGCATGGTTTCCTTGAGCAGTTCCGCAGTATGGGCGATGCTGCTGACGTTGGCCCCGATTTCGTCGTGAAGGTCGCAGGCGATTCGCTCGCGCATCCTCGCCCAGCGGCGGTGAGCGACCACACGCACCACCCAGACGAGCTGGGCCAACGCGACGATCAGGCCGATGGCGAGCAGGAGGAAGGCGGTCGTGCGCTTACCATCGCGGATCCGCGCCTCAGTCGCAGCGGGCCACAGGACTCTGAGCTGCTGCAGGCTGGCTACCCGTTGTTGGAACTGGGTGAGCCATTGGCGCAGCGAGAGAATTTCCCCGTCGCTGACAAAGCCGTCGGTCAGCAGTTCGATTCCCACGGTTTCAGCGTCCCGCGAGCGAAAAGGCAAACCACCGGAGACGACCTTTCCATGTTCTAGCAGTTCGATTTCTCCCAAGGAAATTTCACCAGGATCCTCGCGGCGGAAGTCACGGATCCCGTCCCTTAGGGTGATTCGCACATAGCGTCCGGAAACCCCCTCAGCTTGTCGCATATAGGGTCCGCCACCGGGCTGTTGGGCCAAATCCTTTTTCTCGTAGAACAACTTGGTATCGGAAAAATCATGATTTCCGGCGACCTCGACCCGGAAGGATCGAGGAAACCCAACACCGAGGCTTAGTGGAAAATTAAACGAAGGCGACTGGACCATGGGCCAGAAACGAAATTCATCGACCACACGCTGTTGACCGAGATCGATTTCTAACTGGACCTCGTCTTCAAAGCTCCGGAAAACATGAGTCGGGTCGCTGAGTTTGTGGTTCGTCTGCGAGTAAAGCAAAAAGCCGTCTGTCAGATACTCCGGAGCCCAAGCATCCTCAACATTGAAAGACGATGAGGCCATTACCCGCCCGTGCAACGCGACGTTTCGATCACCCGCGAAGGCAAACAACTCGCTGAGCGCTACCACATGGGAGGTTCGCCACCACGACGCGTTTTTGGCCCGCTGGGTCACCGTGATCCGAAGCCCGGTGGTCAGAACCGGCTTCGGGCAAGTGAACAACTGCGGTCCCATCCCTGGCTCTTCATAGTCGGCATTCAGGTGGTTCGCGATCATCTCCACCGATCCATCCGTTAGCAACCGCTCGAGCGAAAATCGGACAGGAAAACCAAGGCTCTGCTTCACATTGGCGAAGTCGGTGAGCGTCGCGGGAAGCATGACCACCAAGTCCACCACTTCGGCTTTCATGAACTTGATCTCGATGATCAACGGCTTCTCCGGTTCGTCATCCCAGCTTGAGGCATAGCCGAAGGTCCACGGGGCTGGATGAGTCGCACTCAAAGGCATGCTGTCCATGGTCTCCCGGACCGAGTTGATCTGCTCCTCAAGCGGATCGCTCTCAAAAAAAACCGAAGTCTCCGCCCAAAGCAAATTCGGGGAAAGTGCGATTGAAACGGCCACCCGCATGAGAACGCCAAAAAGCTTTATGCGGTGCCACGCTCGCAGGGCGCATCTTGAAAGAGGCAAAACGAAAATCATTGGGTCAGGTGACTGTCGATGGGTTATGACGATATCCAAGGATTTCGACCAGCAGGATATTCTGAAAGTCTTGCGCATCGCGCGCGGCGCGAGATGGGTCGATTGCTGGCCAGTCGTCTTCATGGCGTATTCCTCACGGCGCAATTCAGAGAGGAGGTCGAAATACTCCCTTCGGTGCAATCAAACAATACCACACCACGAGAATTTCGGAAATCGACCCGAATGGCCATTTGACCATATTGTGGCACTTTGAAAATTGGATCATTTTTGCATCCCAAATCCCATCAGCCCAACCCCACACGATCAGTCAAGTGGAGTCTTCAACGGCCTTCGGCATCGACCACCTTTGTTTCACTTCCATCCCCTTCTCTGCTGCCCACTCACTGCCTTCCGCACAAAGTTCGCAACCTTTCCCTCGTCAACCACACGAAAGATGACAAGACCACGTCTGGTCCTGAGTAAAGGTCGGACTCATCATCAGTCAGGCAAGTCGGGACCTCACCCTATCAACTTTCCCACCACCCATGAATCGCCTTCGCATCACCCTACTTCTATCAGCATTCTCGCTTTCGTTACTGACCACTCTTGGCGCGACCGATACCGAAAAACCACCCAACAAGCCAAACATCATCTACATTCTGCTCGATGATGCGGGTTACGGAGACCTCGGCTGCTACGGACAGAAAACCTTGCACACGCCGAACGTGGACCGCTTGGCTGCCGAAGGCATGAAATTCACCCGGCACTACTCGGGATCCACCGTCTGCGCCCCCTCCCGTGGCACGCTGATGACCGGCCTGCACACGGGACACAGTCGCATACGCGGCAATGGCCCGAGTTACCTTCCCGATACAGACCTCAATGTTGCAAGCATGCTCAAGGATGTGGGCTATCACACCGCCTGCATTGGCAAGTATGGACTCGGCTCACCCGCACCGTTAGATGACCCTCGGAAAAAGGGCTTTGATTACTTCTTCGGTTACATCAACACCGCACATGCCCATAATTTCTACACGGATTTTCTCGTCCGTAACGGCGTGAAAATACCGCTGCAAAACCAACTCATTCCGGGTTCCAACAACAAGCCTGACACCGGCGTGGCCACCGCAGACGGTCGGAAGGAATGGGCACCCCAGTTGCTTGCGGACGATGTCCAACGCTACCTCACGGAGCGTGCCGGAGAACCTAGCCAGCCCTTCTTTCTCTACTACGCGCTCAATCTTCCCCACACCAACAACGAGGCCGGTCTGGAATCGCCGCTCGGTCACGGCATGGAAACTCCGAGCTACGGCGAGTTTGCCTCCCACGACTGGCCGGATGTCGAAAAAGGCTTTGCTAGCGCCATGAAGTTCATCGACGACGACTTGGGCGCAATCATGGCGAAGCTCAAAAAACTCGGACTCGATGAAAACACCATCGTCATGTTTTCCAGCGACAACGGCCCGCATCGCGAGGGCGGCCATGATCCGACTTTTTTCAGAAGCAGTGGTGAGTTCAGTGGGATCAAGCGAGACCTAACCGACGGTGGCATCCGGGTGCCCCTCCTCGTTCGCTGGCCCGGCAGAATCAAAGCGAACAGCACGAGCAACCACCTCAGCGGTTTTCAAGACTTCCTGCCCACAGCAGCAGACCTTGCTGGCGTCAAGGTGACAGCCGAGTGCGACGGCATTTCCTTCCTACCAACGCTGCTGCAAGAAAACGAGCGGCAGAAACCCCATGACTTCCTTTGCTGGTATCTTAACGAGGCAGGCGGCAAGCGCGCCGTGCTCCAATGGCCATGGAAACTCATCCACCTCAACACGGACGGCAATGGGGGTCCTGGCTCTTCACCCCTGAAAACGAAGCCCGGCAATGGCCCATCACTCGCGGTCAAATTGTATAACTTGGATCACGACACCGCAGAGTCCAACAACGTCGCCAATGCACATCCAGAGATCGTCCAGAAACTCACCGCCTACATGAATCAAGCGTGGCGCGAGCCAAAATCCAACTCCCCATAATGCCAGCCCATCCACGATTCTTCATGTTACGATACAACTTACCGGTGAAACTCAACCACATCGTCGCTTCACTCTTGTTGCTGGCACTTCCGGCGCTCGCGGATAGTTCGAAACCCAATATTCTCCTGATTGCTGTGGACGATCTCAACGACTGGGTTGGAGTTTATGGCGGGAATCCCCAAACAAAAACACCGAACATTGATCGCCTTGCAAAGAGTTCGATGGTGTTCCGGAATGCCAGTTGTGCGGGTCCTGTCTGCGGACCATCCCGATCCGCCCTTCTGTCTGGCTTCAGGCCGGGCACGACAGGTGCCTACGGAAACGACACCAACATGCTCGATTCCAAAATCGTGCAAACCCATGCCACACTCCCTGAGTATTTCTCGAAGCATGGCTATACCACCATTTCATGCGGGAAAATTTTCCATAAACACGACACAGAAAACGGCGCTGACCATGGCCACTGGGCCTACGATGTGTGGCACGAAGAACTCAGCCGTGCGGGCGTAAAACCTGAAAGTGTTTACAACCGGAACAAAGGCATCATCGCCGGAAAAAGGCTTGAAGAACCAAAGTTCATGAAAGGCGGCGGGTCTGACTTTTCATGGGGAGTGACTGAAAGAGGCAAGGAGTTTGATAAAGACTACCGCACCGCCAAATGGTTCGAGAACCAGTTACTGAAACAACATGATAAGCCCTTCTTCATGTTTGCCGGGATTTCAAAGCCTCATCTCTCCTGGATTGTTCCGCAGGAATATTACGACATGCACCCGCTCGACTCCATCAAACTTCCCGAGTTTCGCATGAATGATTTGGACGATATCACCGGAGGGAAGAAGGGAAAAATGTTCAAGCCCGAGCCGGACTTTCTCTGGGCGCAGGAATACAAGCTACACCAAAGAGCCGTGCAAGCTTACCTAGCCGCCACCAGCTACGCGGATGACTGCATCGGAGTGATGCTCGATGCGCTCCGGAAAAGCAGCCATGCCGAAAACACCATCGTCGTACTGTTGGGCGATCACGGATGGCACCTTGGCGAGAAACTGAGATTTCGAAAAGCCACGCTCTGGAAGGAATCCACTCAAGTTCCCCTGCTCATCCATCTCCCCGGCATGGACAACCAGAAAGACTGCATTCGCAATGTCAACCTGCTCGATCTCTATCCCACCTTGGTGGAACTCTGCGGTTTGCCTCGAAAAGAGTTGGATGGTAAGTCGTTCAAGCCCTTGCTTGAAAGTCCTGATGTACCATGGACTCCGACAGTCACCGCAGCGGGTCAAGGCAATCATTCCGTGATGTCTGAGAAGTGGCACTACATCGTGTATGCCGATGGGACGGAGGAATTGTATTCCATGGAAAATGATCCGATGGAATGGACCAACCTAGCGAACCAGAATTCGCCCGATCTAGAGCAAGTCAAAGGCGAGCTGCGCACCCTTTTGCCCAAGAATGAAGTGGCTAGCATCACCGGATCAAAACAGGATAGCGAATCCGGCGACAAGAGTGGAAAAAAGAATGACGCAACGATCAAACCCCGGCGTAACCTCGCAGACCTGAAGTAGGGGTTCTACCAAAACGACGGGATGAAACCCATTTCCATGAGAATCCCCCTGATAAACCTATTGGCCTGTATCATGGTCTTCTGCTGCTCGGTTCTTGCAGCTGGAGAGGTGGATTGGAGTAGCATTCAAGTTGAAGTATCGGCCAGCCATCCGGTCACTACCTCACAAAAACTCATCAAGGAGGAAAACGGATTCCATCGCCTCGCCATCACGTTTTCCAATGAGGGAAAAAGTGTCCTGAATCTTGATAAGATCACCATTCGCATCCCACTAGCAGATCAGCTAACGGAAAACCTTGATGTCGTCTATGGCGGCAGTTGCATGGGACAGACACCCGTGCTTCGCGAAAAAATTGCGACGCATTCCAAATTGAGCTCAAGCCAGATGTATCAAATGGTGCGGACCGACGACGATAGATATTTGTTCGCAGGGTCATTGTCGTGGCGCATCTTCATGCCGACTTTCACCATTGAAAATGGCGCCTTCGTCATCTCGTCAATGGGCCAAGGCAAACAACTCAAACCCGGTGAGACCATCGCATACGAACAAATCGTTCTCCACCGCATGGACAACTGGATCGATTTACTCAACCAGTTCGGCAGCGCGATTGCCAAGCACAACAACATCGGAAAGCTGAAGACCGCCGACTTCAAGGGCTGGGCGACTTGGGATTACTTTGGTTATAAGTTTTCCTCAAAAGATATTCAGGACAACAGTGAGATCATCAAAAGAATTGATCCTAAGGCCAATCTCATCCAGATCGATGCAGGGTGGTATTCCATCCGAGGCGACTACAAGGAACGCCCCGATCTGGTGGGCGGGATGAAAGGAATTGCGGAGCGGATCAAAGCCGACGGAATGACTCCGGGTATTTGGATCGACGGATTCCGCGCAAACACTGCCTCAGAAGTTTGTCAGAAACATCCTGAATACTTCCTCCACGACCAAGATGGCAAGATGATCGTGGAGGTGAGACGGCCCGAGGGGATCGACCGGGATCGCATCTACTTCGACTACTCCCATCCCGGTGCACGGGCTCATATCGCAGCACGTATTCGTTCGATTGTCGAAGACTTCGGATTTCCTTATGTAAAGATCGACTTCATGCGATTCGGCCTCAATGACGAGATACTCAAAAACAAGCCGCACGTCAAAGTGGTCAAGGCGCACGATCCGACCCTGTCCGACGTTGAGCGGATGCGCCTCGGCCTACAGGCGATGAGAGAGGCACTAGGCCCTGAAACCTACCTGTTGGGTTGCTCTGCGGTCTTCGGTCCTGGTATCGGCTTCGTGGATGGCATGCGGACTGGCGGCGACATCAATCCGCGATACGAGGCATTCCCGCAACGCTGCCTCGCCAATCTTGGCCACTTCTATCTAAACGGCAAGGTATTCAATGTGGACGCGGATTATCTCGTCTTTCGGGAGGCGGCCGACGAGGATGAAAAGGTCTCGGAGGAGGACACCAAACACGGCGGAACCATGACCATGAATGAAGCGCGGATGTGGGCGGATTTTAACAAACTCTTCGGAAACTGTCGGCTCAGTGGCGACCATCTCGTGACCCTCCGCAGCGAGCGGCAGGCTTTGATGAAAGAAGTTTTCCAGCATCCACCTGCGGATGAGACCGTGCCATTGGATCTTTGGAAAAAAGCAACTCACAAAGCGGATGCATTTGAACTCATACTCTCCAGGAAAGCTGACCAAATCTTTCTGGGTGTGTTTAACTGGAGTGACTCCCCCAGAGATTACCTTCTCAAAGAATTCGGGAAAAAGGGAACATTCCAATTGAGAGGGCGTCATTCGGTGATTCTTCCATACGAAGGCAGTGATTCTTTCCTACAGCTTTGCGAAAAGCTTCAGTCCCGCTAGAATATCTTCATTATGCCCACCGATTCATCACGACAACGCCGACCTAAAACCCTGAGATATCTGCTCTCCTTCTCACTCGCCATTGGAATGGCTACCGCACAACCGACCAATCCTGGCGAACCGCCAGTAAAGGCACCCTTTATCAAAAAAGAGGATTCGCTTTGCGTCAACGATTGGTGGACCCGCAAGGCAAATCCCATCATCGACCTCAAAGTGCCGCGCGATCAGGTGCTATGCTTCGGGATCTATACGGTGAGTCACAAGACGCTCAAACTTACTGCACAACTTTTTCCACTCTATCCGCAAGAGACCCGCGAAGTCCGTCTGGAAATCGAGAAGGACGGCGAGTGGATCGAAATTGGGAAAAAGAACGTGAACGACCTGGGTTGGTCCACCACCTTCCGGATCGAAAATTGGGATGATTCCGTGAACGTCAAATACCGGCTCCTCCATGGTGAGAAGGCTGGTTTCGAGGGATTGATTCGCCGCAGTCCGGGTGAGAAAGATGAAATTTCCCTCGCCGCGCTTTCCTGCAACTCCAACAAAGATCGTGGCCTCCGCCCGGAGTTCACGCGTAACATCAACCATCAGGATCCCGATCTCGTATTCTTTGCCGGAGACCAATCCTACGACCACACCGAACACACCGCTGCGTGGCTCAAGTTCGGCCTCGCTTTCAGGGAAACATTCCGAAATCGACCGTGCGTCACGATCCCTGATGATCACGATATCGGGCAAGGCAATTTGTGGGGTGAAGGCGGCAAGATCGCCCTGGAAGCCCCCGGCCATGACGGTGGGTATTTCTATCATCACGAGTATGTGAAAATGGTCGAACGGCAGCAAACTTCACACCTTCCCGATCCTTACGATCCCACACCGGTCGAGCAAGGGA
>JBOFET010000322.1:0-20765 GCA_051648225.1 Luteolibacter sp.
ATGCCAAGAAGATGGGGTGGTGCGGATGAAACAAACTAGCCGAACAAGACGGCACATCCAACGGCGGGCAACGTCCTTCTTTGAATTCGGGCTTCCATTTCCGCCGTGGATGGCCTAGACGTTCGGCAGAAATAATGAAGATCATCCCACTACTCGTAGCAGCGGCATTTGCTCTTTCTGTCGCATACGCTGATCAGCCCAAGCTTAACGAAGCGCAAGTCGTCGAGATGGCAAAAATCATCGCAAAGAAATCAAAGAACGAGCATGACTTTGTATTTGATGAGCCAAAGTATGCCGAGAAGACCGGCGTGTGGTCGCTATCTCCACGCATGGCGACAAGTGCCGGAATCCATTTTCTCGAGATCAGGGACAAGGACCTTTATTTTCGGGTGGGCTTCAGCGGGAACACCGGATATACACCCAAGGGTTCAGAAAAGTTCCGATTGCCACCGGATCTCAGGGGCCAGTTTAAAAGAATCGCAGGGGAGGAGGCGAAGTGATTTGTTACACCATTCATTTCCAAGCAGCCTGGGTTCAAGAGTGAAGTGCAACGAAGTTATAGGTGGAACAACACCTCCTCCGGAGTCTGATAGTCATGTCTTTTTCTGGGGCGCGTGTTGAGGATCCGGGCGATCCGGTTGCATTCCCTTTGAGTCAGCGCGTCCAGATTGGTGCCCTTCCTCAGATATTGGCGGATCAGCCCGTTGGTGTTCTCATTGGTCCCGCGCTCCCATGAGTGATGCGGATTGGCGAAGAAGAATGGAACCCCACATCGCTTCTCCATGCGCTTGTAGCCGTGGAACTCACAACCGTTGTCCGCTGTGATGGTCAGGAAGTGCTCAAGATGGTTGCCGATCAACCGGCATCCCCGCGACACCGTTTCATCAACCGTCCTCGCTTCGAGCTTTCCGATCAAAACATAGCCGCTGACCCGCTCCACTAGGGTGAGGATACAACTTTTCCCGCTGCCCATCACCGTGTCGGCCTCCCAGTGGCCCCGCTCGATGCGTTTCTCCACCGCCGCAGGCCTCTCGGAGATATTCCTTTTTCCTGCAAGCCTCCCGCGGCTGTCATTGCGGCCGTAGCGCTTGCGGCGTTTCTTGTTCGCTCCTCGCAAGTGAACGTGCAGGTGCCCTCCCGCTTGTTTGTCGCGCCAGACGTAGGTGTAGATCGTTTCGTGGCTGATGGAGAGCTCTTCCCGGCGCCTCAGGAACCCTGACACTTGCTCCGGGCTGAAATCCTGTTGGATCAACTCATCCACCCGGCGCCAGTCCTTGATGGAGAAACGAGTGCCCTTCCTTGAACGTTTCCGACGCCCGCGGGCCATTTTGTCGGCGTGCGCGGGCCGGTAGTGGCCATCGGTGGGGTAGGCGTTGCGCCTGACCTCCCGCGAGATCGTCGCGGCGCTCCTGCCGAGCCTCCGGGCAATCTCGCGAACTCCGAGCCGTTCAATCCTATATGCCGCGATCCTGAATCGCTCCTCCTGGTCAAGTTGCTGGTATTTCATAGGCGCTTCCGCTACCGCAGAGCATGATTGCCTTCGGCGGGGTGTTGCGCTTACTTTCTGAATTCAGGATGCCCAACAAGACGCTAGTGGCAACCGGCGATAACGTCCTACTTTGAATTCAAGCTTCCTTTTCGCCGGTGCCACAGCTAGACGTTGGAAAGAATCAAACCTGAGTGCAAGAGATCCTGATCATACTCGGCGTTGCAACGTTTGGATCGCTATTCTGGTTAGTGATTCAGACTGGTGCGTGGACCCTGGCTCTAAAGAATGGAATACCATTTCGACGATTGAAGATGTTGTTGATAGCTGCGTTGATCGGGTTTCCCGCTTTTGTCGGGTTTGTCGGCTTGCTGAGAGCTACGATGCCGTCGCAGACTCCGCTTTGGGATTTCTTGATCGCGCCAGGACTGATCGCATATGTGATCGGCCTGTCGATGATCGCGCTTTTCTTGGCGCGTTATTTGGTCAAGCCCCACAGAGCAGAGTCACCCCCCGAAGATTTTCCCAACAAGTCGCGAGTGGCAACTGGCGACAACGTCCCTCGTTGAATTCGGACTTCCATTTCACCGGTGCCACCGCTACGTATTAGGCCAAAAATACTCCATGTTAGCACCAAGTAACTTTTCGATTTGTCGGCTCACCCCCAAGGATGTTCCGCAGCTCGAGGGAATGTTGACCACCTTTGGCGAAGCTTTCGACGATGTGAGGACTTATAGTTGTGCAAGGCCAAGTGCCCGCTACTTGGAAGGCCTGCTCGGCAGCGATTCCTTCATCGCGATTGCCGCATTGGAATGCGACGAGGTAGTGGCCGGTTTGGCTGCGTACGAGCTGCGGAAGTTCGAGCAAGAGCGTAGCGAGATCTATATTTACGACCTCGCTGTTGCAGCAGAGCACCGTCGCAGAGGCATCGCTACAGCTCTTATTCGCGAGCTGCAACGGGTTGCGACTGAGCGGAGTGCCTACGTCATTTACGTTCAGGCAGATTTGAGTGATCCGCCAGCAATCGCCCTCTACTCAAAATTCGGGGTGCGGGAGGATGTCCTGCACTTCGGCATTCCACCTCGCGACCAATAAGACAAGATTCAAGTGGATGATGATTCATTCCAGCACCTTGGCAAGATGAGGGCTGAAGAGAAGGCAGAATGCAGGCTCTTGCGATTCTTATCGCAGGCATGCTTGGTGACAACGCGACGTTAGGACAGTTTGCCATGATGGGTTGCGGGGTATTGTCGCGGAGGTTGCCAAGGAGGCATCAAGATCTTTGGCGGAGAGAAAATGCGGAGTGGTGGAGCGAGTCATTTCCGTGTTTGGATTCTGTCAAAATTGTCACATCTGACGGTGATCTTTTCCTTGGCGGACAAGTTCGTTAGGACAGGGTTAAGGGCGATATTAAGAATTTAAAACTCCAATCCAGAAAGAGTCCCATCATGCCCACCTCCGAATCGATCGACCTCGCGCGCCGCCTCAAGCTGGTGCTGACCATTGATGACAAACGCAAGGCGGACGACCCGCTAAAGCTTTTCCCCGCGCTCCGCAAGGATGTGGTGGATGATGCGGAAGACCTCGAGGACGCCGACGGGATCACGGGCTCTTCCGAAGGTGAGCGCACGGAGGCTTCCGGCAAAAAGCGCAAGGCCTACAACGAACTGGAGCGTCAGCTGCGCGGCGGTCACCGCTATATCATGGCGCTGGATGATGACGCGATCACCGAAGAGGAGCGGGCCGGGGTCTTCGAGGCCTATCTCTGGAAGGGTGGGCTGATAGGACGCTTCGATGACACACGTTGCGTGGCACTGGCGAAGCAGGCGGCGAAGGTGGCCGCCGAGGGACTCGTCAAGGAACTGTGGCGCTATCCGTCGGTGCGGCTGGCACGCATCGCGGCGCAACTTTCCATCATCGAGGAGAAAACGGACACCGCCAGCGGTGGAGATCGGCAAGCGGCTAACAAGTCGCGTGACGTGGCATTCGATCTAGCGGAAACGACGCTGCTGCGGGTGCGCTTCTGGTATTGCTGCGCCACTCGGGACGCGGACAAGACGCCGGAGCTGGCGAAAATCGAGTATCAGCCGCGCCGCGAGCACGGGACCGCGACGAGTGGCAAACCTGCAGAACCGGTTGAGCCGCCTGCGGGACCGGTGACGCCTGCCTGAGCGGAAACGGGGCGCTCGGTCTGGGACGTCGCGGGGCGGCGGAAATTTCGTTTTGGGTTGATTTTCTGAGGGTTGTGGATGCCGGGAGCATTTATTCCCAGGGTTCACGAAGGGTTTGGAACGGTGAAAACATTTTTTCCCGGCATTTCCAAAGGGTTTGGAACGGCGGGAACATTCGTTCCGGGAGTTCCCGGAGGGGTGGCGTCGGTGAAGACGTTTGTCCCCGGAGTTCCCGAAGGGTTGGGAACTGCGGGAACTTTTGTTGCCAAAGATCCCTGAGGGTTGGGAACGGTGAAAATATTTGTTCCCGGAGTTCCTGGAGGGTTGGGAACGGTGGGAACATTCGTGTCCGAGTTTCCGGGAGATGGGGTGCCCGCTTCCGAGTGCTCGACAGGCGGTAAACTGGCGCGGGTTGCGAGGATTTCTTTTGGCGTTTCGTTTGCTCGGCAGGGCTTGGCTGGCGGGGAACAATTCGGCAGTTGCGGGAGCTTCGCGGTTGGAGGTTTGAAATTTCCGATTCATGCTCCGCCCATGAATCTGCAAGGCCCGCTTTCCCAGAAAATGTTTTCAGTCGCCAAGGAACTCATTCCCGGTGGGGTGAACTCGCCCGTGCGGGCGTTCCGCAATGTCGGTGGCGAGCCGTTTTTCGTCCGCCGGGCAAAGGGTAGCCGGATCGAGGATATCGATGGGAAACACTACATCGACTACATCGGCTCGTGGGGACCGAATATTTTGGGACACGCGCCCACGGTCATCACCAACACGATCCACGAGGTCGCGAAGAGCGGGATTTCCTTCGGCATTCCCAATCTGTTCGAGGTGGAGATGGCCCGCAGGATTTGTGACTGGGTGCCTTCGGTGGAAAAGGTGCGGATGACCTCCTCGGGGACGGAGGCCACGATGTCCGCAATCCGGCTGGCGCGGGGATTCACCCAGCGGGACTACATTGTGAAGTTCAACGGGTGTTATCACGGACACAGCGACTCCTTGTTAGTCGCCGCGGGTTCCGGAGCACTGACCCATGGCGAGCCCGATTCCGCCGGGGTGCCCAAGGCATTTGCGGAGAAGACGATCGTGCTTTCCTACAATGATCCGGAAGCGTTAGAGGCGCTTTTCGCGGCGTGCGGCGAAGACATCGCGGCCATCATCGTAGAGTCCTATCCGGCGAATGCGGGATTGGTTTTCCCAAAGCCCGGCTATTTGGAACTCCTCTCTTCGATCACGAAAAAACACGGAGCGCTGCTGATTTTCGATGAAGTGATGACCGGCTTCCGGCTAGGCAAGGCGGGCGTGCAGGGACTGGAAAACCTGACGCCGGACCTGAGTTGTTTCGGTAAGGTCATCGGCGGTGGGCTGCCGGTCGGCGCATTTGGTGGGCGGGCTGATGTGATGGACATGCTCGCACCGCTCGGGCCGGTCTATCAGGCGGGGACTTTGAGTGGAAATCCGCTGGCGATGGCCGCCGGACTCGCCCAGCTGCGCGAGCTGGACGAGCGCTCCGGCTTCGGCCGGCTCGAGCAGATTGGCGCTCATTTCGAAGCCGGTGTGCGGCAGCTCATGGCGGAGAAGGGTGTGCCGCACCGGTTCAACCGCGTGGGGTCGATGTTCTGTATTTATTTCACGGACCGGGAAATCGTGAACGTGGATGATGTGATGAAGCAGGATATGGAGTTTTTCCGAAAATTTTTCTGGGGCTGCCTCGACAAGGGGATCTACCTGGCACCGTCGCCCTACGAAACGGGGTTCCTCTCACTGGCCCACACCGAGGCGGATCTGGACGATACGCTCACGGTGTTCGGCGAGGTTCTGGCGGGGATTTGAATTCCATGGATTCCGGATTGCGCGGCCATGCCGTGGCGGACAGAATTCCCAGGACGGCAGCAGAACACGCCGCTTGAAAACTTTTTCCCGGACACATGAATAATCCAAGTGGCGAACCGTCCAAAATCGCGCTGGAGCCTGTCGGTTCCGTCGATCCGGACGCCGCTTTGATGAACGATCCAGACGAGGATTTCCGACTGGTCGCCCTCGCGCAACAAGGGGACATGGGTGCCTACGATGCGCTGGTCACCCGGCATCGCGGGAGAATCTTCGCCATGATCCGTAACATGATCCATCAGGAAGCCGACGCGTGGGACCTCTCTCAAGAGGTCTTCATCAAGGCGTGGAACGCCCTGCCGAGGTTCGAAGCCAAGGCGCGGTTCTCCACCTGGCTCTATCGGATCGCCCACAACGCGGTGTATGACTGGATCCGGAAGCGGAAAATCGAGAGTGCCGGGGAGTTGAACGACGAAATCTTCGAGCGGGAGCGCATTGATTCCGCTTCATTCACCACACCCTCCGGCGGCGAATCGCCGGATGCGACGATGGCACATGGCGAGCTTCGCGTGAAAATCGAAATCGCACTTGGTAAACTTTCTCCCGAGCACCGCGAAGTCGTCATCCTGAAAGACGTGCAGGGACTCTCGTATAAGGAAATCGCCGAGGCCATGTCGAGCACCCTGGGCACCGTGATGAGTCGGCTTTATTATGCGCGGCAAAAACTCCAAACCTTGCTAAAAGATGAATATGAATCCCGATGAAGTGACGTTGGCTCTCTGGCTTGATGACGAGTTGACCGGACCGGAAATGGCCAAGGTCGAGGCGTGGGCCAGCCAGCACCCGGAGCAGCTCGCCGCCCGCGAGGGAATCCGGCGGTGGCGGGCGACCTTTTCTGCGGCAATCCCGGTGTCAGAGGAGCCTCCTTACCCGGATTTTTTCAACAGAAAGGTGCTGCAAGGCATCCGCGAACAGACACCGAAGCCTGTGGTGCCGGAAAAAAGGCCGGGTTTCTGGAAATCCTGGTTGATGCCGACGGTCGCGTGCGCGGGGATGGCACTGACTTTCTGGGCTGGTACGAAATCCAATCCCGTGCCTGAAATCAACGTGGCGGGTGCCCCAAGAGCGATCCCGGTCGATCCCGTGCTCTACACTCCGGAGACCGGCGTGAATGCCGAACTCTTCGCCAGTAGAGATGCTTCTGCCACGGTGATCGTCCTCAGCGGCGTCACTGCGATCCCGGACGCCACCGATTTTTCCGAGACCGTTTATGTGCCGATGGACCGCGAGTTCGACTCGACGGCCGACACCGAAGTGGACCCGACATGGGAGGTAGGCCGATGAAATGGATGCAACTGGCGGCGGCTGCCATACTCATGGTGGCCAGTGCTCCGGCGTTTTCCCAAGAGGATCCCGGGAGAACTCCGATTGGTCGCGTGAGCGTCACGGTTTATTATGCGACCGAAGGAGATCCTCAAGCTGCGGGGAAAAAGACCGTGAAGGTGAGCCAGGCCACGGAAAAGCGCCTGCGGAGTGAGGAAAGGCTCCGTTTTACCCACTATCGGCTACTCGGCCAGGATGTGCAGCCGCTTCTAAGGAGCTACGAAAGCTGGGCTCAACCTTTGAAGCCTTCGGATGAAGTTTTGGTGCGATTCGAGGCACGCAGTCGGCCGACTCCGGAATCCACCGCGCTTGATCTCGAACTCTGGCTCAGCCGCAAGAAAGTCTTGAAAATGGATGTCCGCCTGCAAGGAGACCGGCCCTTGTTCATGCTCGGTCCGGAGTGGCGCGGTGGCAGGCTGATCATCGGAGTTGCACTTGCGTCGCCTTAGAATCCGGTTTCTAAATAGCTTCATGAAATTCGCACTCGGCATCTGGTTGGCGATCGCAGCGTGTGCAGGAGCAGCGGGACTTGAGTTTTCCCAGCCGATCAAGGATGTCCACGCTCCAGCTGACGTCGTTACGGTGACCGAGAGTTTCGATTTCAAGAACCACAGTGACAAGCCGGTGACCATCGCCAAGGCGGATCCGACCTGCTCGTGCCTCAAAGTCGAGATCTCGGATGGAAAGCTCAAATATGCCCCCGGCGAATCCGGCGTGATGCGGGTGACCTTCGAGATGGGAAATTTCTCCGGTGTGGTCGAGAAGAAAGTCGCCATCTGGCTCGATGACGATCCGGCAGACAATCCTTCCCGATTCGTCACCGTCAGGGTTCACATTCCGGTGCTCATCGCCATCGAGCCGAAGACCGTCAAGTGGGACGTCGGGTCTGAAGCTGCGCCGCAGACCATCCAGATTCGGATGGCGGAGGGACAAACGATCCACATCACCGGGGTGAAGTCGTCCTCGGACCTTTTTTCAACGGAGATCAAGACTTTGGAACCTGGGAAAAAGTATGATCTGCTCGTCACTCCCAACAAGATGACCGGGCCGGGGCTGGGTGTCATCCGCATCGAGACCGACTGCGCGGTTTCCAAGCACCGGACGCAGCAGGCATTTGCGGTGGTGCGCAAGCCATGAACGGAATTGTCCAGTTGGGGGTGATCTGCCTAATTTCTCTCGCGGCAGCGGGTGCCACCTATTTCATCCAAGGGCCACCAGCGCGTGGCTTCGTGTGTGATCCCGCCACCCTGAAACCCGGTGAAATCTGCCTCTCCCAGATTCCTCCTGACACAAAAATCCTGTGGGTGGATGCCCGCTCGCGGAAAGATTGGGAGAAAACGGGTGTTCCCGGATCCATCCTCTGGAATCTTGATCCCGGCGAGGACATGCAAGCCTTCGAGACCGAGACCGCCATGCGGATCATGGAGACCCCGCGAGTCATCGTTTATTGCGGCGACGAAAACTGCGGTCTCAGCCTGCAAATCGCCGAACGGGTGAAAAGTCTGGGTCTGGAGGCAGAGATCTCAGTGCTCCGGGGCGGCTGGCGCGCCTTGAAAGAAGCTGGGAAAATCAAGGATTCCAGTCCAACGCCTTGATCGTAAGCGCTTCGAGATAGGGCAAAGCGGGATTATCATCAGCATTCCAGCGCAGCATCACGGTGCAGGATTTCGCCTTGCTGTAGCTCAGGCTGTAAGTGCCGTCTTCGAGCATTTCGCCGATCTTCGATTGCCGGCCGAAGTAGGCGCGGGCGATTTCCTTGGTATTGTCGCGGGAGAGCAGTTTGAGGGTCAGCTTTTTCTCACGATTCGGGACGTTTTCGTCATTGCAGGAGGCCACTGCGGAAACCGTGACTTGAAAAATGCCCGCTTTGTCCGTCGGAGCTTTCGCAAATGCGGCGAGCCGCCCGCCGAAGGTATCGAGAAATGGGTCCACCACTACCTTGGGTTTCGCCGCGCCCCGGGTCCGGACGAGAAGGGTCTGAGGATTGACTGGTTGGCCATCCACCACGAAGTCCACGTTGTGATAGAAATCAACGACCTGTTCCACCGGGTTGGTTTCCTGTGCGTCGATCTCGATCTTGCTCGCCGTCGGAAGCGGGCCTGTGAGGCAGGATTTGGCGAGTTCTGCCTCCGGCGTCTGTGTTTCGATCATGGGGAGTCGCTCCGCCAGAGTCTTCGCAGCAAGGAATTTCTCCAACACTTCCATGGCCTCCATGCCGGGAGTGGTCGGCTCGACCCCCTCTGGCAATTCGGGTGGAGGTTCCATGATCTGCGGTAAATCCGGTGCCGGTACTGGAAGGGCTGGAATCGGTGCCGGCTCTGCAGGCTTCTTTTCAGCCTTGGGATCGAACGGGGCGACCGTCCTGACCGGAGTCGGCTTTTGCGGTATCCCAGGGGGGGCGATGTCCGACTGGCTTTTGAGGAGTTTTAGAACGCCGAAAACCAGCGCAGCAGAGGCGATGAAGAACAAGACGGGGATGAGAAACCGAACAAATCGCCGTTTTTGGCGAGGATGCCTGCCCATGGGAGCCGACCCAGGACCGGACTCGGGATTTCGGCTTGGCTCCGGCATTTGCTTGGCGATGGGTTCGCCATGGCCACTGCGAGATGGCAGCTGCCGCGGTTCCGGCCGGAGTGCGGCAGGTGAAGAGACCTGTGCCGGGAGGGCGTCAATGATTCCACCTCCGTGCAAAGGAGGTGGTGACAGGTGAACGGGGACCGGAGGGGTGGCAGGTATCGGCTCGGAAACCACGGGAATGCTCGCAGGTGGTTTCTGAGGAGACGGATACGTTTGAATGGCCACTGGAGCTGGAGTCAGGGCCGGAACTGGAGCAGGGGCCTGAATTTGTGAACGGCAGCTCGGGCAGGGGCCGGTAACTCCAGCCAGACTGCTTGGAACAGTTAGGGTAATGCCGCAGGCTGGGCAAAGAAAAGTGATGGAATCGGTTGCCATTGGGATCAATGGCCGAAACTACAAAATGGTGACAGCCTCGTCAATCATTCAGAAAAGTTAACTAATTTGCCCTTCTGACCACTTTTCGGGTCCCCTCAGGCGGCGTTTCTCATCAGGGCGACCAGCACTCCTTGGATGATCAACTCCCGAGCGGGGATCAAATCCGGGAAATCCGGGTTTTCGGCACGGAGAAAGGGTTTCCCTTTTTCCACCACGTATCGCTTGAGGGTCGTTTCGCCGTCGATCAACGCCGCCACGATGTCTCCTTTACGAGGTTCTTTGAATTCCAGGATCACGGTGTCCCCACTACAGATGTGGGCGTCGATCATGGAATCGCCCCGAACCTTGAGGGCGAAGGTGCGGGCATTGCGGGGAATGCCCAGGGCCGTGACATCCACGGAAATGCATCCTTGGCGTTCTTGTTCAACGTCCTGCGCCATGCCTGCGGCGATGTTTCCATACACCGGCACATCCATGATTTCACCGCGGTCGAGTTCGTCCGGGAAGATCACGGCGCGGGCTTTCCCCGGGAGGCGGAGGATCACCCGCTTGCGCTCAAGTGCCCGCAAGTGGCTCATGGCGGCGGTTTGACTGGCGAACCCGAAGGCGTGTTGGATTTCCCGGGTGGAGGGCATGAGTCCGGTCTGGCGCTGGGATTTCCTCAGGTAATCGACAATCTGTTGCTGGCGGGCGGTGAGTTCTTGATGCATCGTTTTATGAACAGTGTTCCTTAGAACAAACAGGGGAAGCCCGGACACATCAAGTGAATATTTCGGGATTTATGGAGTTTTTTGGCCTGCAAGATCGCAGGCACGTGTGCCTGGGTCACGCTGGCGCAAAAAAGCGAAGCTGCTCACGCGGCCTCGCTTTTTTAAAGGACAGGCAGGAATCCATGCTTCCCGACTTCTCTGATGAATCAAAACGGGATGTCGTCGTCTTCTTGGAAATCGTCCGCCGGTGCGGCACTCGCGCCCTGAGGAGGACCCGAGCGTTGTTGCGGGGCGGGCGATGTCTGGTGTGACCGCTCGGAGTATCCTCCGCCGCTGTTTCCCGCTCCGGTGGCTCCGGGTTTGCCGGAGAGGAATTGGAAATTTTCCGCGACGATGCGGAGCTTGCTGCGTTTCTTGCCGGTCTCCTTGTCATCCCACGTGTCCAGTTGGAGACGGCCCTCGATATAAATCGGGCTGCCCTTGGTCACGTATTGTTGGACCACCTCGGCTTGTTTGCCCCAGAGAGTGACGTCCACAAAGGTGGTGTCTTCCTGTTTCTGCCCTTGGTCATTGGTCCAGGTCCGGTTGATCGCCAGGCCGATTTCCGAAACGGTTTTTCCGGATGGAGTGTGCCGCAGTTCGGGATCCCGGGTGAGATTGCCGATCAGCATGACTTTGTTGAGATTGGCCATGGAAATGGGGAATTTGAGAGAAAACAGGCAGGAGTGCCCGTGCTACGTCAGGCGACCCGGACGAAGTGCTGGAGATGGACGTGATCGTTGAGGCGGAGGCGCTTTTGAATCTTGGTGATCACGTCGGGCGCTCCTTGGAACGTGTAGTTCACGTAGTGGCCAGACTCAAGGTGGCGGGATTCGTAGGCGAACTGGCGGCGGCCGAGTTGGGCGACTTTGTCGAGCTTGGCACCTTCGCTTTCGAGTTCTTTGGAAACGGAAGCGACGAGTTCGTCAACGGTGCCATCGAGGGATTTGGTATTAAGGACGATCAGGCCCTGGTATTTGCGACTCATCTTTTGCTGGGAGTGGATTGTTACGTGTGTGGAAGCGATGCGCCGCAGTGGCGATGCCTTGGGAGCGCGAAAGCTGCACGGCATCCAGAGCGGTGGCAAGCATGTTTTCGACGAGGGGCTGTTCGTCGGGCGAAAACTTCCCGAGCACGTGGCCGACCATTTCGCCGGGCTGACTTCCCCCGATTCCGAGCTTGAGGCGAGGGAAAGCATCGGTCCCGAGATGCTGGATGATGGACTTGATGCCATTGTGTCCACCGGCAGAACCTTTTTCGCGGAAGCGCAGGGTGCCAAGTGGCAGTGCGACGTCGTCATAGATGACCAGCATCTGCTCGGGTGGCCATTTGTGGAATGAAAGGATTTGTTGGATCGCTCGACCACTCAAGTTCATGAATGTCTGGGGTTTGAGCAGGACCGTGCCGGATTCAGGGAGCTTGGCAAGATGGCTCTGCCACTTGGGAGTGGATTGGAAAGCGGCTCCGGAGGTGGTGGCCAAGCGATCAAGGACCATGAACCCAACGTTATGGCGGGTTTCTTCATACTGCCGCCCGGGATTGCCGAGGCCGACGATGAGGGAGAAGCTCATACTGGACAGAGATTTGAAATGTTGAGATTTGAGATTTCAAATCAATAAAACGCCCGGACCACTTGCGTGGACCGGGCGTTTGAGAAAAAACCGGACTCCAGTTACTTAGCGGGAGCAGCGACAGCGTCTTCGGAGACAGCGCCTGCTGCCTTGCCCACGTGGGCGACGACGACGTCGGCTGCGTGGGTTGGTTTGACACCGCTGGGGTAATCGATATCACCGATATGGAGTGAGTCACCGATTTGGAGCTTGCTGACGTCCACTTCGATGGACTCGGGAAGGTCGTTGGGCAGACAGGTGATTTCGATGGCGTGCACGTATTGCTCGATCAGGCCACCGGCTTTGACTCCGGCGGATTCACCGTTGAGGTGAGTCGGAATGTGGGCGGTGATGGCGGTTTTTTCATCAATCGAGCGGAAGTCCGCGTGCAGAGCTTTGCCGGAAATCGGGTCGTGCTGGATCGACTGGAGGAAGGCGAGGCGGGTGCCGTGGCCCTCAATGTCGAGGTTTACGAGGATGTTCTCCGAGCTGCTGTGAGCGAGGAGGTCGGCGAAGGTTTTGGCATCGACCTTGAGGTTGATGTTATCGGTGCCTTTTCCGTAAATCACGGAAGGGAGCCAGCCTTCGCGGCGCATTTGGTTGAGGCGGCCGGAGCCGGTGCGGGCGCGTGGAGCTGCTTTGAGAGATGTCTTTTTAGCCATGACGTGGGGTCGTTAGTAGAGTTGCCGCCGGGGATTACTGCACCCAGTGCGGGTGCGGCGGGGATAGCGGCCTGACCGGCGCTTGTCAAAAATTTGTTCAAGAATCGGCGTGCCTGCCGCTTTCAGACGGAAAAGAGCGAGGTGATCGAGTGGCCGCCATTGATCCGACGGATGGCTTCGGCGAGCAGTGGGGCGATGCTCACGACCTGAACTTTCGGTCCGGCGGCTTGGGGCACGGAATCGGTGGTGATGACCTCTTCGATCTGGGAATCCCGGATCCGCTGGTGGGCCAGATCACCGAGGATGGCGTGGGAAACTCCGGCATAGATGCGCTTGGCACCATTTTTGTGGAGGATTTCCGCTGCGGCGGTGAGGGTGCCGGCGGTTTCGGTCATGTCGTCCACCAGCAACACGTCGCGGCCCTCGACTTCGCCGATGACGTTCATCGCCTCGACGCGGGTGGCGCTGACGCGGTGCTTGGCCACGATCGCGAGTTCGGTGCCAAGTGCGTCAGCGTAAGCGCGGGCCATTTTAACACCTCCGACATCGGGCGAGACGACGGTTAAGTTCGACGTGTCCGGGTGGCGCTGGCGGAGGTAGCCGATGAGCACCGACTTCGCGTAGAGATGATCGACGGGGATGTCGAAGAAGCCTTGGATTTGCGGGGCGTGCAGGTCCATGGTAAGCACACGATTCACTCCGGCGGAGGTGAGAAGGTTGGCCACCAGTTTGGCGGTGATCGGTACCCGTGGTTGGTCTTTTCGATCCTGCCGGGCGTATCCGAAAAACGGCATGACGGCCGTGATCCGTTCGGCGCTGGCGCGGCGCGCGGCGTCCACCATGATGAGCAGCTCCATCAAGTTGTGGTTGGTCGGCGGGCAGCTGGGCTGGATGATGAAAATGTCCTCGCCGCGGACGTTTTCATTAATCTTCACCTCGGTTTCGCCATCGGGAAACGACGAGACGTGCACATCGGCAAGTGACTGACCCAGGCTATCGGCAATGGACTCGGCAAGAGTGCGGTGGGCAGTCCCACTGATGATTTTCATGATTGGAATGGGTGTTGAGCGGCGAAGAGTCACATTGTTGACAGCCAACAGACCGTCGGCAATACTTTGCTCCGAAAACGCTAAACTTACTCGTTCCCTCCATGTCATCACACCCATCCGAGTCGTCCGCTAGCAATCGGCGCAGAGCTGATTCCTACTGTCCGGGATGGTTGAAATGGGTGGTAGTCCTGCTTTCCGCAGGGGTGGTGGTGTGGTTCTATCAGTTTGAGGCGAGGTATGGTTCCGGGCGTGGGGAGAGTGCTTTCCGGTGGATCTACAGCGCGTGGAATCCGGAGACTGACTACGAGCACGGGCTGTTGTTCCCGTTCCTGATCGCGGGGTTGATCATTTACCGGTTCAAGGATCTGAAGGCGGCTGCGGGGCGGGGGAGTAACTGGGGACTGCTGTCTATTTTCATCGGGGTGGTGCTCTACGCGGCGGCTTTCCGGACGCTTCAGCCGCGGATCGCGATGGGGGCGCTACCCTTCATTCTCTGGGGATCCGCCTACTATTTGTGGGGATGGAAGGTGGCAAAAATCGTCCTGTTTCCGCTGTTCTTTTTCTGGCTGGCAGTTCCGTTGCCGAGCTTCCAACAGGCCACCACGCACTTGCAATTGATCGCCACTTCCATGGCCTATCACGGGGCCGCACTGTGCGGAGTGGAGACCACGGTGCAGGGAAATATGATTGCCCCGGTGAACGGGGATTGGAAACCTCTCGAGATTGCGGCGGGTTGCAGCGGAATCCGCTCTCTCATGGCGTTGCTGATGATTTCAGCCGCATGGGCCTACGTCGCGAAAATCGCCCTGTGGAAAAAGATCCTCCTGTTTCTATCTGCTTTCCCCCTTGCGATCTTGGGAAATTCCCTGCGGGTCATCTCGATCTTCGTCATCGCGGAGTATGGCAATGCGGAGTGGGCCCGCACCACCTGGCACGACTGGTCCGGACTGCTGCTGTTCTATCCATTTTCCCTGCTGCTTCTGCTCGTGATCCACGCGCTGCTGGAAGGTGGCCTGCCATGGAGAAAGCGCCATCGCCGGACGGTCAGTCGGGTGATGGTCATCCAACCAGAGGAGGTCAAACAATCATGAACATGCGCTGGTGCCTGCTGCCCGTCATTTTAGGTGGGACGATGAGTTCAATCTACTTCCTTCCAAAGGTCGGTGCGGTAGCCGACTCTGCGGTGAAAATGCAGCTGCCGAATTCCTACGGTCCGTGGATTTTCCGGCAGTATCCGCCGAGTGAGGCGGAACTGGGAACTTTGAGTCCGGACACCCAGTTTTCCAAGGCGGTTTGCCTGAGCGCCCGGCCCGGAGAGATGGATGCCGAGGGATATTCCATCCCGGACCAAATCCAGCTTTCGCTGGTGCTCTCTGGCTACGACTTGAACAACTCGATCCACCGCCCGGAGCGCTGCATGCCGGCTCAAGGCCACAACATCACGTCCAGCAAGGATGTCGTAATGGGTCTTTCCAACGGCCATGAGTTCTCTGCCCGGCGTTTGCTCTCGACCCAGCGCCTTCCGACGAACCGGGAAGCCACGGAGTTCATGGAACTCCGCTGCATCACTTATTACTTTTTCGTCGGGCATGATCAGGTGACCAATGACCACCTCAAGCGCACCTTCATCGACATGAAAGACCGCTTGATCCGCGGAATGGACCAGCGCTGGGCTTATGCTTCCTTTTCCATGTGGTATGGCAAGGTGCCGACGATTCAGGCGGAGATCAGCGAGGAGGAGGCGGACCGGAAACTGCGGGACTTCGTCGCCGGTTTCGCCGAAAAGCAAGTGGACTGGGATCAAGTCCAGTAGGTGCGATCACGGATGATTCCGTGAGCCGGGCCTCTCACCCACCGGTGCGGGGTGGGCGCTTTTTCTTGGATTCCGGGGTGACGTCTCGCATCGCAGTGCTTCCTTGTTTCTTCGCTTTTTCCATCTCGGCTTGGCGCTCGGCCATCCGTTGCACGAAGGATTTCTTGTCGCTGACCGTGCGGGCCTTGAGCTCTGGTTCCGGAATCTTGTTCATGAGCCAGGTCTGGCCGATGGAGAAGAGGTTCTGAGTGGTCCAGTAAAGGGCGAGTGCGGAGGCGAAGTTATAACAGAAGAAGAAGAACATGAAGGGCATGAACATGATGATCTTCTGCTGCATCTTGTCGCCGGTCATCGGCGTCATCCGGATTTGGAGGAAACTGGTGATCGCCATGACGATCGGCAGGATGTTGATGGGCACCCCGCCGATGTGCATCAGGGTATCCGGCTGGGACAGGTCGTTGACCCAGAGGAAGCCTTGGCCGCGGAGCTCGACCGCATATTCTAGCATCCGATAGAAGCCGAAGAAAATCGGAATTTGGATCAACATCGGGAGACAACCTCCCAGTGGATTGATGCCGTATTTCCGATAGAGTCCCATGGTCTCGGTGTTCACCTTGTTCGGATCGTCGGGGTATTTCTCTTTGATTTTTAGAATCTCCGGCTGGAGCTTCGCCATCCGCTTCATCGTGTGGGTGGACTTGGCGTGCAGCGGCCAGATCAAGGTGCGGACGGTGATGGTGAGCAGGATGATGGAAAGGCCCCACGACCAGTTTTTCGCCACGCCATCGAGCAGGTTGTGATAGAAATTGAGCAGCCAGTTGAGCGGGCCGGATACCCACCAGAACCAGCCGTATTGCATCACATCGCCCCAGCCGGCACCCCAGGTCTTCTCCATTTTCTGAAGCATCGAGTTGTGCTTGGGACCGATGAAGATCAGGTAGCCGAGGGTGAGGGGTTCGCCCGGTTTGAGTGAGGCCGTCGGGAGGTGGAGGCCGGCGTTGACAGCGACCACGGGTGCCGCGTTGGTGGCGAGGCGGACTTGGTTGGATTTCGCCCAGACGTTCGCGACGACGGGTTCTGTCGGACGGATGAGTGTCGCGAAAAACTGGTTGGTGACACCGGCGAATTTGACGGGCTTCTGGCTGTCGCTCTTCATGATCGACTTGGCGGAGCTGAACATGCCGCCGGTGAAGCCCGAGCCGTCTTTGAAATTGATGCTGCCATTTTCGCTCCAGAAGAAGCCGGTCTGGTGGGCGACCTCGGCTTGATAGAGCGGCGATGCCTCGCCAAGAAAGATGCTCCATTGGCCGAGGTTGGTGGCGTTGGGAGTGGCGTTTTCGAGCTTGAGTTCGAAATTCAGGATGAAGCCGGAACCGGGTTTGTCCTCTTCGGGAAGGGAGAATGTCTTCTTCGCGATCAGGCCGGACGGGAGCTTGGCGATGTAAACGGCCTTTTTGCCGGGGATGGATTCATCGGCCTTGTAGGCGTGGGGTACGTTTTCCAGTGACTCTGCCGCGCTGGCGAGTGTGCCAATGGGGCCGGGGCCGTAGCGGTTCGCGCGGACGGATTCGGTCTTGCTGCCGACCCGGAATTGTTTTTTGAACTCGGCGTGTTTGATGCCGCCGCCGATGTTGGTGAGGGTGAAAATGACGTCTTTGTTTTCAAGGACGACGGTTTCCTCTTCCGTCGGTGGAGGCGGCGGTTCGACGGTCAGTTCGGCCTGGCTCGTGGTAGGAACTCCAGGTGGCGGCTCCAGCGACTTCTGGAGCGCTTGCTCGGCAGCGCGCTTTTTCGCCTGATCGACTTGGATTTGGTTGTTGAAATGGAGATTGACCGCCAGGAGGCAGCCACAGAGGGCAAGAATGACCCAGGTCTTTCGATCGTACATGGAGGCGGTTTGGGGAAATTAAGGATGAGGTGTCTCGTGGCGACAGGTGCAGGATTTGATTTTCCTCTCCGCACTCCCGGGTGACGGGACGGGGTCATAACCGCAGCCACCCCAAGGATGACAGCGGAAAATCCGACAAATTCCATACCACGAGCCGAGAAACGGACCGTGTCCATCCACTGCTTGCAGGAAATAGTTCGAGCAGCTCGGCGTGTAGCGGCAGCCCATCGCCGGACCTGCAGCGACTTTCAACATCGGATTGAGAATCCGTTGGTAAAATCGGATCAAGAGCCGAATCACGGTGCTGAGAAATCGGGCGATCACGGTCGTTTTTCGGGACGAGGGAATAGCCCAAGCCGCCGGGCTTGGCGGACCCAGTCTTCTTCCAGCTCGGCGAAGGTGGCCTTGCTCGCACCCGGACGGGCGATGGTGACGAGGTAGCGGCGGATTTCCACAAAAGTGGGAGCGTGAGACTGGACGAGGGATCGAAAGCGCCGCCGCAACAGACTGCGGTCGTGTGCCTTACCACTGCGCTTGGTGGTGATGAATCCGGTGCGGATGGTCGATAGTGAGGGGTCAGGCAGCGTGCTTAAAATGACAAACCGGCCAGCTTTCGCCTGACCGGTTTTCTTGACCCGCGCGAAATCCGCGCGCTGGGTCATGCTGCATGTTCGCGGAAGTCGCATGGCTTGGAAGTGGTGGACTCCCGGAACAGCGCCGAAGCGCCGTGTCAGCCGTGCTGTGTCGTGTGACGGCTGTATTGGATCTCCACGCCCTTGGGCACCAAGCGCTTACGGCCTTTTTGGCGGCGGCGGCGGATGATGTCGCGGCCGGACTTGGTGGCCATGCGGGCCCGGAAGCCGAATTGATTTTTCCGGGTGCGCTTGGATGGCTGATAGGTGCGTTTGCTCATGGCGTGTGTGCCTCAGATAAAGGTTCGTGATCCGTCCGGTTTCCGGCTCGGGGCGCGAACTCTAGGTTTCGGCGGTAGCTTGTCAACCCGGCAATGGCGCGAAAACACACTTTTTTGCGAAGGAGAAAATCGCGACTCCGGGGTGGGAAAATCCGTTGCAATGCGGCGTTTGCATCCTCCGTAACCACGCAATGCGATTTTTGTGGGCGGTCATTCTCAGCCTTCCGGCGACGGCGGCCTACGACAACGCGCAAACATTCGAAGCGGCAAGGGTCGTTCTAGAAGTTCGATGCGTGGAGTGCCACACCCCGGACAAGGCAAAAGGCGGGCTGATCCTCACCACCCGCGAGGCTCTGATCCTCGGTGGTGAAACCGGAACTTCCCTCATGCCCGGAAACCCGGATAAGTCAGAAATCCTCAAACGCGTCCGGCTTCCCCACGACGATGACGAGCGGATGCCGCCCAAAAAGAGTGCCGAAGTCCTTTCCCCAGAAGAAATCGCCGCGCTCTCCGACTGGATTACCGCTGGCGCACCGTGGCCGGAAGGCGAGGTGCTTGTCCCGAAAGCAAAAACCGCCCTGCCTCGCTGGGACGCACCACCGGACCCTCAAATCGTCTCGATCGAAGCCTTTCCTAAAAGCGTCACTTTAGAAACCGCAGCGGATTTCCACCGGGTCATCGTCATCGCCCGTTTTAATGACGCCTCCATTCACGACGTCACCCAGCAGTCGAAACTCACCCTCGCCGACCCGGCCACCGCCAAATTAACCGGCAATTCACTCACTCCCTCGAAAGACGGCTCCACCACCCTGCGCATCGACTACCGAGGATTGAGCACCGAAGTCCCCGTGACCGTCAAAGACGCGGAAAAAACCCGCCCGATTTCGTTCCAGCTCGACGTCATGCCCGTCCTCACCGCCGCCGGCTGCAACACCGGATCCTGCCACGGCTCGGCCCGCGGGCAGGACGGATTCCATCTCTCGCTCTACGGCTTCGACCCAAAAGGCGACCACTTCCGCCTCACCACGGAAATGGCCGGCCGCCGGATTAATCTCGCACTGCCCGAGGAATCGCTGCTGCTCACCAAGTCCATCGGCGCCGTCCCGCACACCGGCGGGAACCTCATGAAAAAGGACAGCCCGTTTTATGAGACGCTCATCGGCTGGATCCGCAGCGGCGCGGAATTCGATCAAGCGGAGATTCCGAGTCCGGTCGAAATCGAGGTGCGCCCGAAACAACTCGTGCTCACCGGCAGCGACGTGCGCGTCCCCTTCAGCGTACGTGCGCTCTACTCGGACGGGATCGACCGCGACGTGACCTCGCTCTCGATTTTTTCCAGCTCCAACGACAATTCGGTCTCCATCGACGCCCGCAAGGGACTCGCCGCGTCGAAAAACCGTGGCGAAGCGTTTTTGTTAGCACGCTTCCACACCTTCACCGAAGGCTCGCAGGCCATCGTCGTCCCCGCAGACCTAGCCTACGAAAAACCCGAGTTCGCCACGTTCAACTACGTCGATACCCACGTCGCCGAGAAGCTCAACAAACTGCGCATCATCCCGTCCGATCTTGCAGACGACGAGTCGTTCCTCCGGCGCGTCTTTCTCGACATCGTCGGGGTGCCCCCGACCGTCGCGGAGCGGGAAAAATTTCTAGCAGACACCCGCCAGGAGAAACGCGCCGCGCTGGTGGATGATCTGCTAGGTCGTAAGGAGTTCACCGAGATGTGGGTAATGAAATGGGCCGAGCTGATGCAGATCCGCACCTTCAACAACGGTCCCCAACAGGTTTCCTACAAGGCGGCGCTCAACTACTATCAGTGGCTGCGCGAGCGGATCGCCGGGAACGTGCCCTTCAACGAACTCGTCAAGGAACTGCTCTCCGCGAAGGGCGGCACGTTTTCCAGTCCGGCGACAAACTTCTTCCAGATCGAGCAGGACGTGCTCAAGCTGACCGAAAACGTCGCCCAGGTTTTCATGGGCACCCGCATTCAGTGCGCACAATGCCACAACCATCCGTTCGACCGCTGGACGATGGATGACTATTATTCCTTCGCCTCGTTTTTCGCCCAAGTGAAACGCAAACCCGCCGAAGATCCACGCGAGCGGGTGGTCTTCGACGAGGGCGGTGAAATCCAGAACCCGGTCACCAAACAGACCATGACTCCGAAATTCCTCGGAGGCCCGAAGCCCGAGATCAAAGGCCAGTCGCGCCGCGAGTCGGTGGCGGGATGGCTGGCGTCGCCGGAAAATCCGTGGTTCGCCAGAAACGTCG
>JBOFET010000323.1:0-4059 GCA_051648225.1 Luteolibacter sp.
AATGATCGAGCAAGCGCTGGCCTCATGACTTTGCCACAAGGGATAAAAAAAGGCATGACCCCGAGAGAGGTCATGCCTTGATGTTCTTGAGAAAATTCGCCGCTGTTTACCAAGTGCTTCGTTCGACAAAAACCATATCGTAAGGGCGCAGATAGAAAACATCGCTATCATAACCACTCAGTGGATTCGCAAGGTTCAGCACATAGCGTTTCTGTTTCCCACCTTCTTTGCGGATCACATAGACCTTCTTTGGATTGGCCAGTTTCGAAAACCCGCCGATTTCCATCACTGCTTCCAGCGCCGTCATCGGGCGGTCCAGCGGCACTTTCCCTGGAGCTGCCACTTCGCCAACGACATAGACCACGGATGATGGCTCTTCGAGACTCACAAAAACCGTTGGGTCGTTGAGATGCGTCTCATACATCGCCGTGAGTGAGGACTGTAGCGATGTCGCCGTGCGACCGGCGGCCGTTACATTCCCCACCATCGGAAGCCCGAGTTTACCATCCGCTTGGATTTTATAAACTTGGTTGAACTCAGGAGCGCCCGGATAGGCCACGCGGATTTTATCTCCCACTGATAGCGTCCCCTTCGGCGTGGCGGCGGACGCGTAGGACGGGATGTGATAGTCCGGCGCAGGGCCACACGCCGCGGAGAACAACAAGCCCGTGGCCAAGATCCCACCTGTGAGAACGGTAAGGAGATCGGACCCGCGACCAACAGATTTCGCGAGCGAACCAATGACGCGCCTCAGGACGCCCGGAGTTTTCAAATGCATGTTTTTCATAGATGGATCAAGGGGAAAGGTTTTGAAACTGATCGAAGGAGGAAGCTCGATACCATGAAAGAACTTCAGGCGAAATTGCTGTTAAGTGGGCGTTTTATGCCTGTTATTTGATCACACGTCACGATCTTTCTTTGTGCCACCCGGCGGCTGGCCGGCAGGTTCGCTCGATAGACCTTTCGATGCTCGGACTTGAAACTGGAATCATCCCACGAGGGGGGCAAATTCCAAACCAGCGCCGCACCCGGCACTCTTGCTAGGATTCCCGCTGGCGACTGACTTCGTCGGACGAGCTTGGAAAGAACCGCTTCAACCGCAGGAATGGCCGTTCGATGAGGATCCAGCTGATTTTCGCCGCAATGAATACCGCCAGCGAAAGAAGCGCGATGAACACCACCAGCATCGGCAAACTGGAACCCACGATCTTGAAATCTAGCAACTTACCGAACCACACGGCGTCCATTCCATACATCATCGGCACGTGAAACATGTAGATTCCATAGGCAAGTTTCCCGAAGTTGAGCACTGCGGGAAATGTGAGGAACTTGAATATCCTTCCTTGCTGTGGCAGCAGGAGCGCCTGGATCAAGGCAGCACCGAAGAAGATCCCGAGGAACGAATAGCCGAAAGTCTGGTTGATAGGATCGCGGCTGCCGAAGCGGTCGAAGAAGATGGCGAGAAGAAACAACGGCGGGCCTGAGAGCAAACACAGCTTCGACCACCGTCTCAGCTTGGGGATATTTTCCCGTTTTTGCCACAGGATCGCGATCACCGCGCCGATCGCCAGTGAGTCCATACGACAGAAAGGCCAGACGTAGATGGCCGTGCGGTTACCCTCCCAGTATCCTTCCCGAAGCGCCCATACCAAACCGCAGCGGATCGCAAAGGCCAATACCACGGTGACCAGGGATATCGTGAGCACCGTCCTCTCGCGGAAGTGATAGACAACCAGCGGCCAGATGAAATAGAATTGTTCCTCAATGGCGAGCGACCACGTGACTGCCAACAACCGGTGCCCCATGTTGCCATCAATCGCGGCGAGAAAATTGGAGGCATAGGCCAGATACCACCAAATTTTGCCTTCGAGTGAGGGCAGCTCGCTCAACGTGGCCGCGGCGGAGGCGGAGTTCGCCGAGATGAATGCCGCGATGTGCGGGAACACCAGAAAAGTGAAAAAAACCAGAAGGTAGTAGAGTGGGAAAATCCGCAAGGACCGTCGCGCGTAAAACGTGCTGAAGTACTTGGGCCGGGATTTGGCCTTCAGCAGGATTCCGGTGATCAGAAATCCTGAGAGGACGAAGAACA
Source organism: Luteolibacter sp. (assembly GCA_051648225.1). GTDB lineage: Bacteria > Verrucomicrobiota > Verrucomicrobiia > Verrucomicrobiales > Akkermansiaceae > Luteolibacter. The sequence continues at coordinate 2,090 of JBOFET010000323.1, forward strand.
AGTCCACTCCCACCCAGCCGAGTTGGAAGATTCGCCAGCCCAGCCAGTCGAGGCCATTGCTTGAGTCGCGGAGTTCTACCAGTTCCGAGCAATGGTAAATCAGGACTAACAAAATCGCGATACCACGCAAGCCGTCGAGAGCGGGGAGGTAGCTGTGGCCGGAAGCCGGCTTGATCGCCGGGGTGCTTTTGCGAAGATCCACCCCTTCCGAACTCCATGCTGCAGAGAGTGTCGAACTATCGGACGTGGATGCGCTGGCTTTGATCATGTGTGAATCGTTATCGGGCAGTGAAAGCCCGGTTATGACGCTTTGGGACGTAGGCAACCCGGCGTCTGACATCCATCAGTCATTCGGTGGAGTCGTTGGCGAGGATGACACCCGCATTACCTCTGGCCGACCGCCCACTGCACGCAGGCCCCGAAGATCTGCGAGCCAGAGGCCGTGAAATTCGCAGCCGTGAAGTCGCCGAGGAACAAACCGAGGCGACGGTGCGCTGCCGGTTGACCGGATACCAGAAGGCTGCCGCTTTCGTAGGCAAACAGGGTCGAGCGCGCCGGATTCGAGGCAAGCGTCGCAACGTTCACCGCCGTATTTCCTGGAACTCCCCATTGGAAAAAGCCGGCGGAATTGCTCACCACCGTGGTCAGGCCACTCAGCCCGGCGGCCAGTGGGTGACCCGGACTGGTGATCTGGATCTGAGACTGGAGGTTCAGCGTGCCGTGTTGCACTCCTTCACCGACAGCAGTCATGCCCATGTCATCGAATATGGCCGATTCGCAGACGATCACCGGCACGGCCACGTTCGTCAGGCGGCCGCCGAGTTGGGTGGAGGTTCCCGTCGAACTAACGACGACCAGATTTTTGCCCGTCGCATCCGCAGCTTGCGCCGCCGCGAAGGTTCGCATGGTGACCACGTAACCTCTCGTCAGGAACCAGTTGCGCAGTGCGGCATCGCCGGTATTGAGCGTCAGACTGCCCACCACCAGCATCACCTCCGGAGGACCTGGAACGGAAAGAGTCAGTGAAACACTGGTGGAGCCGTCCTCATTGGAAGCGGTCACCTGATAGGGCGCAGCAGCGCGAATCTCGGTGGGTGTGCCACTAATCACTCCGGTCGTGGTATTGAAAACAAGTCCAGCTGGAAGGGCGGGAGTGATCGAGTAGGATTGAACCGATCCACCTTGCGAGGTCGGCACGTTCGGGGTGATGACCCCGCTCACTTGATAGGTCGCCGGGTTGTTCGGGTAACTGAGCGCGGTGGGAGGATTCGGCGGAGGATCTGGCAACACCACCACGATGCCCTTGATCGCCCAATCGACTGCTGCTGCCAAGATCCACGAACCCTCCAGGGTGAGATTGGCTGCGGTCAGATCACCCAGAAACATGCCCAGACGCCGGTGTGGAGCCACATCCCCCGTCGCCAGAAGGCTGCCACTGTCGTAGGCGAACAGGGCGGAACGCGAAGAATTGGTGGCCAGAGTTGCGATGTTGAACGCGCCGCTGCCAGGAACGCCCCATCCGAAGAATCCGGCGCTATTGCTCACCACGGTAGTCAATCCTCCGAGGCCAGCGGTGAGAGGATGACTGGACGCTGCGACACTGATCTGGGTTTCGTTCGGGGCAAAGCCCATCTGCACGTTGTCACCCGGCAGGGTCATTCTCATGTTCCCGAAAGCAAAAGGCTCGCAGACGATGACGGGAACGGGAACGTCGCGCAACCGGGTGCTGATTTGCCCGGCGGTTCCTGTCGATGTGATGATGACCAGCTCCATGCCGACCGTGTCGGTCGCTTGAACGGCCGACAATGTGCGCACGGTGACGGCATAACCGCCCGCGAGGAACCAATTGCGAAGCGAGGTGTCTCCGGCGTTGAGGCTTGAATTGCCTACCACCAGCAAGACATCTCCCGGTGGTGGTCCTTGAATTGAAAGGGGCAACTGGAGGGTGGTGGAGCCAGCGACATTCGTAG
>JBOFET010000324.1:0-5932 GCA_051648225.1 Luteolibacter sp.
CAACGCCTGCGAGAACGTCAACGGCCAGATCAAGAAGCGCACACGCGTCGTCGGACTCTTCCCGAGCGAGGAATCACTCCTGAGGCTCGTCACCGGCGTCCTCATCGAAATCTCCGAGACATGGGAAACCGGCAAAAACCACCTCACTCCCGGCTAACAGAAACCAAACCAAAATCACATCACCAACCACCTTTGGAAAAAGTCATCAGCCACTTTTACAGAAAAAAAATTGCGCGGCCGGGAGTTCCCTTCATGAATCCGCTTGCCATACCAAAGGAAGCGACTCTCATCCGACAAGGCCGAATGAAGTCGGCCTGGATTTCGGAAAAAGGAATTGCTTCCGATCGGGGAAAAGGTAAGATTTTCCCACTGTGACCACCGTTCTTTCACAAAAAGGGCAGATTGTCCTGCCCAGCGCCGTGCGGGAGCAAATGCATCTGCAGCCAGGGCAGGATTTTGAGGTCTTCATTGACGATGAAGACACCATCACCCTCCGCCGCATCAACCGCCCTCCCAATCACGGTTTGGTGGATCATCTGCTCGCCTGTCCCTATCCATTCGAGGTGCCTCCACGGGCCAAAGACTCTACCAGCGCACTTGTCCTGTGAGCTACCTTGTGGACACCAATGTCTTCAGCGAACTCGCCAAGACCAAACCGGATGAGCAAGTGGTCGCTTGGCTGCGCGATCACGAGGCGGACCTCTACCTGAGCACCGTCACCATCGGCGAACTCCGTCGTGGGATCGAAGCACTGCCCGCCGGAAAGCGAAAGACCGCTCTGCAATCCTGGTTCACCGGGCTCTGCAAGAGGACGGAAGGCCGTATTCTCAGCTTCAACACCAGCACCGCCCACGTCTGGGGCCAACTGGTCGCCGCATGGGATAAAAAGGGGGTAACCGTCCCTTCACTCGATAGCCAACTCGCCGCCACCGCCCACCGCCACCGCCTGACGATGGTGACGCGGAATGTCGCTGATTTTCAGAACACCGGGGTGAAGCTCTTCAATCCTTTCGCGTCCTAGCAGCTAGCGAACATGATCGTTTGCTTACGCCCGGGTTGCTTTTTCCGCCCACAACGCATTTCGGTCTCGTCCGCATTTACGCTTTTTTTACGCCTTCCGGTTGGCCTTTGATTACCACAGCGCGAGAATCCGTGGAAACTGGATGGCAGCGTATGTCCCACTCCACACCATCACTCTTCGACAAATCGATCATCGCACCAGCGGTCGACGATTCGTTCCGCAAGCTCGATCCGCGGCTCATGATCAAGAATCCGGTCATGTTCGTCACCTTGGTTGGCGCGGTTCTAACGACCGTTGCGATCTTTACCTCGCACGATGACTGCGGATTCGTCATCCAACTCGCCGTTTGGCTCTGGTTCACCCTGCTCTTCGCAAACTTCGCGGAAGCCGTGGCGGAGGGCCGGGGAAAAGCCCAGGCCGACAGCCTTCGCAAAGCCCGCAAAGCCACGATGGCGCGCCGCCTTCGTGGCGATCAGGAAGAACGCGTCGCCGCACCCGTCCTTGAAAGGGGCGATCTTGTCGTCTGCGAAACCGGCGACGTGATCCCCGCCGATGGCGATGTGATCGAAGGCATCGCATCGGTCGATGAAGCCGCCATCACCGGCGAATCCGCTCCCGTCATCCGTGAAAGCGGTGGCGACCGCAGCGCCGTCACTGGCGGCACTCGCGTCATCAGCGACCGCATCGTCATCAAAATCACCTCGGAAAAGGGCAATACCTTCCTCGACCGCATGATCTCGATGGTGGAAGGAGCCAAGCGCCAGAAGACGCCTAACGAAATCGCACTGACCATCCTGCTCTCCGCACTGACCTTGGTCTTCCTGCTAGTCGTGATGACCCTGAAGTCCTTCGGCACCTACGCCGGAATCAACTTCACCATTCCGGTCCTTGTTGCGTTGTTAGTATGCCTGATCCCCACCACCATCGGCGGGTTGCTTAGCGCCATTGGTATCAGCGGCATCGACCGCCTGATCCGCCGCAATGTCATGGCGACCAGCGGCCGTGCGGTCGAAGCGGCGGGGGACATCGACGTGCTGATGCTCGACAAGACCGGCACCATCACCATCGGCAATCGCATGGCCTCCGACTTTGTTCCCGCACCCGGCGTCACCGAACTGGAACTCGCCGATGCCGCGCAGCTCGCGTCTCTAGCAGACGAAACCCCTGAAGGCCGCAGCATCGTCGTGCTAGCCAAGGAAAAGTTCAACATCCGTGCTCGCGAGGTTGCCCATCCACACGCCACCTTCGTGCATTTCACCGCCCAGACGCGGATGAGCGGCGTCGATATCGAAGGCCGCAGCGTCCGCAAGGGAGCCGCGGATTCGGTGAAACAATGGGTCGTACAGCAGGGTGGAATCTATCCGGTGGATGTTGAAAAGGCAGTGGAAGCTGCCTCCCGTGCCGGTCGCACGCCGCTCGTCGTCGCGGATGGCCCTAAGGTTCTGGGAGTGGGCGAACTCAAGGACATCGTCAAAGGCGGCATGAAGGAGCGCTTCGCCCAACTCCGTAAAATGGGCATCCGCACCGTGATGATCACCGGTGACAACCCGATGACCGCCGCCGCGATCGCTGCCGAGGCGGGCGTCGATGATTTCATGGCGCAAGCCACGCCCGAGGACAAACTCAGACGCATCCGAGCCGAGCAGGCCGCCGGTCACCTCGTCGCCATGACTGGTGACGGCACCAACGACGCGCCCGCCCTGGCCCAGGCCGATGTCGGCGTCGCCATGAACACAGGCACCCAGGCTGCCCGAGAGGCGGGCAACATGGTGGACCTCGACAGCAACCCGACCAAGCTCATCGAAATTGTGGAAATCGGCAAACAACTCCTCATGACACGTGGTTCTCTAACTACGTTCTCCATCGCCAACGACGTCGCCAAGTACTTCGCGATCAGTCCCGCGATGTTGATGGTGACCTTCCCCGCGATGGCCGCGTTGAACATCATGAAACTCGGTTCTCCTCAAAGTGCGATCCTGAGCGCCATCATCTTTAACGCACTCGTCATCGTCGCGCTCATCCCGCTCGCGCTCAAAGGTGTGCCTTACAAACCACTCGGTGCCGTCGAAATACTGCGTCGCAACCTGCTCATCTACGGCCTAGGCGGATTGATCGTTCCCTTCATCGGCATCAAGGCCGTCGACCTCGTCATCACTACCCTCAACCTCGCATGAAAGCCATCTTGTCAGAAATCCGTCCTGCCATCGTTTCCACTCTTGTGTTCGCCGTTGTCTGCTGCGGCTTCTATCCGCTTGTGGTTACTGGCATTTCAAAAGTTGCCTTCGCCGACAAGGCCGACGGCAGCCTGCTCACCGACAAGAATGGAACCATCATCGGCTCCGAGCTTCTCGGCCAGAATTTCAGTGGTGAAGGCTATTTTCACCCGCGTCCGTCCGCAGTTGGTTACAACGCCGCCGGTTCTGGCGGCAGCAATCTCGGACCCACCTCACAGAAGCTTGCGGATCAGTTGAAGGAACGCATCGCAGTTTATCGCACGACCAATCGTCTGACCGACGATCAAGCCGTTCCAGCCGACGCCGTGACAGCTTCCGCCAGCGGACTGGATCCCCATATCAGTCTTGCGAATGCCGCGCTGCAAAACTCACGCGTTGCCAAGGCACGCAGTATCACGCCAGCGAAATTACAAAAACTCATTGTCGCCAATACCGACAAGACCAGCCTTGGTCTGCTCGGCGTGGATGGCGTGAACGTTCTCAAATTGAACCTCGCGCTCGATTCTCTTAAGGACTAGGGACATTCCCGTCCCTATCAATATGAGGACAAGAATGTTCTCACTCTTTCTATGAACGACGACCGCCCCGACCCCGACGCGTTGCTGGCCCGGCTCCAGCGGGAGGCGAGTTTGGAAAAAAAGGGAAAACTCTACATCCTTCTCGGCATGTGTCCGGGTGTGGGGAAAACCTACGTGATGCTTTTGTTAGCCCGCCAGCGTCAGACGGATGGACTCAAGGTGCTTGTCGGCGTGGTGGAAACCCACGGGCGGCAGGAAACTGCGGCGCTGTTGGAAAATCTGGAGCTGCTTCCTCGCAAAAAGATCGAACACAGCGGGCACGTGCGAGAGGAATTCGACCTCGACACCGCCATTCAACGACGTCCGGATCTTCTGCTAGTCGATGAGCTTGCTCACACCAACGCGCCCGGCAGCCGCCATTTGAAGCGCTATCAGGACGTGCTGGAGTTGCTGGATGCAGGCATCGATGTGGTCACCACGCTTAACGTTCAGCACATCGAGAGCCAAGTGGACATCGTGCGGCAGGTGACCGGGGTGGCCGTGCAGGAAACTGTGCCGGACTCGGTGCTCGACCGCGCCCATGAGATCCAGTTGGTTGACCTCAGCGTCGAAAAACTGATGGACCGGCTCGGCGAGGGGAAAGTCTATCTTGGCGACCGTGCCCAGGCGGCGGCCGAAGGATTTTTCCGGGAAGGAAATCTCACCGCGTTGCGCGAGCTTGCGCTGCGCTTCACCGCCGAGCGAGTGGACCGTGATCTTGAAGACATCCGCAAGGCGCGGCGCGTGAGTAGTCCGTGGAAGACGAACGCTAGGTTGATGGTGGGCGTGGGGCCGACGCCGTATTCGGAAAGCTTGATCCGCTGGACGCGCCGGGCGTCGGGGCGGCACGGCTGCCCGTGGCTGGCGGTGTGGGTCGAGGGCACCCGTCCGCTCACCGCCCCGCAGCAGGATCTGCTAGGTCGTAGTCTTGGGCTCGCCCGCAAGCTCGGCGGCGAGGTGGTGCACGCCACCGGGGACGATGTCGCGGCGACTCTGCTCGCCGTGGCGCGCGAGCGGAATGTCTCGCAGATTGTGGTGGGCAAACCGAACCACCGCTCCCGCTGGAAGCCGACCTTGGCGGATCGAGTCATCGAAGGCAGCGGCGACATCGACGTTTGCGTGGTCCGCCCGTTGATTGGCCGGCCGTCAAATCGTCCTGATGTCCCGGAGCGGATCTCTGCCACCCATCCCTTCCAAGAATACGCCATCGCCCTCGCCATTATCATCGCGCTGACGGCGGTTTGCTGGCGGCTGGAGCCGGTCGTGGGCTACACCGTGCCAGCGCTGGTCTATCTGTTCGCAATCCTGCTGGCGGCGTTTCGCATCGGTCGCTGGCCTATCCTGGTCATGGCTGGACTCAGCGCGCTTGCCTGGAATTACTTTTTCATCCCGCCCAAGTTCACCTTCGAGGTTAGGGCGTTGGAGGATACCATCCTGCTAGGACTTTTTTTGCCGTCGCTTTGAGCATGGGCCAGCTAACCACCCGCCTGCGGACCCGGGAGATCGCCGAGCGGCGACGGCAGGTGGAGACCGACGCGCTACTGCGGGTCACGCAAAGTGCCGCGCTGGCACCGGACACGGGGAAGGGGCTTGCCGAGGCCTTGAAAATCATCAACTCAGTGATCGGCGCGGACACGGCGCTGGTCGTCCGCAAGCTCGATCATTCGCTGTTAGCCGTGGCGCATCCGGCGAGCACCTGGCAGCCGGATGAACGCGAGTTCGGCGTCGCGGCGTGGGCTTATTCGAACAAAATGGGTGCGGGCCGGTTCACCGACACGCTGCCCCAGTCGGCGGGGACGTGGTTTCCCCTTCAGACCGCCACCTCGGTGATGGGGGTGCTGGGTCTGAAGCTCACGAAGCAAAATAGGGCGCTGGACTTCGGCTTGCGGCAGGCGGTCGAGGCCTTCGCGCTCCAGTTGGCGCTGGTTCTGGAGAAAGAACATTTCATCCAGGCAGTGAGCCAGGCGGAGGTGATGGATCGATCCGAGAAACTTCGAAGAAACCTGTTGGACAGTGTTTCCCATGAGCTGAAAACCCCTCTCGCCATCATCCGGGCGTCGATCGAAGGAATGGGTGCAACCGCCACGAATCCTTACGTGATTGAAATCGACACGGCGACC
>JBOFET010000325.1:0-4189 GCA_051648225.1 Luteolibacter sp.
TTCGGGGGCCACGGATTCATCTTACAAGATTCGTCACACCTCGGAGCTGGTCTTCCGGCTGCACTCTGATATCCCGCACTCAGTCGATGACGCCGGACTTCAGTTTATTGCGTGAAAAGATCGAGTCCTTCCCGCTCGACGAATCCAGCGCGGCACTGCCATTCACCAGTCGGCTGGCCCGCGAGCAAGGCTGGGACCACGCCTTCGCCGGCAGAGTGGCGAGCGAGTATCTTCGCTTCATTTGCCTCGCCATGGTCGCCGGCCATCCCGTCACGCCGTCCGAGCAAGTCGATCAAGCATGGCACCTGCATTTGATCTACACCCGGAGCTATTGGGAAAAACTCTGCCGCGACACGCTCGGAACGCAGCTTCACCACGGCCCCACGCTCGGGGGAAGCGACGAGGACACCAAATTCATCGATTGGTATGAGAAAACCCTCGCAAGCTACCTGAAAATTTTCGGCGAACCACCACCCGCAGACATCTGGCCGGATCCCGCCGCGCGGTTTTGCGATGCGGGTGCCGGTCGATGGATCGACCGCACGAAGTTCTGGCTCATCCCCCGCCCCCGCTGGACGCGCCGGGCTTCCTGGAAAAAACCTCAAACCCACTCCCCATGAAAATCTCCGAAATCCCGTTTTTCGATCTGAACGGTCCCGCGTTTCTCGCGTTCTACGCGATCCTGTTCGGGATCGCCACCGTATGGTCATTCTTGAGGGCGCGCTCCGCAGCGAACCGGTTCGATCGCGCTGGCTACTACCCCGAGCTAACCGATCCCTACGACACCGCCTATCTGGCAGGCGGCGCACCGCGGGCCTCGCAATTGGCGGCCCTGCGCCTGATGCATTCCGGCCACATCCAGTGGAAATCCAGATACAATGGAAATTTCCTGCTACTTCTCAAGCCAGCCAACGGCGACGGGCTGCACGTGATCGAGCGGAAAATGCTCCGTGCCATCCAGCAGGGCGACAAATCAGGACTCTCCGTTCCCGAAGCATACACCGCCGTCCTCCCAACGATTCGCGGACTCGAAGTCCGGCTCGCCTCCCTCGGACTGCGCCCCACCGAACAAGAACGAACCAAAGCCGGCTGGTCTGCGGTCGTCCCCCTGCTGGTGCTCTTGGGGATCGGACTCATCAAGCTCGCGATCGGACTCTCCCGGGACAAACCGGTGGGATTTCTCATCATTTTTCTCACCGTCTCGCTCATCCTCGCCATCGTCGTTGGACGGAATACCCGCAGGCTCACCAAAACGGGCGACGAATTGCTCAACCGACTCCGCTCGGAAAAAAACCCACCCCAGCGGGATTCCTCTTTCGACGGGGTTTTCTGGAACTTCGCCCTTCTGGGGCCAGCCGTCCTTGCCAGCATCCCGGAATTCGCCGCCATCTATAAGGGCCTAACACGGCAGATGGGCGGCCCTGCGAACAACGGTTCAAGCAGCGGCTGCGGAACATCCGGCTGCAGCAGCGCAAGCTCCGGCTGTGGCGGAGGAGGTGGTTGCGGCGGCTGCGGTGGCGGCGGAGATTGACCGGGGCAAGCTGCGGCTGAGAAGACGCGGTGGGAACTACGGGTGCGGCGGGCACGGAAAGGCGACTCGCTGGCGGAAATGTTCGTCGATGGCAAGGGACACGGGACCTTGCCAAATCATTTCGTGATGGCGGCGAAGGGTGTTTCACTTTTGCCTTCGCGTGGCAGTCTGGATCAAGCAGCGTCCGGGTGTGGACCGACACCGATCCGGAGTGCTGGCAGCTCTGGCTGCGTTTTTCCTGTGGGGAATTCTGCCCATTTTCTGGAAGCAGCTCGATTTCTTACCCGCCTCCTCGATTGTCGCACAACGGACGATTTGGTCGCTGTTTCTGGTGTTGGGAATCCTGTGGTGGCGGGGCGAGGGAAGGAAATTGCTCGCAGGGTTGAGATCGCGCCAGGCACTCGGCTGGCATCTGCTTTCCGGCTGCCTGCTCGCTTCTAACTGGCTGCTGTATGTCTGGGCCACGCTGAACGGGCGGATCATCGAGGCGGCGCTCGGATACTATCTGAATCCGTTTTTCAACATGTTGTTCGGCGCGCTGTATTTCGGCGACAAGAACAGCCGCTGGCAACTGGCGGCGATCGCATTGGCGCTCGGTGGAGTGGCGCTGCAAGTGCCTGCGGTAGGACATTTCCCGTGGGTGGCCTTGACGCTGGCCGTCACGTTTTCGCTGTATGCGGTCGTTCGGAAAAAAGCGCCGCTCGGATCATTGGCCGGATTGGCGGCAGAGACGAGCCTGCTGGCACCCGTCGCACTCGTCTGGCTGGTTCTTCCACCTACAAGCGTGCCCGGGGCCTTTGGTGGGAGCTGGGTCAATGCGTCGCTGGTGGTGGGGACGGGCTTGGCGACGGCGCTGCCGTTGTTGTTTTTCGGCCACGCGGCAAGGACGATCCGGCTGACCACACTGGGCATCCTTCAATTCCTCGGCCCGACGATCCAGTTCATCATCGGCTGGCAGCTCTACGATGAACCGATGACCGGTGCGCGACTGCTCTCCTTCGGGCTGATCTGGCTGGCAGTGGTGATTTATGCGGTGGATGCCAGTTTGTCGGGTCGAACCGATGGATGATCGAAGCCGTCCCGGCAGAGTCGGACTTGACCACAAGCAATCCTTGCCGATGCGGCCCGGGCCGTTTACCCCAACCGCATGCAAGATGAAGTTCGCGCACTGTTGATTCTCCAGGACCGTGACCGCCGCCTTTTGGCGCTGGCCAGAGACCTCGCAAAACTACCCCAAGACGAGGCCCGGGCGAAAGCGAAACTTGCCGGCGACGAGGCAGCGGTCGCAAAAGCCCACCAAGCACTGCTCGACTGCGAGCTGCGGGTGAAAAAAATCGAACTCGATGCGGAAACCCGGCGGACCACGATCAAGCGGCTGAAGCTCCAACAGTTCGAGACGCGCAAAAACGAGGAGTTCGTCGCCCTCGGCCATGAAATCGTGCGCTACGAGAAGGACTTGGATGCGTTCGAGACTTTGGAGCTGGAAGCCATGGAAGAGGTCGATGGATACCGGCAAGCGCAAAAAGCCGCCGAAGCCGCGCGCACGGTGACCCGCAAGCTGGTGGAGGAGGATCTCGCCACCGTCGCCCAACGCCACGACCGCATGCAGGCGGACCAAGCGGAAGTCACTGCCGAGCGGGCGAAGCTTCTGGCCAATGTGCCGGACAGTCTCATACCGCTTTACAACCGACTCATGAAAACCAAGGACGGTCTCGCCGTCGCCCCAATGCGCGACGGAAAATGTGAGGGCTGCCACATGAAACTCATCGCCTCCACGGTGATGAAGGTTCAATCCGGTCGGGAAATCGCTCAATGTGAGGACTGCGGGCGGATCCTCTACGTCGAGGACTAACTTTTGCTAGTAAAACTCCTTCCTCCGCTCTTCGAGCACTAGCAGCCAATTCATCATGGTGATCGGCGGAAGTGCGGCCGGGTGGTCGATGGGTCTGAGATTGACGGTGATGTTGCTCGCTTCCATCGCTGAACCACTCTTGTTTCTTGAATCGAGGGGCCGGATTTCCGGTAGGGCAGCGTCGGCAGAATTGACCCTTTCCGACTTGGCAAGCGAGCCGACCTGTCCAGCAAGGACTACCGAAAACGGATCAACATCGACACCGTAGCGCTTCTCCGGAGCGAATAAAGAACACGGTGGGTAGTAGGGTCCGGTAGGAGCATAACCCGCAGGAGGAGTGCCGGTGACGATATTGAAATCATCCCCAATGTATAGCCTGAGATTGGTCACCAAAGAGAACCCACGGGTGAAAGGCGTCAAGTTCGCGCATTCTTTAAGAACGAGTCCATAGTCATTGTCCGTGCATGGAATCTGGGGTTTTAGCGGATATTCAGGACCGAGGTTTGAATAATTAACGTTAACCACGAGAGAATTGTTGATGGACACAGGGTCAGCCCCAAGCGCGGCGAGAAACGCCTTCATCCGCTGGGGATAGATCGCGACGCAGCGTTGCCCTAGGCCAGTCAACTCGGTCCTCTCAAACGGAATTTTTAGATAACCTCTTTTCGTCACGCCGGGACGCGGATCGCCGCCAAAACTTCCATTGTTGAAGGCAACCAATCCGGAAACCTTGTTTTTGAACCTAAAGCCACCTACTTCGCCATAAGCTACATCCACCACTTCGGTTCCAAAGTTGTAGGAGTCAC
>JBOFET010000326.1:0-16754 GCA_051648225.1 Luteolibacter sp.
AAATTTATGATGCATAATTCGTGCATTAAATGGCCCGTCCCGCACAAATTACCCGTGAAAACCTCGCTCCGCTGATCCGGGCGCGTGGGCCGATTTCTGCGACGGAGCTGGCGGGCTTGCTGCGGGTGAACCGCACGACAATTGCCCGGACTTTGCCGGATTTCGGGGATGAGTTGGTCACGCTGGGGGCAACTCGGAGCACGCGCTATTTGCTGCGGCGGGGAATCCGAAACATCGGGAGCCGCTGGCCGCTTTATCGGGTGGACGCGGAGGGTCGGGCTGGCGAGTGGGCGGAGCTGGAGACGTTGCACGACCGTTTGGGGCGAGTGAATTGGGTGGGAAATCCGCCGGAGTGGGCCGGGCTTTTCATGGAGGAAAACGGACTGTGGAGCGGGTTTCCCTTTTTCCTGGGCGATGCGAGGCCGCAGGGATTTCTCGGGCGGGCGATTGCTGGCCGGATTTCGAGGACTCTACAACTCCCTGACGATCCACGATCTTGGAGTGACGAGGATGTGCTGATTTTTCACCAAGCGGCGGGGGAAGATTTACCGGGAAACTGGGTCGTCGGCGATGACTGCCTGCGCCGGGCTTTGGCGAGATCTGCGGATTTGCCGGGTGGAAATGCGATTTCTGAGGCGGATCGCGAGTCGTTTTACCCGCAGCAGGCGATGGAAATCGCGCGAAGCCTGCCCGGCTCGTCCGCAGGTGGCGAGCAACCGAAATTTCTCACCACGCTGCGAGATGAGGCGGATGAATTCCGCTCCGTGTTGGTGAAATTTTCTGCACCGCTGGATCAGGCGACGGGTCGGCGCTGGGCGGATCTGTTGCTGTGTGAATTTCATGCGCATCAGACTCTGGCTGAGGTGGGTTTGGCGAATGCTGGCGTCCGTCTGCTGGATGCAGGCGGACGGCGATTTCTCGAAATCCCGCGCTTCGACCGGATCGGGGCTGGAGGGAGGCGCGGGGTGGTTTCGTTGGAAGCACTGGCGGCGTCATTGCTCGGCTCCCTGTCGCGGAACTGGCTGGAGGCGACGGCGGAATTTCATCGGCGCGGGCTGATCGACAGCGGCTCGTTCGCGACAATCCAGCGATTGCACGCCTTTGGGGAGCTGATCGGAAACACGGACATGCACTTCGGAAACCTCGCGTTTTTCCTCGATGACACGCTGCCATTTCGGGTCACGCCCGCCTACGACATGCTGCCGATGCTGTGGGCGCCGGGCAGTCAGGGAGAGTTGGTCGAACGCCAATTCGCACCCGCCCCACCGCTGCCCGCGATGACCGAGCCGTGGCGCGAAGCTGCGGGCTGGGCGGAAATTTTCTGGAACCGCGTGGCGGCGGATGTCCGTTTATCGCGGGAATTCGCGCAGTTTGCGAGAGATGCTCAAGCGGTGCTTGCACGTCTGCGGAGGCATGTCGGGTGAGGTTGACTCGCATGCATCCAATTTTGTGGAATCCCTGCGAGGCGGATGACTATCTCAGCCTCATGCTCTTCGGCCAGCTTAACCCCGTGGCCATCCACGGACGAGTCTAACGAGAAGACGCAGGAAGATCACGGCAAGCTCTTAAGATGCCGAACACACTTGGTTTCAAACCCCTTTCAATGGCATGGAATTCTCGGTGATTCGGTGAAGAAAAACAGGGACGGGTAGAAGCGTGTTCCTGAAGGAAATGGTGAGCCTTGGCTAGGTCACGTCCCATTTCCCGTTCGAAATCGATCAGGAAACAGGACCCATTTTTCGAAAGAATTGCCCGATTTTTCGAAAACTCGGATTCCCGATAAAAAAATCTTGCGCAGGGTGGGGCGCCGTGGTGTTCTCCCCGCCCGCCCAGCAGGACGGAATAACTCTATTTCCCAAACGGCCATGGCCTACGCAGTGATCAAAACCGGCGGTAAACAATACCGCATCCAAGAAGGCGACAAGTTCGACGTCGAGAAGCTCGATGCCGAAGTCGATTCGACAATCACATTTGACGTCCTGATGGTCGGCGAAGGTGACTCCTTGAAAATCGGCGCTCCTCTTGTGGACGGCGCTTCGGTGACTGCCAAGGTTATCAACCAATATCGCGGACCCAAGGGTGTCGCTTTCAAATTCAAGCGCCGCAAGGGATTTCACAAGACCAAGGGCTTTCGCCGTAGCCTGACCACACTCGAGGTGACCTCGATTGCCGGTTAATTTTCAACACTTACCCACCTACTTCCATGGCCCATAAAAAAGGACAAGGCTCCGTTAAAAACGGTCGCGATTCCCGCAGCAAGCGCCTCGGCGTGAAAAAATTCGGTAGCCAGGCTGTCATTGCCGGAAACATCATCATCCGCCAGCGTGGCACTAGGGTCCATCCAGGTCTCGGCGTCGGATGCGGCAAGGATCACACGCTTTTCGCCCTCGTCGATGGCCGCGTGTTTTTCGACAAAGAAGGCCGCCGCGTGAACGTCGTCCAGCCTGCTCCAGCAGCGGTGGCAGCGAATTGAGCCGCCCTCTAAAAGTTTGAAAAAAGCCGCATCCCACGAGGAGGCGGCTTTTTTTGTGGGCAGTCCCGACTTCAGCCGATGCGTGTCGGTTTTGGAAGAATAAGTGGAGTCAAAGCCAAGCGGGAAGTCGCACGGTTCCCCATACTCCTCCCATCACGACTCCTCGGCGATTTCCTCTTCCACGGCGGCAGGCTCCTCTTCCAGCCCGGGCGGCGGGGGAATGAAACTTGCGAGCGGGCGCACGAGATTCGTCGGTAGCGGGAAAACGCGGTCGTAGATACCGGGAGCGATTTCCTGCGACTGAGCATAAGCGTCGCGGAGCATCTCCAACTTCGCATCGAGATTGTCGATGTAGTGAAGGGCGAAGGCCTCGGGGGTGCGCGGGAGGACGGGCGAGCCGAATTCGTATTGCCCGTGGTGGCTGCCTATGAGGTGGAGCAAGTGCAGACGCGTCATCTCGGTGGTGGGCTTGAGGGATTTCCATTCGTCGGTCTCCACGGTTTCCAGCATGTCATTCCAGAGTTTGTTCACGAGCTCGATGCCGAGCGGGATGTGACCTAACATTTCGCCGTGGATGCTGTGGATCTGGTTGAAGCCATCTTCCGGGTAGGAGTTTTCCCAGAGCTTCCCACAGTCGTGGAAAAGGACGCCGGCGAGGATTAGATCGCGGTTGAGTTCGGGGTAAACCGGGCACAACGCGTTGGCGGAGCGCATCATCTGGGCAACGTGTTCGACCAGGCCGCCGCGGCGGGCGTGGTGGTTTTTCCTGGCAGCCGCAGTGCGACGGAAGCGATCACCTAACTGGCTGAGGAAAAGAGCGCAGAGACCGTGCAACCGTGGGTCTTCGATGGAGTCGCAGAGGCGGCGGATTTCCGCGAAATCGCGGTCTTGTTTTTCCCGGATCTCGGGATCGCCTGCTAGAAAGTTGGCGACGGCGGTGTCATCCACGGAGAACCAAGCGAGGTGGTTTGGATTGACGCCATATTGGTTCTGCGTCCACTCGGCTTCGAGGCGGACGATGGAATTCGGGGCGAGTTTTTCCGCAGCGTCGTAGATGGGTGAGTCCGACCAGACCTTGAGCGAGAAGTTACCGGTGGCGTCGGCGAAGACGAGTTCCAGATACGGCTTGCCGCCCTTGGTGGTGCGGGTAGCGCGGGACTGGAGCTGGGCGTGGATTGCGGCGTGGATCGGGATTTCCGCGGCTTGTTCCTTGACGGCGGCAATAGTGATGGGGCTCACGGGGAGGAGGTTGAGAAGTTTTCAGCGGAGAGTTGAGAGAAAGACGACGGCCCATTCATCCGCTTCTTTCTCTCAACTCTCAACTCTCAAATTTCGACTCACTCATGCCTGAGCGCCTCGATGGGATCGAGTCCGGCAGCGCGGCGGGCGGGCATGAAGCCGAAGAGGATACCGATGCCAGCGGAAAAGACGAAGGCGATGAGGTTGATCTTGGGGTCAAACAGGAAGGGTGCCCCGACCACCTTGGCGAGGGACGAGCAGAGGGCGTAGGCTAGCAGAATGCCGGTGATTCCACCGATGCAGGAGAGCGTCACCGCCTCGACGAGGAACTGGAGCAGCACTTCTCGCGCCCGCGCTCCGATGGCGAGGCGGATGCCGATTTCCCGCGTCCGTTCGGTGACGGAGACGAGCATGATGTTCATGATTCCGATGCCACCGACGAGCAGGCTGACGCCGGCGACGGCACCTAGCAGCGAGGTCATCACCTGGGTGCTGGAGCTGATCACCTCGGCGAGTTGCTGCGAATCGAACACGCTGAAATCGTCATCCTCGTTGGCGCTGATCTTGCGCCGCTCCCGCAACAATGCGGCGACATCCGCGACGATGTGGGCGCTAGGATAGCCTTTTTCACCGGAGATCGCGACTTGATTGAAATGCCTGCCACCCTGCTTTCCCGACAAACGCTGGATGACGGTGGTGTAGGGCGTGAATACGTGGTCATCAAGATCGTCCCCGAAGCCGCCTTGCCCTTTCACCGCGGTGACTCCGATGACTTCAAGAATCATCGACTTGACGCGGATCTTGCTGCCCAGGGGATTTACCCCTTCGCCAAAAAGTTCCTTGCGGATGGTCTCACCGATCACACAGACGGGAGCTGATTCTTCGACTTCCTTCTCCGTGAAGAACCGGCCGAGACTGATGTTCCAGTTTGCGATGGCGAAATAATTAACCGTGGTTCCTTGAAGATCGTAGTTGTTACTTTCTTCCTGATAGACCACCTGGGCGTTGTTCGAAATCAATGGTGCCAAGGCCACGATGCCGGGAACCTGATTGCGGATCGCATCGACATCCTGCTGGTTGAACATCGGTGCGCCACCCCCACCCCAGCCCTGACCTGTGCGGAGTACGAGCAGGTTATTCCCCATTTTGGAGATATTCTGTTTCACCATCTCGGTGGCGCCGCGGCCGAGGGTGACCATGGTGATCACGGCGGCGACGCCGATGACGATGCCGATTACAGTTAGAAACGAACGCGTCAGGTTCCGCCGGATTTCCCGGATGGCGATGAGCAGCGCGTTGAAGGTCATGGCAATCATGGAGTTGGATTCGGATGATTGACGACATCCCGGGATATCAAGCCGTCGCGGACGTGGATGATGCGACGGGCGCAGGCCGCGACCTCGTCCTCATGGGTGACCATGATGATGGAGATGCCACGGTCCGTGTTGAGCTTACGAAGAAGTTCCATGATCTCGACGGTGGTTTTCGAATCGAGGTTACCGGTCGGTTCGTCTGCGAAAAGCGTGTCTGGCTGGGTGACGATGGCGCGGGCGATGGCGACGCGTTGTTGCTGGCCACCGGAGAGTTCGGCCGGGGTGTTGCGCTCCTTATCCGACAAGCTGACCTGGGCCAGTGCCCCGCGGGCCATCTCGTGGCGTTGCTTGCGGGTGTATCCCCGATAGAGCAGCGGCAGCTCGACATTCTCAAGGGCCGAGGTGCGGGCTAGCAAGTTGAAGCCTTGGAAAATGAATCCCAGCGCATGCCGCCGCAGCAGGGAGCGCTGGTCTTTGTTGAGGCGCTCGACCTCGATGCCCTTGAATTGATAGGAACCTGCTGTCGGAGTGTCGAGGCAGCCTAACAAGTTCATGAGGGTGGATTTCCCGGAGCCGCTGGGGCCCATGATGGCGACGAATTCACCGCGATGAATGGTGACGTCCACCCCGCGCAGCGCGAGGAAAGCGGCGTCACCCGTGCCGTAACGCTTGGTGATGCCTTGGAGCTGGATGAGCTTTTCGGGATTCATTCCGTTTTCGGCGGATCGATGCTGACGATGAGTGGCGTGCCTGCCGCAAGTTCCCCGCCGGTGATCTCAGTGACACGACCGTCGGTAATGCCGGTGGTGACTTCGATTTCCAGTGGCTCGCCGTCCTTGAGAGTCCAGACCTTGGGGGTGGAATCCGAAGATCCCGGCTTGGGCGGAGGAGTGCCGCGCCAACGTCTGCCGCCACCTGGCGAAAGGCTTTGGACGAGGGTTCTCTTGGTGTCTTCCGGCTTGCCGATCGAGGCGGCGAAGACCGGGTCGAAACGAAGGGCAGCGTTTGGCACCACCAGGATGTCCGGCTTGTCCGCGATGGCGATGTCCACGGTGGCGGTCATGCCGGGGCGGAGTGATAGATCATCGTTAGTGACTTCAAGTTCGGTGCTGTAGGTGACCACGGTGTTGGCTGGAGCGGCTCCTTCCTTGGCGGTCGCACCGGTCCCGACTGCGCCGAACTCCACCTTCTTGACGGATGCGGAATACTCGCGCGCCGGCCATGCATCGACGCTGAAGGTCGCGGCCTGGCCGACTGCGATGCGCCCGATGTCGGCTTCCGTGACTTTCACGATCAATTCCATTTTTTTCAAATCCTCGGCGATGGTGAAAAGCGTGGGAGCCGTGAACGAGGCGGCGACGGTCTGGCCGACTTCGATGGAGCGGGCAAGGACCATGCCGTCCACGGGTGAGCGGATGGTGGTTTTTGCTAGATCGCTTTCGAAAGCGCGGACGTCTGCCTCGGCTCCTGCCACTGCGGCCTTGGCACTTCCCAAATCCGCTTCGGCACGTGAGACGGTGGCTCTGGAATTCTCCATCGTGGCGCGTGAGGGCGTCTTGCCGCCGCTGAGATCGAGGAGCTCCTCCTGGCGGGCGAGCGAGGCCTTGCTTTCTAGCAGAGTGGCTTCGGCCTGATTGACCCGAGCCTTGGCGGCGAGCAGGGCAGCGCGGCTGCGTTCGGTCTGTTGGTCGAGCTTGGAGGTGTCGAGCTTGGCGAGAGGCTGGCCTTTTTTCACCTGGTCGTTCGAGTCCACATACACTTCTTTGGCGGTGCCGGAGAGTTCGCTGCCGACGATGATTTGGTTAGTAGGAGCGAGGTTTCCAGTGGCCGTCACGATGAGCGCGATCCGGCCTGTTTCGGCTTCCTCGGTCACGTATTCGGACCTCTGCTCGTCTTTGCCGTTGCTCTGGAAGAGATACCAGGCGGGTGCCCCGATCACGGCGAGAATGATGAGAATGAATATCCATTTTCGCACCGGGCGCGAGGCTCCGCTGGCGACGATGGTGGCGAGATCTTCGGATGACGATGGCTTGGACATGAAGGAAATGAGAAAAAATTAAGCAATCACGAACCGGCCGACCAGCCGCCGCCGAGTGCTTGATAGAGGCGGATGTAGGCGGTCGTGCGGTCGGTGCGGGTGAAAAGCAGGCTGTCCTCCAAGCCGAGCAGCGTGCGCTGGGAATCGAGCACATCAAGGAAGTCGATCTCGCCGGCCTGATAGCGCTGGCGGGCGACCTCGTCCGACTCGCGGGCGAGCTGGGTGGCCTTTTCCAGGGTGGTGAGGCGCTCGCCAGAGCGGCGGCAGGCGATGAGCGCGTTCTCCGTATCTGATAGAGCGGTGAGCACGGTGCGCCGGTAGTTCAGGACTGCTTGCTCCTCGCTGGCACGGGATGCTTCGATGTTTGCCCTGATGCGGCCTGCATTGAAAATCGGCGAGCTGATATTTCCGGCAATGTTAGCAGCCGCACTTTGGGGATCGAACAACTTGGAGCCGGAATCGGAATTCAGGTCCAACAATCCGGAGAGATTCAGCGATGGATACCGGGTCGCTTCCGTGGCGCGGGTGGAAGCTGCGGCGGAGAGAACCTGATAGCCGGCCTCACGCACATCGGGTCGCTGCCGGAGCACATCTGCGGGAATGCCGATCGCAAGGCTGGTCGGAGGCACCGGGATGCCGCGGCGGCTGGCGAGGAGTGGGTCTAGAGCGCCGGGCGTCCGTCCGGCGAGCAGCGCAAGATCGTTTTTCCCTTGGGAAATGGCTCCCTGCAACGAGGGAATGGCGGCGCGAGCGGATTCCAAGCTGCTTTGTGATTGGGTGGCTTCGAGTGAGTCCGCCTCGCCGGCTTGGAGTCGCCAACTGGCGAGCTGGGCCGTTTCTTCGCGGGTGGTGACGTTCTCCATCAAGACTGCGAGCCTCGCCTCGTTCGCACGGAGGCTGGTGTAGGTGGCAGCAATTTCTGCGGCGAGCGAGGCATACACGGAATTGAGATTTTCCCCGGCTGCATCTCGATTCGCGGCGGCGGCGGCCACGGAACTGCGGTTTCCACCGAAGAGATCCATCTCCCATGAGGCGTCCAGTCCGGCCGAGTAGGCTTGCGAACTGGCCGAGCTGGAACCGTCTTCCCACGTGCGGCGCAAGCTGCTTCTGCCACCGCCATCGAGAGTCGGGAAAAGCGAGGAATACTGGGCGTCCCGATTTGCACGCGCCTCGCGGACCCGGGAAGCGGCGGTCTTGATGTCCGGACTGTCCCGCAGCGCGGATGAGATCAACTGATTGAGCGTGGGGTCATTGAACCGACTCCACCAACGCGAAAGATCCTGCTGGGGCGAGGCTACGGGGAACTTGCCTGCATTCCGCCATTCCATGGGAAGTTCCAGATCATCCGCAGGTAGGGATGTAACGCCGCAACCCGTCAGGCCGATCATGGCGACGCTGAAAAGGCAAAGGATGCGGGCGGAAATCATGTGACTGGCATACGGGCCGCGAAGGGCGAAACGTTCAGGATTCATGAAGCACTTGGAGCAACTGCTAACGGACCGAGGAACCGACTCAGAAATCCAGATAGATTTCAGTGCGGCGGTTGGCGCGGCGTCCTTCCGGATTGTCTGCGCCGGTCTCCGTCACATTCGGACGGCGCGGTTGGCTGGCCCCCTTGGCAACGGTCACGATCTGAGCGAGGGCGACGCCAGCTTTGGTCAAATAGTCGCGGACGACGGCGGCGCGGCGTGAAGAGAGACTATCATTATACCCTTGGGAGCCGAGCGCGTCGGTATGACCGCTGAGGGTGATTTTTTTGCCCGGATCCGAGCGGAGAATCTGAGTGACGATCTCAAGCTGGCGGCGGGTGCGGGGGTTGATCTCGTCTTCGTCGAACTCGAAATAAAGCGCGAGTGTGTCGCCGCCAGCGGGATTTTTCACGAGCGGCGAGTAGTAGAGATCCCCACCGGCGATGCGGCGGGCATAGTCGGCTAACAAGGTGTCGAGATTGATTTCCGAGACGATCCAGTTCGACGGTGCGGGCGGTTGCCTGAGAGTCATGGCGAACTGGGCGCTTTGTCGGGCATCAAGTGTTTCCACATTGGCAAGGTAGCCGACGGTGTCTTGCCGCTGGAAAAGTGCGCGCAGCGGCTTGCTTTTGCGGAGCCGGTATTCGCCTTCTTCAAACAAGATGCAGAGTCCGGCGATCTTGGCGTCGGAGACGGTCTTGGGATCCACAAATGCCCGCGCGAATTCGAAATCCTGCTTGAGCACGGCTTGCAAGAATGCATCGGCGATGCCAAGCGAGTCGGCGAAGACGGCCTTGGGAATCGGTTCGCCTGCGGCGGGTGGCAGGGTGATTTTTTCGACCGACCACTTGCCGTTTTTTTTCCGCAGATCGAGGAAAATCTTGTCGCGTCCGGTCGGCTGGCCGTCCAGTTCGAGGGCCCAGCGGGAATGCGCGTTCAGCTCAAGTTCGCCGACTTCTCGAACGCCATCCGGCTGGCGCAGGCGCAGCGGAGACGAGGAAAGCGCTTTGAGTCGGGCGACGGTTTCAGGATCGAAGGCACTCTTGCCGACGAGGCGACCGAGCTGGTTGAGATCACCAGCCTCGAGAGCCTTTGCGATTTGGGCGACGAGTTCCGACGGGTCAGCGACTGATGCTCCGATGCCGAGGTCGGCAAGGACGGTGCCGGGATCCTCCGGCGTCGGCGGTATGGAAAGGCCCTCGATTTTCGACGGAACGGAAGGCGGCGCGGGGACAACTGGCGGCGGCGGTGGGAATCCCGGGCGGGTGACCATGAGGTAAATCGCAGAACCGGTGATCACGGTCGCCAAGCCGAGGAAGAAATGGGGAAGCTTGGATCGTTGCATGGTGCCGGTGTGAAAACGCAGGGACTGCGGGGTAAATTTCAGTCGCGCGAGATCATTCCTGCCGGGGGATGGCCGGGAGACTGGTGATCAAAATTTTACCCTCGCGGACCAAGTGAAGCCCGGTGTTCTGGACGGCGGCGGAGGCCGCAAGATGAAGGAAAAACTCACTGGCACTGCCGATCCGCGAGTTGTTTACGGCGAGGACGAGGTCACCGGGTTTCACCTGCGTCGCGGCCAGACCGCCCTCCGAGACGGCGGTCACGACGACGCCGCGCAAGCCTCGCATGCGCTCTGGCACCGCCAAATCGCGCACTTGAATGCCGAGTGCCTGAAGGATCTGCTCTGGGTCATGAATCTTGCCCTGGCCAGTGGGATTCGATGGTGCCTGCGGGCTCGCGCTGCCGGTCCCACTCTCGGTGATGGTGGCTTTGAGCTTCAGCGGCTCGCCCTTACGCCAGACGTCTAGCGTGATCACATCCCCCACCTTGGTGCGTTGCACGAGCGAGAAAAGCTGACCTGAGCTGGTGATTTTCTCATCATCGACCGCCCGCACCACGTCCCACGGCTGCAGCCCGGCAAGCTGTGCCGGAGAGTCCGGCGAGACACCAAAAACGGCGGCACCTTCCGGTTCCTGATAGCCCAGCACAGCCCGGACGGTGGGATCGAGATCCCGCATTTGCACGCCGAGGAAACCCCGGATCGGGCGGCCACGCTCGAGGATCTGGGTGAGGGCGTCCTGCACGTCGTTCGAAGGAATCGAGAAGCCTACGCCCTGAAATCCTGGGTTCTGCTTGTCGGGAGAGAAAATGGCGACATTGATGCCGATGATTTCTCCTCGCAAGTTCACCAGCGGTCCACCCGAGTTTCCCGGGTTGATGGCGGCGTCGGTTTGGAAGAGATCCCGCTGATTGTCGGAGAGCGAGCGTTCCTTGGCGGAGATGATTCCCTGCGTCACCGTCTCGCCCAGACCGAAGGGATTCCCCACCGCCAAGACGATCTGGCCGACTCTCACCTGCGATGAGTCTCCCAGCTTGAGGGGCACGAATTTCTCGTCCGCATCGATTTTCAGCACTGCGATGTCCAGCAGTGTGTCCTCGCCGATGAGATGCGCCGAGTAGGTCTTGCCTCCATGCAGCGTGACCTGAATTTTTTGTTGGCCCGCGATCACGTGGTGATTGGTCACCACGTGACCCTCGTAGGTCACAATCACGCCGGAGCCTTGGCCTTGGGTCGGGTAGTTGCGCACCCGGGTCCCACCCCAGACATTGAGCAATTCACTGCGGATTCCCGAGGTGTCGATGCTGACCACGGACGGGACCACCGCTTCGGTGAGCTTTGCATACTCGGTATTCAATCGAGACAGCAGCTCGACATCTGCCAGATCCAGTGGGGCGTCCTTCGCGGGGGTCCCCCTCTCAGGAGTGTTGGACGTGGTTTTTTTGGAAAATCCGGGAAACAAGCCGAGTATATCCCCCCCTGCACGCCACGTCCGGAGTGCGGAAACAGCGACGAAGGCGGTGAAAAAAACAGCAACGAGCGCAAGCAAGCGGCGGAACGAAGGATTCATGGATGGGGTGGGTTACGCCGGGAACCATGCTCTGGATTTCAAAACTTCCAAGCCTGGAAACGCCCTCGAACCCTGCGCTTCCACAGCAACAATTCCTTGCTTCCACCTAGGTTAGCCGCTTGATTCTTCAAAAGCCCTTATGAAAATTCCGATTCTCATTCTGTGTCCGGCGCTTGCCATGCAGGGCCTTCGGGCAGAGCTGCTCTCAGATGCCGACCGCGAGACATTGCTCGAAAATCTCGACAAACTCAAAGACGGAGCCGAAGCCACCTTGGATGCGAGATTTCGCCTTGCCATCGCCGCCTACCGCAATGCGATGACCAGTGACGCGGCAGCCATCGAACTTTTCCTCAACTGCACCGAGAAGGTAAACTTCAAGGATGAGCAAATGAAAGCCATGGATTTCCGCGAATGGAGGCGCAAGGAGGATGAAAGGCTCTCCGACCCTGCCTTGGGTCTCGCCCTGCGCCACCAACTCAGGTGGCTGGTACTTACCCTGCAGGCGGCCTCGGAAGAAGCCGACCGTGCAAAACTCGCTGTCGAGGCCCAAAACATCGTGGATGCAATTTTCAGCGATCCGGAAAAACTCAGCGGTCAGGAAAAAACCCTCGGCCAAGCGGTTACCTCGTCCGTCTTCGCACAAGCCTACGACATCAACTCGGTGAAGGTCGAAAAATGGCCGCTGTCACCCATCCAACTGGAGCAGATTTACACCGAAATCCTGCTGCCACCCTATCAAAAACCCGGCAGCACGAGTCAATTGCGCGCGGCGTGGATCAAGCGCATCCAGCAGGAGGGGGCGAAGGTCGAGCACATGGCTGATGACCGACGGCGGAATGGCGGCAACAATAGGAACGAAGAGCGTGAAGAGAAACGAGTCGGCATGGCATCGGCACTCCGGCCACCCGAAGTCGAAAGATTCATCGCAGACACCGTTCCGAAGCTCATGTGGGATATGGAAATGGACCTCTTCACTTACGGCGACCAAACCGGTGCCGCCGTCCGCATGCTCGCCCATTTGGAAAAACACATCTCCCACCCCTCCGCCCGGGAATGGGGGGAGGAGTTGAGAAAGGTGCTCACCCCACCTGCTCCGAAGCTTGCCGAAACAACCGAGCAACCGGCTCCCTGAAGCTTGCTGACTACTACTTTCCGTGTTTCTCCATCTCGGTGAAGTCATTGGGGGAGGTCGAGTAAGCAAAGAATCTGGAAGAGCAGGGCAAACAGAATCAATTGAATACCCGCAAGGGCCAACGACCTGTTGAACGCAGGACCCGGTGGATTTGTCATGACTCCCCAGACGATTCTCAAACCGATGAGGAAAACGGGAGCCGCCGCGATTGCCAACGTGGGATGCCCGAACGAGATCCAGCCCAATCCAGAAAAAATCGCGATTTTCACCTCCAGCCAGATCACAGCGACGGCGAATTTAGGGCCAAATCTAACGGCGAGTGTGTTTTTCCCGGTAGTCGCATCTTCCTCTCGGTCGCGCATGTTGTTCACCGAAATAAGAACGGACGACAGCAGGCCGATCTGCAGGCCGAGCAGAAGACTCTCAAGGAGCCATTCCCCCGTTTGGACAAACACCGTGCCGGCCACCGCGATGAGGCCGAAGAACGCGATCACGAACAACTCACCCATGCCGCGATACGCCAGCGGAAACGGCCCGCCGGTGTAGCCATAAGCCAAGAACATCGAAGGGATGCCAATGAAGACAATCGGCCAGCCCCTCGCTTGAAAAAGAACCAAACCGCACAGGGCTGCAATGCCGAGAAAGACGCATGCCAGGTGCATCACGGTCTGAGGTGCCATCAAGCCCGAGGCGGTCACGCGTGTCGGCCCCAGTCGTCGGTCCGTGTCGGCACCTTTGCGGGCATCAATCGCATCGTTGAAAAAATTCGTGGCGATCTGAATTGCGACAGCTCCGAAGAGCGTGCAGGCGGCAAGAAGTGGATCAAACTTTCCCGTGAGTTTCCACGCAAGTGCGCAGCCAGCCCACACCGGGACAATGGCCGCTGGCAAGGTTTTCGGGCGCGCTGCGAGGACAAATGCTTTAAAATCAGATCCAGTCACGGGAGGAGTCAAACTTGAAGCGAGAGTCGAATCGACATCAAATCACGCACCACGTTTTATCACGGCGCAATCAAGCTCATCATACTTTTCCAGGATTCAAAAACCCCTCGGCGTCCAGGAAACTTCCTGCTGGTAGAACCAGACCATGCTCCGGAGCCCCCGGTCCGAAAGCCCTGAGTGCGCCGCCTTCCGGTGAATCGAGAAACCAGCCGGGAAGCAGTTTCCCCCAAGTGCCAAGTTTGTGGCCCGTTTGCTCCTCGCTGCCATCCGTCGGTTTCCGGGGATGGGGCATCGACATGGCGATCACCATTCCATCGACCGCCAGACAAGGGCAGTGCAACAATCCTGCCCTGAGAATTGGTTCCAAGGCGCTTTCGCCGAAGTCGTAAAACACGACTTCCACAGATAGTTGAGTGTGCGCGAATTCACGACGCATTGAATCGCCCCCGACCCACGCTCCAGCAAGATCGCCGTTCACAGCATCGTGCGTTTTGCACACTGCACCAAACAGCTCCGGGAACGTCAATAACACCCCGAGCAACGCAGACACGGAGGTATCGCCACTCAACACATGAAATGGCTGGTGCCGCTGAAGACCGTTTACTTGCCCGATTTGGTGACCGTTCACCCAGATTCGACGTCGGGTCGATTCATGGTTCGCCATATATTTCCGGGTGGCAGGGTTCTTGGCTTTCGGAACTCGTGTGCACCAAGCAGAACCCTCAAACCTGCGGCCCACAGCGGCCGCGGACGCAGATAGCAGTCCTCGCCTCACTGTTTCCAAATCGCCGTCCGCCGAACGGATTTCACGGCCAAAAGCCACCGTCATTCCATAGGGAAGTCGGTAAGGCCATTTCCTGAAAAAACAGCCACGCTCAAAGGAAAAAATCGATCCCCAGGAACCGTCGCACCAAATCGGAATCAGCGGGTGCCCTGCCTTTTTCGCGATCAACTCGAATCCCCGGCGGAGTTCGTTGAGCGTCCCGGTGCGACTCAGCTGCCCCTCCGGAAACAGGCAGACAAGATCACCTTTTTTCAAAGCATCGATGATGATACGGATGGCTTCGCGCGGCTGATCGCGGCGAATCGTCACCGTGTCAAAGATACTCACAAAAAGGCGGATGGCGCGATGAGCCATAAACGCCTCATCCATGACGAATCTAACCGGCCTAGGACAGACTGCCGAGATATACAACCCATCGGCAAATGTGACATGGTTCGGCAACAGCAAAGCCCCACCTTTTGGCGGAATCCGCTCCGGATTGACCACACCCATCCGATAGATAGAGCGAATCATCGCACCACCAACCAGACGGATGAAACTCCCGGGTAGCAACCACAGAATCGACCAAGTCACGAAACCGCAAACGATCCCAATGAAGCCAATTTCAAACCGAAAAACGAGTGCCGTGGAAATCCCGAGGGCTTTCGCACCAGATTCAAAAATACAAATGACCAGCACGGCGCTGATTCCCGCGATGCAGTTTTGGAAATTCACCGCCGCTTGCAGCCTGCCGCGTTGCTCCGCCGGATACTGGTCCTGAATCCAAGCCGCAAGTGGTACGAGATAAATGGCACTGGAGAACGCCAGCGCACCGAGCGCGACAGAAAATGTCCAGCCTACTGGAGTCATGAACGCAATGATGAACGCCACCACTGTCATAGCCAGGCCCGCAAGCGGCACCCAACCGAGTTCGATGCGCTTTCTTAGCAGCAGGGCTGCAACACCAAATCCCACCACCAACCCAAGCATCAAAGCCGTCGTCGCTGCACCAAATTCCTCGGAGCTTCCCGTTAGCAACTTAGGAAGCTTTGCCGCCCACAAATAAATATAAACCGCGAAACCCCAAAAAAACGCCTCCCCAAGAGACGCCCGCCGCATCGGCAGATCGCGCCATAAGTCTGCAACATAGATGAAATGGCTGAACACCAATTTCAAGGTGAACTCGGGACCGCATCGTGCCGGCACCTGTGGAATCACCAGAACTAAGAGAATCGCTGGCACTGAAACCACTGTTAGCATCAGAAGCGGACCGTAAACCGCCTGCCACACGCGCTCCATGCCGCCGATCCGATGATCAAACAGCCAACCTGCCAAAATCAGCCCACAAACAGTTGCGAACATAGTCGTCATTTGCTGAATACCCACCGCAAAACTCAAGTGTTTTGACCCCAAAAGCTCCCTGTTGATTCCGATTTTTGCAGGACTGAGAAATGCTCCTGATACAGCGAGCGCTAAAACGCCAATGAGCGCGAGAGGCATGTTTTGCAGTGTCACGGCCAAACAGATCCCAACCAATACCGCCACCTGGGCGCTGGCAGCCACCAGTATCACCTTGCGTTTCGAAAACCTGTCACTGACCCAGCCGGCGATGGGCGCGACCATCATCATAGCCAGGGCAATCAACAACCCCGCCACGGTCGGCACATCCAGTCCTTCGCTTACCGGATTCGACCATTCGAAAACGACCAGCGCAATCAGTGCGAACTGCGCCATTCTCTCCGTGAAAACGCTCTGCATCTGCTGGATGAGCAAGCACCAAAAACCCAGCCAAGCTTTTTCCTGCGGCTCATTTTCAAGCAATTCCTCCATCGTCCCCGCAGAAGGTATCTTTCCAACAGACCCTCTGCAAGAACGGCGCAAGTGATGGGCCGATGAATTTACCGATCCCGTTTCGAAACCCCGAAATTGCGATCCATTCCAGCCCTGCAATGACTTCCGTTTCCACCTTTGAATAAATCGTGGTGAAATTCTTGACAGCGGATCGAAAAATCGGCTTCTTTTCGCCCTGCGCATAGCGCAAGGCACCCGTAGCTCAGCTGGATAGAGCGTCTGACTACGAATCAGAAGGTCAGGGGTTCGAATCCCTTCGGGTGTACCAGTTTCAGAAAGTAAGTGGCAAGAATTGCAATTTTGTCGTCTCCGCAAGCTCCCCAATCAGGAAACCTGCACACTCGCCGAGCTTTACCAAGCCATGGCGTATAGTCCGGATGGCAAGTCTTACCGATGCCTCAATGCCATCTACCTACTGATCATTAGAGTCGCCTACGATCTGGTTTTACGCAACTGCGACGGCGACACCTGATCCGGACCAATAAGCGTTGAAACGTGAACTCTGCGCCGCCGAATTCGCTTCCTTGTTAGCCGCCCCACCCAAGTCTATCATGGCGGCCACCTACGTCGAAACATCGTCGAAACATCGTCGAAACATCGTCGGAGCCGTCGAGCCAGCTACC
>JBOFET010000327.1:0-13630 GCA_051648225.1 Luteolibacter sp.
TCCTGCTGATTTTTGCCGCCCTGTCCTTCCAACTCCAAGCGGAGTTGATCGCCCGTTTCCACACCACGCTGGGGAACGTGGATGTGGAGCTGCAATACCAGGTCGCCCCCCAAGCGGTGGCGAATTTCATGACCCTGGCTCAAGGGACGCGCCCGTGGGCGGACCCAGCCAACGGCATGATCCGAAACACTCCATTTTACAACGGCACCAAGATTGTTCGAACCGCCAACAGCAGCACTGACCAATTCGCTCAAGGCGGCTCCCGGTTAGGTGATCGGTCCGACGGACCAGGCTACACTTTAAAAGACGAGTTCAGTCCTACGCTTCGCCATGTTCCCTACGTCCTCTCCATGGGGAATGCGGGTCCGAACACGAGTGGCAGTCAATTCTTCTTCACCGGCAGATTGGCGGTGCCGGTTTACGACGATGTTTACACCATTTTCGGAATCGTCACCAATCCTGACAGCCGCATGGTGGTGAATGCGATGATTGCGGCAGGTCCCAACAATACGACGATCCATGAAGTGACGTTTTCCCGCACCGATCCGGCCGCTGTCGCCTTCGACGAACACGCACAAGGTCTGCCGGTCCTCAGCTTCCCTAACGGCAGACTCACCGTGACCCCGGACGTCTCCGCGATCTGGAACTTCTCTCCTGTTCTTCTTTCTGCGGGCGAGGTTTTCCACGCCTTCTACTCACAGACGATGGAACCAAACTCATGGCAGGAGCTGGACTTCGCGCAACTCCATGTCGGGATCTCCGCAGGAGCCTTGCTTTTCCCTGTGGCCACCCATGCTCCGCTCGACAATGCCGCAGCACCGAGGGCTTTTTACAATCTCTACGTGGCGAAGCATCCAGGCTCGGTCGCGCCGTCTCATTTGATTCGAAGGGCGGTCACGGTTCAATTCACAAGCGGCACACTCAGGTATGATTTTGACAGCTCTGGAATCGCTGGGACGACTACGTTTACCGAAACAGGCCGCAGCCCCATCATCTCTCCGTTCATCACCGTCAACCCCGGGACCGGACAGCCCGTAGCCCCCACTTCCGACGCTCACTCGATTCAATTCGCCGTCGAGCATACTGCGGGGAATCTGGCTCCTCTTTGGTTCAAAATCGGCTGTGACTCCGCTACGAACTCGCTCGTCACAGGCCGCCACTCGACCCAGCTATTCGGATTTTTCGGTTGGCAGCCCTATGAATCTGGAACTGTCACCATCACCCGCTGAACATCGTCTCTTCCCTAGGCGCAGTTTCCCCTCTACTCCTTCGCCGTGCTCCGCTCGCTGCGTTTGATGGATTTCCGCTGTTTCCCCTCGCTGGACCTCGAGGTCCCGGCGGCGGGCGCGATCCTGACCGGTGACAATGCCCAGGGGAAAACCTCGATTCTCGAAGCACTCTGCGTGCTCGTCCGCCTGCACTCGCCGCGCACCCACCGGATGACCGCGCTGGGGCGCTTCGGCAGCAAGGGATTCGGCATCGCGGGCGATCCTTGGGGCTGCGAGCGGCAGGTGCGGCATTCCCGCGAAGGGCTGGTCTTGAAGGCCAATGACGAGGTCCTCCCCAGCCAGTCCCGCTACCTCGAAGACGGCGGCTTGGTCGTCTGGATGGGAAACGAGGACCTCGAACTCGTCCGTGGCCCCGGCGAGGGACGGCGGCGTTATCTGGATTTCCTCGGCGCGCAAATCGACCCCGCGTACCGCCGCTCGTGGTCGCGCTACCGCCGCGCCTTGCGGGCGAAGAATCTGCTGCTCAAGGAAGGTCGTCCCCGCGATGCGGAAATTTTATCCTACGAGGAAATTCTGGTAGAGCACGGCACCGTGCTGATGGAAACCCGCGCCCGTCTCATCGCGGAACTCGCCCCGCTCGCCGCCGAGGCGCAGCGGGTGGTCAGCGGCAAGGACGAGCCACTCACTCTCAACTATCTCCCCGCCAGCGGCCCGGATCTGCGGGAATCCATCCTGCAAGCCCGCGAACGTGAGGCCCGCCTGCGCCAAGCGGTCGTCGGCCCGCACCGCGACGAGCTTGACCTGCGCATCCACGGCATGCCCGCCTCGGAGTTCGCCAGCGAGGGCCAGCAACGCACGCTCGCCCTTGCCCTGAAACTCGCCCAAGGCACCCTGCTAGAACGCCGTGGAGGAAAACTCCCGATCTATCTGATGGACGACATCTTCGGCGAGCTCGACCCCGGCCGACGCAACGCGCTGATGCAGCACCTGCCGCCGCTTGCCCAGAAGTGGATCACGACCACGCACCTCGATTGGCTGGAGGAGACGCCTGCGCTGGGTGATATCGGGCGGTTCCAGCTGGCGGATGGAAAAGTGAGAAACTAACGGGGCCGCGTCATTTTCTCCGGGGTGAGCAAGTCGTCGAGCTGCGCCTGGCTGAGCCAGCCTTTTTCCAAGACGAGGCTGTAAACGCTGGCTCCGGTGGCGAGCGCTTCCTTGGCGATGGCGGCGCTGCGCTCGTAGCCGAGCACCGGATTGAGCGCGGTCACCAGGCCGATGGAGTTCTGCACGTAGGCCAGGCAGCGCTCGCGGTTCGCCTCGATGCCGGAGATGCAGCGGGTTTGCAGGGCGATGGCGGCATTGCGCAGCAGCGTGAGGCCGAAGAACAAATTGAAGGCGATGATGGGCTCGGCCATGTTCAGCTCCAGTTCGCTCGCCTCGCAGGCCATGGAAATGGTCACATCCGCGCCGATGATCTGATAGCAGACCTGGCTGACCATTTCCGGGATGACCGGATTCACCTTGCCGGGCATGATCGAGGAGCCGGGCTGCATGGCGGGCAGGCGGATTTCATACAGTCCGCAGCGCGGGCCGGACGAGAGCCAGCGGAGGTCGTTGCAGATTTTGGAAAGCTGCACGGCAGCGGTTTTCATCGCGCCACTCATGAGGGAAAAGGGGCCGCTGTCATGGGTGGCCTGCACGAGGTTTTCCGCGATTCTCACCCGCAGACCGCTCACGTCGCTGAGGTGCATGGTGCAGAGTTCGGCATAGCCCGGCGGGCTGTTGATGCCGGTGCCGACGGCGGTGGCACCCATGTTGATGTCGAGGAACTCCTCGGCAGCCCGCTCGATGTAGCGGATGCCGTCCTTGATGGTGGAGGCATACGCGCTGAACTCCTGCCCCAGCGTCATCGGCACGGCGTCCTGGTTTTCTGTGCGGCCCATTTTCAAAACGTCTTGGAACTCGGCGGCCTTGGCGGTGAGCGCGGCCTTCAACTCGCGCAGGGCGGAGGTGGCGTCACGCATGGTTAGAATCACGCCGAGCTTGATGGCGGTGGGGTAGGCGTCGTTGGTGGATTGCGAGCGGTTGACGTCGTCATTCGGGTGGAGGAACTGGTATTGCCCCTTGCGGTGGCCGAGGATTTCCAGCGCACGGTTGGCGATGACCTCGTTGGCGTTCATGTTCGTGGAGGTGCCGGCTCCGCCCTGGATCATGTCGATGGTGAAATGCTGGTGCCATTTTCCGGCGATGATCTCATCACACGCGGCGATGATGGCATCCGCACGCTGCGGCTGGATCACGCCAAGGTCCTTGTTCGCCATGGCAGCTGCCTTTTTCACATAAGCGAGGCTGCGGACGAAGTGGCTGAAGTGATGGAGCGGGATGCCGGAGATGGGGAAATTTTCCATGCCGCGCAGCGTCTGCACGCCGTAGTAGGCGGTGTCCGGCAGCTCGCGCTCGCCGAGCGAGTCGTGCTCCTTGCGCCAGGTGGCGACGACCGGGGAGACGCCGGAAAAGTAGAGTTCGTTCGCAGCCTTGAGACGCGTGCTCAGGCGCCGAGCGACGTGACCGACCATCCGGTAGAAAACCTCCGGCTGGTCCGCACGGATGCGCTCGAAAACGGCACGCGGGATCTGGCGGACCTTCACCTCGGTGAGCGCCACACCGGATGCGGAGTGCGGCAGGTCGTCCAGCAGCACTCCCTCGCCGAACGCCGCGCCGCGAGTGAGGGTGGCCAGGCGGGTAGTGTGGCCGTGGTTCCCGCGGATGATTTCCACCTCACCTTCCTCGACGATGCCCATCCACAGGCGCGGCATGGATTCGTGAAACAACCAAGCACCCGCCGGATAGAAGTGAGTCTCGCCTTGGCTGATGAGAGCCTCCAGCTCGTCCGCAGGGATGGCCATGGTCTCGGCGAGGCGAATGATGCGCGTTTCTGAAAAAATCGGCTCTTCCGTGTGGGTGGGGATGGTTGGATTCATCGACCGGAAGTTAGTGACGATTCCGGGCGAAGACAAGCGGGCTTCGGCTGATGCTGGTGGTTTGAATTTCTTGGGTTGCCGAAGCTGTCGCTGCGGGTGTAGCTTTTTCTGAAGGGCGATTTCGATGTGGAAATTCATACAAGAACACTGGGGGGACGGCGTTGAGATCCTGGTCCTCGCCACCTGCATCTACCAGGTTTACAGGGCGTTCCGCGCGACTCGTGGTGCGCAGATTCTGGTAGGGCTGGGCACGATTCTCGTGGTGCTGACGTTGATTTCCACGATTTTCAAGTTCGAGGTCATCAGCTGGATCATCAAGGGAGCCGCCACGATTCTGACAGTCGCCCTGATCGTCATTTTCCAGCCGGAACTCCGTAACGGCCTGGCGCGGTTAGGAAGCAACCCGCTGTTTTCGTTTTCGAGCAAGCGTCGGCTCGCCTTCCTGGAGCGCTTCGCAGACGCGGTTTTCCTGCTGTCCAAGAAACGGATCGGAGCGCTCTTCGCCATCCAGCGGGGGATCAGTCTGAAGGAGCATCTCGACAGCGGAGTGGTACTCGACGCCCAGTTTTCGCCCGAGCTTGCGATGACCGTTTTCCACCCGAAGGCCCCTTTGCACGACGGAGGCATGATCATCGCCGACGAGCGCGTGGCTGGTGCGGCTTGTGTTTTCCCAGTGACCGAGCGGGAAATGAAAGACCGCTCGACCGGCCTGCGCCACCGCGCGGCCATCGGACTGACGGAACGCACCGACGCCATCGCCGTGGTGGTCAGCGAAGAAACCGGCGGCATCTCGATCTGCGAGAACGGTGTGCTTCACCGGAATCTCACCGAAAAGCAATTCCGCGAGAAGCTCGCGGAAATCTTCGTCTCCGGCAAACCGTCCCATGAAACTGAACCTGACCCACAACTGGATCGCAAAGGTCCTGTCCCTCCTTCTGGCGATCGCGATTTGGTTTCTGATTAAGGACCACTTGAGGAGAAACGCCGATCCGTTTTCTAACGCACCGCGGGCTTATCCCGTCAAAGAAGGATTCATGGATTCCCCGGATCCCGGGAAAAAGCCCTGAAGCGGCTGCCGTTTCAAAAAACGTCCCCGCACGTTTACAGAAACCCGAGGGCGGCGGAGATGAGCAGCTCGTCATCTATCAACCACCTCGCAGTCTCCATGCCCGGGCTGGACGGCCCGCGTGGCTCGGTGGAGACCGTGACTTCGAGAGTGAAATTCTCACCCGGGATGCGCCGGATCGTCCCGCCCGCATCATAGACCGTCATGAAAGCGACGAGCACCTGGATGGATGCCTCGGTCACCCTTTCATCGCCGGTCTGTCCGAGGAGCGCATCCAAGAGGACCGGCGTGGGATCTGACTGGCATGAGATTCGAAGGGCGGCACCGCTTTGTGCGCCGGAAGCCTGAAGCGCGTCGATGAGCGCGGTCGCCCTGCCAGCGAGATCCGGAATCGCCAGTGCTGCGGGCAGGCACGCCTCGATCCCGCTGGCGAGAAGCACTTGCCGGGCATGAAGGGCCGCCCAGTCAGGCGAGCGATGCGGCACATCATGGCCCGGCTCCTTGTGGCGACCCCCCACGCCAGTGCGGACGAAGGACGCGACCGCCTCAGCCGCTCGCCGACACGGGATGCCAGCACACACTGGAGCAAGGGCGAACGCCGCCAAGCGGGTCGAAATCAGGACATTTCCGATGGCCTGCATCCTCGCTCCTAACAACGCGTCCCGTTCGCGCTTCACGGTGAAAAATTCCATCGCCCGGCGGAGGGTGACTTCGAGCTGGGGAATGTCCCAAGGCTTGGTCATGTAACGAAAAATCCCGCCGTGATTCACCGATCCGATGGCGGCATCGATATCCGAGTAGGCGGTGGAAAGGATCTTGATGATGTCCGGATACTGATCCGCAATCTTCGAGAGGAAGCCGACTCCCGTCTCTTTCGGCATGCGCTGGTCTGTCACGATGATCCCGATTTCGTTGGCGTGCTTTCGGAAAACGG
The DNA here is from genome assembly GCA_051648225.1 of Luteolibacter sp. GTDB lineage: Bacteria > Verrucomicrobiota > Verrucomicrobiia > Verrucomicrobiales > Akkermansiaceae > Luteolibacter. Next base: position 6,211 of record JBOFET010000327.1, read on the forward strand.
CCATCGCCTCGATTCCGTCTTCGGCTTCAAGGATCCGGAATTTCTCTCCGAACAGGCGCTTGAAATACTTCCGGGTATTTGCCTCGTCATCCACGAAAAGGATGGCGTAACGCTGGTAATCACAGGAGTCGGTCTCTTTCGTCATGGTGGTCGGTTGAAAATGGGTTGGTGAAATTCAGACTAGCGGAAAATGATAGAATCAGGCGGTTAGGTCGAGCACCGTTTCCGCGTCCGATCCGAAACTGGGTGCGGGGAAGGCGATGCGAAAGCGGGTGAACTCCGTCGGACGGCTCTCCACCTCGACGACGGCTTGGTGCGCTTGCAGGATCTGGTGGGTGATCGAAAGGCCGAGTCCCATCCCCTTGCCCACGTCTTTCGAGGTGAAGAACGGATCGAAAATCTTCTGCAAATCCTCCGCCGGGATGCCGATTCCATTGTCACGGATGGTGACCTGCCAGCCCCCGCCGGCCGGTTCCATGTGAACCTCGATGCGCCCGGGGAGGCCACCATGTGCCTCGATGCGCATGTGGATCGCGTCGATGCTGTTTTGGAAGAAGTTGATGAAGACCTGGACGAGTTGGTTGGGATTGCCCGAAATCAACGCGCGTTCGGGGATAGTTAGATTGAACTCGATTTCCTTGCCGGCTTGGTGGCTGACCATGCGCCTGGAACGCTCGATGACTTCCGCCAGATCCGCATCGCCACTGGTCGCCTTGTCGTCGCGGGTGAACTTCCGCAAGTCGATGACGATTTGAGAAACCCGCTCCACTCCCTCGCGGATGTCCTTGAGGATGTCCAGGTAGTCGGGCTGCTCCTCAGGCGGCATGAGACGGGTGAAAGTCTCTAACGCATGCAGTCCGGCGCTTGCGTAGTTGAGCGGGTTGTTGATTTCGTGAATGATCCCGGCGCTCATCCTGCCGAGTGCGGACAGTTTTTCGTTCCGCACCATGATCACCTCGTTCTCCTTGATCTGCTCGAGGGCGGAGTGAAGTTCGTTGTTGAGGTCGAACATCTCACGTCGCGCCCGGGCCATGGTGATCTGGTTTTCCAACCGTAGCGCCAGTTCGACAGTGGAGAAGGGCTTGGTTAGAAAGTCATTGGCACCGGCATCAAGAGCACTGAGCTTGGTGGACTCATCCGCGCGGGCGGTGAGTAGGATCACGGCCACGCCGCGGGTCGATGGGTTTTCACGGATTTTCCGACACACTTCGATTCCATCCATCTCGGGCATCATGTTGTCAAGAATCGCCAACTGGGGACGCCTCAGCCGCACCAGCTCCAGCGCCTCGGCACCGTCGGAAGCTTCGATCACGTCCACATTTTCCAGCTGCATTCTGAGAAAGCGGCGGATGTCCGGCTCGTCGTCGGCGATGAGGACCAGCGGTCGCGCTCCGCTCCAGACCTCGGTGATCGGAGCCACGAGCGGGCCGCCGGACTGAATGGGTGTCACCGAGCGCAAGCCGACTCTTCCAGGCATCGACAGAGCCGCCCGGCGGTGCAGATTGGCGATACTGCCACCATCTTTCAGCGGCTCAGAATCGGAGGCGGGTGAGGAGACGGGTTCTATCACCGCCTCCGCCGGAAGAGTGACGGTGAAAACGCTGCCGTGGTCGAGCTGGCTATTTACCTTCACCTCGCCGCCCATCGCGTCGCACAAACTACGGACTAGAGCCAGCCCGATGCCAGCCCCTTGGAACTTGCGCGTCGCCGAGCTGTCCACCTGCCAGAAGCGCTCGAAAATGCGCGGCAAAACCTCGGGGGGAATACCGACTCCCGAGTCCTCGACCGTCATCACCAATCGGTTTTTCGCAACCACGACCCTCACCTTGATATTGCCGCCGGACGGCGTGAACTTGATCGCATTGATGACGAGATTGAGGACAATCTTGTCGAACTTGTCGCGGTTCAACTGGATGGCAGCACTATCAGATTCACACTCCCACAGCAAGGTCACCTCGTCCTGCTCGGCGAGATGCCGGACAGAGGCGAGGAGGCCATCCAAGTGATCGCCAATCACCGTCGGATGGAATCTGACGTCAGCCTCCCCAGAGTCAAAACGGACGAGGTCGAGCAAATCGTCGATGAGCTTGAGCAGCCGCAGTCCGTTCTGCTCGAGCATCACCGCCATTTCCCCGGCCATAGGTTCGTCCGGCTGTTGGCCGATCACGGTTCTGAGTCGCTCGGTGATGCCAAGCATGATGGTGAGAGGAGTCCGCAGTTCGTGGCTGATATTCGCAAAGAACCGGGTTTTCGCCTCATCGAGTTCGCTGAGCTGGCGGTTTTGTGCTTCTAACTTCTCACGGGATTTTTCGACTTCCATCCTCAGGCAAAACTCACTGAAGCGCAGGTTTTCATAAAAGTAACTGCCGGCAATCACGAACACCGAGGTTGCAAAAAGCGAATAGAAGTTCCCGAACAAGAGCTTCGAATCGGACACCGTCGGCGACAACAAGACAGCCGCCGAATAACAGGCGAAGGTCAGCAGGATCATCACCAGCGAGTGCCAGAACGTCCACCGCAGCAAGAGCGACAACCCGACCAGCACCAGACTCAAGCCAGCATAATACACCGAGTTTCCACCCTCAGTGACCGAGATCATGATGCAGATCGAAATCAACGGCAGCAGGGCGATCCCATGAGCTACGATGCTCGCCCGGGACGAGTGATGCTCTCTCATCAGATACCAGAAAATCAGCCCGAGACACACCACGCACGTGAGGCGGATCATCAGGAAATCCATCTCCCGGCCGGGGATGATGACGGAGTCAAGCGCAGCCCCGGCCAGCATGAAAATCGCCGCAAAAATCACCGCCCGGCGCGCGTTGTCGAATGCGAGCCGGTTTTCGTATTCGGAAAAAACCCGACGCAAATCGGCGTCGGACTCTTTCGATGTGGAAGGTGCCTCAACCATGTTCGATTTCACGGGACAAGACCCCTCCGCTGGGACTCAGGCACATCCTCCATCCCTGCACGGGAAAGTGACGGGCGGCTGGATTCGAAACGTTAGGGACATTCAAAATCATTGGGTGAATCCGCGACTTTGCAAAATTCCTTCGGAAGGGTGAACGATTCGAAGCGTGGTTCGCAAGCACCCAGAAATAGTTTTTCGCACCGCAGAAAGGACGACCGAGGAAGTTTGTTTCAGCCACGGCGTCCCGAACCCGACGGTTTCTTGGAATGATGCCAACGGGCGGTGATTGCCAGAATGGCGGGATGGGTGAACCGCCTTTCGGTGGTGATGGCGTAAAAATGCGTCTCCACTTCTTTCGTCCGTCCAAGCGCGACAAAACCGTATCTCTCGACGGCCTCGGAGCCAACCACGGTCGGAACCGCGATGAAGCCGTGCCCGCTGGTCGCGACGATTTTTGTTAGGGCCGCATCTTCAAACTCAGCGACCACCCGTGGCTCCACCCCGTTTGCCCGGAACCATTTTTCCAAATCCCGTCTCAGATTGCAGTTCTGCGTCGGCAACAAGACCGGAGCGCCATCGAGATTGCGCGGGAAGCGCCCCTTGAGCTTCTTCGCCAGTCCCGGCATTGCGAAAAAGGTGATGGGAGATGAGCCTAGCAGGTGATTGAACACTTTGCCCGAGATTCCGGGCGACGCGGGTTCGTCGGATAGAACCACGTCCAGGCGGTGAGTGCTGAGCTGGGAGACGAGGTCCATCGCCTTTCCCTCGTGGCAGGTGAGCTGCACCGGCGGCTCGTGCTCGAGCACCGGGCGCAGGATATCATAACTCATCAGCTTCGGAAACGAATCGACGATGCCCACATGGAGTCGCAACCCACGCACCCCGGGCGATTGTTTGGTGGCGCGGAGAATCTCACCACCGAGGGTGAAAATTTCCTCCGCGTGACCGTAGATCAACTGGCCAAATTCCGTTAGGACGAGCGAGCGTCCGCTGGTGCGGAACAGAGTCTCACCCAGACTCGTTTCCAACAGCTTGATCTGTGTGCACATCGAAGGTTGCGAGACCCGGAGCTTTTCGGAAGCCCGCCGCAAACTGCCCTCCCTGGCCACCGTCCAAAAGTAGCGGAGATGGTGGTAATTGAGAAAATCCGTATCTGAGATCGTTTCCATTTTCTGGAATGATTCATGTCATTTTGAGTATTATGCAAATTATTTTCCGACGTGCAAAGTTTTCCCGTCAACCCCACCAACCATGAAACTGACCCTCAGACATCATAACCACGCTCCTTCAAAGTCCGTCATCGAGATGATTCAAAACGAGCTGAAGTCCTTGCTACCTGATCTTCAAATCGACGAAGCACGCGTCCGCTTGGAACGCAGCCTCACAGATAGTCCGGCCTTCACCGCTTCCTTTCATCTCGTCACACCCGGGCCGGACGTCATCGTCTCCTCCTCCGACCACACCCTGCGGGCGGCAATCCTCAAAGCATTCCAACGGATTTCCGCTAAAATCGGTCATCGACAGGAAAAACGTACCCGTCGCAGAGAGAAGGCACCCGCCATCGAACTGACCCGCCGCCGACCCGCCGGGATGAGCAGACCGTGACCTGGAGTCCGATCCCCTGCCTTCAGACAAACTCGCCCACACAGCCCTATCGGACTGCGACCACTCGGATTCCGATAGGGCCTTCCCTTCTTCACCACTCTCGACAACCGCCTCTTTAACCAATGATTGATTTTTCCATCCTCGCCGCCGCCACCGTGGCATCCGATCCAGCAGCGCTGAAAATGTGGGCTTATGTTGGCTTCATCGCCCTCGTGATGATCTTCCTCGCTCTCGACCTCGGTGTTTTCCATCGCGAGGCACACGAAGTCAGCATGAAGGAATCCATCGTCTGGTCCTGCATCTGGCTCAGTTGCGGACTCGCTTTCACAGGTTTCATCTACGCTGCCTACCAGCATCACTGGTTAGGTTTGGGGCTGGAAACACCGACCTATGCCAACGGTGCAATCGTCCTGGCCGAAGTCACGGGAGCCACCGCAGCGATCCAGTATCTCACCGGATACGTCGTCGAGAAATCGCTTGCGATGGATAATATTTTCGTTATCGCCATGATCTTCGGCTACTTCGCGATTCCCGGGAAATACCAGCATCGCGTCCTCTTCTGGGGAATCATCGGCGCCCTCATCATGCGCGGCGGCATGATCTTCCTCGGTGCCGAGCTGATCATGCGCTACACGTGGATCCTTATCGTCTTCGGTCTGTTTTTGATCCTCACGGCCGCCAAGATGGCCCTCATCACCAGCCATAGCGACCCGGGAAACAACCCCATCGTAAAACTCGCGAAGCGCTTTTTCCGCACCGTGGATTTCTACGACGGACAGAAATTTTTCACCCGCCGGACAGTCGCGCCTACTTACATCAAGGACCCGAAAACCGGCCAAGATGTCTATGCCCCTGCCGATCCGGGCACCCTCTCCGCACGCTGGGCGATCACTCCCCTCTTCCTCGCACTCATCATGGTAGAAATCACCGACCTCGTGTTTGCAGTGGACTCGATTCCCGCGATTTTCGCGATCACACCGGACCCCTTCATCGTCTTCACGAGTAACATCTTCGCGATCCTCGGGCTGCGTGCGCTCTACTTCTGCCTGGCAGCCCTCATTGCGAAGTTCCGCTTCCTCAAGCCCGCGCTGATTCTCATCCTCGCCTTCGTCGGGGTGAAACTGCTGCTCCTTGCCGCTCCTCCCTACTTCCATGACTTCGGCCTCAGTGCCAGCGAGCTGAAGAGCATCAAAATCGATCCCTTCGTCTCACTCGTCATCGTCCTTGGCACACTTCTCGCCGCCTCGGTGATGTCCATCCTCATTCCTAACAAAGAAACCGAAGACACCTGATGAATCCTAACACCAGTCACGACTCCCTTCTGGCGACCTGCCTGTTCGCCGCCTACTCGAACGGCGAACAATCCGATGCCGAGCGCGAGGAAATCACCCGCTACGCGGAAGAAATGGACGCCGACAATCTCGCGGCGATCTCCCGCCGGATCTTGATGGGGAAGCTTTCCCTCGAAGAGGCCTGCATGGGCCTGGCCACCCGACAAGACCGACTGCTTGCCTATGAAATGGCCAGGGCGATTTGCGAAGTTGGCGGATCGATCACCACCGAAGAGGCGGAGTTCCTCGCCGACCTTCGGAGACGCCTGAATCTCTCAGAAACTGAATCCGGCGCTGTGGACGAAGAAGTGGACTCCGCCACCCTCGCTCCACTCGGCATGACACTTGCCGAAACTTCCGCACCTGATAACAGCGGCATGATTCTCAAATACTCGATTCTGATCGGAGCACTTGAGTTGCTGCCCCAGACTCTGGCCACAGTTGTCATCATCCCGCTCCAAATGAAGATGGTCTATCGGATTGGAAAAACCCACGGCGTCGAGCTGGACCGTTCCAACATCAAGGACTTCCTCGCCACGGCGGGGATCGGCCTTGGTTCCCAGATGGTCGAGGGTTTCGCCCGCAAGCTGGTCGGGAAATTCGGCCGCAAGCTTGGCGGAAAAACGGTCGGCAAGGTGGCGGATCAAGTCACCGGATCTGCAGTTTCATTCGCATCGACCTATGCGATCGGCCACTTGGCGCAGAACTACTACGCGGGCGGACACAAGCTGACGACCGTGGATCTGAAAAAGCAGTTAGTTCCGCTTCAGAATCAAGCGCGCGAGCTACACACCAAGTATCTGCCAGAAATCCAGGAACGCGCCAAGACCCTCGACTCCGCCGCGATCCTCTCCTTGGTGCGCGGCAGCACCCCGGTCTGACGCTCGTGGATTCCCTGGGAAAATGTGATTTCCAATGACTCTGAACTTACCAGCCACGGCAAAACGCATCGTCCATGCGGTGGGTTTCCAGCGCGTGATCATCCTCACGATTCTCGTCGCAGGCATCCTAGCGGGAATCGAAACCGATGCCGGCATGGTGGCCTCACACGGCCATCTCTTGCGTTCATTCGATGCCATGGTGCTCGGAATTTTCATCATCGAGGCAGTCCTCAAGTTGATGGCTCACGCGCCCCGGCCTTTGGACTATTTCCGCGATGGTTGGAACGTCTTCGACTTCACCATCATCGTGCTTTGCCTGCTGCCGGTGGATTCACAGTTCGCTGTCGTCTTGCGTCTCGGTCGGACACTGCGGCTGCTGCGCTTGGTCTCCGCACTGCCCAAGCTCCAACTGCTCGTTGGTGCCCTGATCAAGAGCTTCAGTTCCATGGGCTATGTGGGATTGCTGCTTGGCATCATGTTTTACATCTATGCCATCGTCGGCATCCACCTCTTCGGCAGTCATGATGCGGCACATTTCGGAAGTCTGTCCCTCGCATTCTTCACGCTTTTCCAAACCATCACCCTGGACGACTGGAAGTTCCTGTTTGTCAGCGCCCAGGGATCATCCCCGGCGATCGCCGCAGTCTATTTCATCAGCTTCATCCTGTTGGGAACCATGATCATGCTGAATC
>JBOFET010000328.1:0-6253 GCA_051648225.1 Luteolibacter sp.
AACTCAGCCTCGGCGCCATCCTCGGAGTGGTAACATACCTAATTTCCTATGGCACATTTGCTCCTAGAATCGAACGACTGATCTACACAGATATACTATTGTTTTTCACGCTTTTCGTTTGCGTGAGCAATTTCATCTACATTGTGCAGACGAGGACACAACTCTCCACTCAGTTGAGATGGGTTCCACCCCTCGCACATTATCGCAGGGGAATTTTCTGTTTAGCTGTCACAGCATTTGGCTCTTGGCTGATGTATGGGTTGATGCATAACACCACCGCAGGATAACATACAAATTTTTTAAAAACTCAACCTCTTAGACCGATGAAAGTCATATTTATCCACCGAGTCCTATCTGTCTTACTTGTTGTGATTCTTCAGACTACTTTTGTAGCGGAAGCGCAGAACCTATCGGGTGCTCCGCGCCTAGTCGAGCTCGATTCTGATGAGGGTGTCCGAATGCTTGACGAGAGCGCATCCAAGCGCGACTTTTTCCTACTAGTAAGGTATTTCAATACACAGCAAAATATGGCTTACTGTGGCGTAGCTAGTTCTGTTATGATTTTGAATGCACTACCAATACCCAAACCCCAGGGAGGAGCCTTTGCATCATTTCCTTTTTATACTCAGGAAAACTTCTTCTCAACTAAGGCCTCCGCAGTGAAATCGGCTGAGAAAGTTGCTTCTGAAGGCATGACTCTCGCAGAGCTAACGGATCTCCTCAACACCCACCCGGGAGTGAAAGCTGAAAAGACCTATGCATCTGCAACCACATTGGATGCATTTCGAGCGGCGGCCTACGAAAGTCTAAATTTGGAAGCTTCCTACGTCGCTGTGAATTATCTTAGAAAGGCCTTAGGGCAGAATAGCGGTGGGCATATCTCTCCACTTGCTGCCTATCACAAGCAGAAGGATGCATTCTTAATCCTTGATGTTTCCCAATACAAATATCCGCCCGTGTGGGTTTCGACCGCCGACCTTTGGAAGGCGATGGAAGAGAAAGACGCTGAAGCAGGTAAAACACGAGGATTCGTGGTTGTGTCCACACACTGATATCGATGCTTCGGGGTCAGTGCTTCGGGTCAGTCCCTAATAACAGACATTCGCAGCCTTAACATCTCAATTAGAGCTTCAATCCATCAGCTTCACCAACTCCTCACTCCCGACATACCGATAGGACTGAGGCGGATGGAATCCCCCTTTTTTACGACGGAGGGCTTTGAGTTCGGTAGCGGATTCGAACTGCCATGTCCGACCGATGAGGATTCCGTATGCGGTGCCAGCACCTTGGAAGTAGTGGAGGAAGGTTTCTTTTTCCACGCCGGATTGGGGCTGCCATTTTTTGCAGAGAGTTTGTGGCTCGCCTGAGACGATCCCGGCGACTTCGAATCCTCCGACCAAGGCCATTCTTGGGCTGGAGACATAGACGAGGACGAGGTCGCCCGGCCCGACCTTGGGGCAGACGCGGCGGAGTTCGATGGTTTTGGTGCCTGCGATGATGAGGTCGGCATACTTCGGCTTGATGGACATGAGGACGGCTCGCTGGCTCATGGGGTGGTGTGGGTTCCGTGATGGTAGATTTTCTGGAAGGTGGAGAAGGGAATGGGACGCGGTCCGAGATAGTTTGGTGGGACTTGGAAGTTCCGCAGGAGGTCGGAGTCGAGTGGATGGGGGAAGGTCTCGGTGTGGGAAAAGCGAAGGGCGGTGAGCTGGGCATTTGGATTTCCCTTGGCGGTGGCCATGAGGTCTTTCCAGCGATAGACGCCAAGACGGCGGAAGCGGCTGAAGAGTTCTTTGGGAGTGCCTTTGACGACTTCGCGGAGACGGGAGGTGGCCTTCACATGTTGGGGGCCGAGACCTTCGTTTCCGCTACTGATATACCAGAGGAGGTGGCCAGGTGGCTTGAGGGTGACATTGGAAGCGGTGAAATAGACAGCTTCCACGCCGAGGTGGAGTTCATCATTGATTCCGGAGAGGCTGGGGAAGCGCTGGGCGGCGGACTCGGTATCGAAGAAGTGTTCCGCCCACTGGGCTTGGATGGGAATGAGGTAGGCGGTGATTTCCTCTGCGGCGAGTTTGCCGGGCCAGATGAGGGTGCCGAGTGGGTCGATGGCGGTGGGGGATGTCGCTTATCACCTGCCGCCCGGTGTTTCGATGGCGCAGCGGTATCTCCTGTTCCACGGCACCGGCCAAAAGACTTCCCATGCGACGGGGACGGCCTAAGGTCCCGGTCCATCACCGACTCCTGCATGACCTTTTCCGAAATCCTCACCCACCCCGGTGGCTCCCACAAAGATGAACTCCTCGCCTGCTGTCTGTTGCTGGCGGAGCACCCGGTGACCATCGTCCGCCGCGAACCGACTGAGGCGGATCTGGCAGATCCGTCCACCGCTGTGGTGGACGTGGGCCATGAACACGCGCCGGAGCGGGGAAATTTCGACCACCATCAGTTCCCCAAGGACCACCCGCCGATGTGCGCGCTGAGTCTGGTCTTGCAGCATCTGGGAGTTTACGAGGACGCGCTGAAATTCTGCGACTGGCTGGAGCCGGCGGAATGGTTCGACACGCGTGGCCCGATAGAAACCGCCCGCTGGCTCGGCGTGGCGCGGGAGACGCTCTTCAAACTTAACTCGCCGATCGACACCACGCTGCTCCGCCGGTTCGCCGCAGTCTCTGCGTTGCAGCCGGGGGAACCGCTGTGGGAGGTGATGCGCTGGATCGGCGTGGATCTGTTGGACTATTTGAAAAACCTGCGCGAGCGGCTGAATTTCATCGGTAACGTGGGGGAGTTCTGGGAAATCGAAACGGCGAAGGGGCCGTTCAAGGTGTTGTTCCTGCCGCGGACGGATCCGCTGCCGGACGAGCCGTCGGCGGGTCTGGCGCGCTTCATCGAGTCTCGGCCGGAAGCGGGCGAAATCGCGGGTTTGGTTTACCCGGACCGCCGGGGCGGGGGATTCGGACTCTCGCGGCATAACGACCACCCGGGCCTCGATTTCACACGGATCCAGGAGTGCGAGGACGTGCATTTCGCCCATGCCCGTGGCTTCGTGGCGAAGACTTCGGCGACGGATCGGGATCGCTTGCGGGTCTTGCTGGGCCAGTCCTGGGGCTGAAATGAGGATCGCCGCATGAAAACAAGCCCTTGCGCGGCTCCCTTATCCGTGGGACTCGTCGTCAGTAGCCGCCCGGCATCTCTTTCTAGAAGCAACCCTCATGCGTGAAACTCTGATTGTGATCGGGCTGGTAGTCCTTGTGGTGGGACTTCGTTCGTCGCGGAAAAATTTGCTGCGCAAGCTCGGAGCGCTGGTTTTGTTGTTGGCAAGTTTCCTCGGGTTTTACTTCATTTCCGGGAGTGTGGCTTGGGGGTTTGCAGGAGTGGTGATGTGGTTTTTCCTGCCGTGGATCGAGTTGCTGACTCGCATCCGCCGCATGCGGCTTCCGCTGAACAATCGTCTGAGCCATCGCGAGGTGCCGAGTCCCTCGTTTTTCCCGAATGCGACCGAAGCGGCGGCGGCGATGGAAGAGGCGGGCTTCGAGCACATCTCGGATTGTGGCTGGCAGTGGGCGGGGATGCAGCAGTTTTTCCGGCTTTACTGGCACCCGGAGGAGCGCGCGGTCGCCTCGGTTTGCCTTTGCGAACAAAGCAACGTAGCGTTTGCGTTCGTCACGGTCACCTCGATCGACGAAGACGGCGGTGTGTGGCGCACCACGAATTTTCCTTTCGCCCCGACTCTCGAGTGCCCGCCACACATCCGGTGGAATCCGGTCCCGTGCGAGCGCAGTTGTTTCAACCAAATCCTTTCCGATCATCAGAATTTCCTCAGCCGCTCCAAGCTCTCCGCGGATCGCCTGAGGATGCCAGATCCCGAGGAAATCGAAGATTCCATCGAGCGGGAGATGCGGCAACAGGTGGATCACAATTTAGCGGCCGGCCTGATCAAGCTCACCGGCGACGGGCATTTCCAATACTCGAACCGCGGTCTGTTTTTCCTCTGGGGCCAGTTCATCAAGGACATGATCCGGCTTTGTTGAGTCAGAGTTGCACGACGCCCGTGGCAAACAGGGCACCAAGAAGGATGGCGAGCGCGATGCGATACCACCCGAAAATCGCCAGTCCATGGCTTTGCAAATAGGTGACCAGCCACTTCACGGCCAGCGCGGCGGAAATGGCGGCGGCCGCTACGCCGACGACCAGTGGCAAGGCACCATAAGTGCTCCACATCAGCTTCATCCCGCCGAACCAAACATCGTAAGCGGGATCGAGTCCCTCGACTTTCCAGAGGGCCTTTTTCGCCGTGGCGGCGGTGAGAGTGACCACCCCGAGCAGGAAGGAATACTCGACAGCCGCCTTCAAGGAGAGTCCGACGACCAACCCGCCGAAAATGGTCATCAAGCTGCGGCTTGTCCCCGGCCACATGGCGACGCACTGCATGAGGCCGACGACGAGTGCCATCTTCCAAGTGAGATCGGCCAGGTCTTTGCCCGTCGGGCGCACGCCTCTTTTACGGTTCCACCAGGTGATGCCTAAAATCGCGACCCCGCCAGCAAACAAGGCGAAGGTGATCGGCCACGGGCGGAACAGTTTGGACTCGATCCAGTCGTCGAGCAGCACTCCAAAAAACGCGGCTGGCAGGAAACCGGCGATGATCGCGATGACCAGCCGCAGTCCTTCCGCGTTCTGGCCGAGCAGGCCTTGGATCATTTGGCGCACTCGTTTGAAATAGAGTCCGAGCACGGCAAGGATCGCTCCGCCCTGAATGCAGATTGCAAACGTGTCGGCGGCGACTTTTTCCGAGTCACTGGCCGTGCCGATGCCCATCAGGTGCTGAGCGACCAGCAGATGTCCGGTGGAGCTGATAGGGAGGTATTCGGTGATGCCCTCGATCACGCCCAGGATGAATGCTTGCCAGAGTTCCATAATGAATGGCCGATAAGCTGCGGAACCTGTCACCGGGGCGCAAGGCATTTGAGGTTGATTCGAGCGGGCAGGTGGCAGATGGTCCGACCGTGAGCCAGCAGCACCTATGAAAGTCCACTACCTCCGAATGGTACGGAAAGCCTTCCGGGCGCTACGACACCGAAGGCTGCGGGATCGCCCCTGGTGGCAGAAGATCTCTAGACCCTTGTTCGAGCGCAGTCTGTGGGTTCCTTGTCGGGACACGGTGGCGACGGGTGTCGCCATCGGGCTTTATTTCTCGATGGTCCCGTTTATCCCGCAGTCCGTCGTCGCTGCGATCCTCGCCATGAGGGTGAAGGCCAATGTGCCATTCGCGGTCGCGGCTTGTTTTGTTAGTAACCCGTTCACCAACGTTCCATTTTGGATCGCCCAGGTCCGACTTGGCCAGTGGCTCATCGATACGTTTTCCATTCCCATCCCGTTTGAAAAGCTGCACGTCAATCTGTATGGCGTCGGCGAGGTTTCCGTGAGCAATTGGATCGTCGGCTTCACGGCGCTGGGCGTGATCATGTCTCTGTTAGCCTATCCGATTGTGCATCTGTTCTCGATGATCCTGCCTCATCATCTGCCAGTGAGGAGTCGGCGGATCAAGCCACCGAATAAAGCGGCCGGGCGGGTGGCGGGAATTTAGAAACGCATCATCGCGGCCGTGGCGTTGCGAAACTGCGTGTCGTCACGCTACCGCCGCAGGGTGCTCCGAGGCGCTCGGGCCGGTCCACCACGGGGAAGCGGAAGCGCCGGGCAGCCGTGATGCTGGAATGCCGGACCAACCCGCCCACGGCAATCCCGCCCAGTCCTAACAATGAAAGCGTGCCGACGACAAGCAGGCCCATTTTCACCGATCGCCCGGGGGGTGGCGGTTCCGCGCGGCGGAGGAAATAACGGGTATGTTCGCCGACCAGATTCGAGATGAAGGTCTCGATGTAGGACTCGGATGTGAGGTTTTCGCCGATGGCGTCTCGCGCCCGGGTCAGCATGGCGGAGGTCTCGTGGGAGGGAATCTGGGGAGAATTTCCCAGCGGCGGATCCGGGCGGCTCGTCAGATCCCAGCCGATTCCCAACCGGCGGCTGTCCGCCTCGAAGACGATGACCAGCCCGTTTCCGTCCGGAATCCAGGCCCGCCGCAGTTCGGCGGCCAGTTCCGCAGCGGTGCTTCCGATGAGCACCGGTTCCACCACCAGATAGATGGTGTGGCCGTGGTCCGCCTCAAGTTTGCGGAGCTGGTCGGAGATCCGCTTGAAGGCTCCGGAATTCCTGCTGAAAAATTGGCTCTCATCCACCACTCCGAATGTCGGTG
>JBOFET010000329.1:0-3381 GCA_051648225.1 Luteolibacter sp.
CGGTCCACATGTTAGGGTGGCGGCTCCAAGGGAAGCGCAGCGCCAAAACCTCCGTTTCCAGCGACTCGTCTTCGTCCTCACGGTAGGAAATGATCGACTGATCCGGCGTCTGGTGCTGCCCCATGTCCCGGAGCGCGAGCACGGAGTTCCCGTTCGTGGCAAACTGGGCTTGCAGCAGTTTCAGCGGCGGGTCCATGGGGATTGTGGAGACCGGATCCACCGGCGAAAGGGGAATCTCCGTGAGACTTCCGTCCGCCGCGAGGACCCGCAGTTGCTTGCGCTCCATGAAGGCTGCCACCGGGCGGGGTGCGTCAGGGGTGGACTCAATGCTGCGGATGATTTCGCCCGTGGCGGTGTCCCGGATCTGCCAGATGATGGTTTTATCCTCCTCAGAAACGTGAGTGGGGTGGGCCATCAACAAGCCGTCCTGGGTGAAGACGATCACGGACGAGGGGGTGAGGTCCTGTGGCAGCGGCCCGAGGTCGCGGATGGGCATGAGTGATTTTGCATCGCAGAGCAGCATCAGGGACTTGCGCTCGACGACGACGGACCGGTGGCTCGGATCGAACACCAGACTACGGGTGGGGCCGCCAGCGGTGGGGAAAAGGACGCTTTCGATTTCAAGGGCGTCCAGATTCCAGCGGACGGTGGTGTTGTTTTTCCCATCGAGACTCACCCAGAGCGAAGAAGGTCCGGCGGTGGCGAGTTGATCGACCGGCATCGGGTGCGGAAGGGTGATTTCCGGGTAATTCCAGGTCGTCTCGCTCAGGATCACGTCCGCCATGGCGAGGGCTTCTCCTGAGGTGGGATCGTCCTTCAGTGCGGTGACCAACAAGGCAAGTGCTTCATCGGGACGGTTCTGCCCGAGAATGCCCTTGGCCGTATCGATCCTGGCATCTGCCAGCTGTCTGACGTAGATGGCCCTGATCTCGGAAACTGGCAGGGTGGGAGAAACCAACTTCGCCGCCGGGCGTTTGGTTTGGTGAAACACCGCTGCTCCGACCGCGAGGCTGATGGCTGCGAGCCAGGCACCGCGCCTCCAACCTTTGGATTTCATCTCGGGTTCGCGCGGCATCTTCCGCGTATTTAAAGCCGCCGGCAGAGTCTCAAGTCTGTAACGGAGGTGATTCATTTCTCATTTACCCATTACAGGCCGCTTTTCTGGATCAGATCACGGAGCTGGGTTTGGAATTCCTTGATGTCCTCGGGAGTCGGGCGGTAGCCCTCGGTATCCGGGTCGAGGCCCGGGCGGCCTGTCTGATCGAGCATCCAAACGCCGGTTTCACCGTCGCTGAAGGTGACTTTCCCGCTGACCAGTGCGCCGGGCAGCGTGAGGCTGTCCATGGTGACCGTGACGAATCCAGTGGGCACCGGCGCGGGTTTTTCCTCCTCTTTTTTCACGATTTTCGGCTCCTCGATCAGCTCGATGCCGAGGTCGAGAATCAGGAAACGGGTGTCCATGTAGGTGAGGGTATGGCCGAAATCGTCCTTCAAGCGGCGTTGGAGGTCGGACATGGTGGCTCCCTCGGTGGCCCACTGTTTGAGGGCGTCTTTTTGTTCCGGGGTGAGTTTGCTGGCGCTGAACATGGATGATTTTTGATCGGCACTGTTCGATTGCCAAGC
Organism: Luteolibacter sp.; assembly: GCA_051648225.1. Lineage (GTDB taxonomy): Bacteria > Verrucomicrobiota > Verrucomicrobiia > Verrucomicrobiales > Akkermansiaceae > Luteolibacter. The sequence continues at coordinate 1,624 of JBOFET010000329.1, forward strand.
TCCAAGATGAAAGCAAACTCAGCTCCGGGTGATCTGCAGGCCGGTTTGGGACAGGGAAAAATCCACGAAGCGGGCGCGTGGATTCGGAGGGCAAGCGGTGAGCTTCTGGCGGATCCGGCTACCGGCCTCCTCGTCCTTGGCGAGCAGCAGCATGTATCCGCCGCCGCCGGCTCCGAGGAGTTTGACGCTGGCGGTCCAGTCGCGCACCGAGTCGATGATGGCGGCGATTTCCGGCGGATTCGTGCCGGAGTCGAGTGACTGGTTCAGCTCCCAACTGCGTTTGACGACGCCGCAGAGCGATGGCCAGGATTCACGCTGGATCGACTGATAGGCGCTGGCCGCATGGTCGCGGATGGCGAACAGTTTTTCCGTGTGCGAATGGCTGTTAAGCAACATGCCGCGCACGATTTCCTGGAGGATCGTTTTCGCCACGCGGGTGATGCCGGTGTAGTAAAGCAGCGCCATCCGGTTCGCAGTTTGGGATCCTAGCAGTTTTTCTGGCAGCCAGCGGACGATGGGTTTCTGCCCGAGGCCGGGGGCGGTTTCGATGAGTTTGATGCCGTGGTAAATCCCGCCGGCCTGATCCTGCCAACCGCCGCCGGAGGTGAGCATTTGTTCCAGGGCGAGCGTCCTGCTGCACAGGTCTTCGTGATCCCACGCCATGCCGCCTGCCGCACCAAGGGCTGCGAGAAGCGTGGCCGCGAGCACGCTGCTGGTGCCGAGGCCGGAGCCTTTCGGTGTCGCGGCTAACAACGAGACCTCGATCCCGCCGCCGAATTGTTCGAGCATCGCGGCGAGGGATTTGGCGGGGTTTTTCTGAAACCGGGGGTGAAATCCCGCGATGCAGAAGGCTGCCTTTGCGAGGGAAAACTCTTCGTGGAGGTTCGCGTAGCTTTCCAAATCCTCAAACGACTGGATCACAGCCTGGGCGCCGAGATCGATGGAGCGGATGACGATGTGGCGGGTGCGGCAGGTGCGGACGAAGACCTGCACCGGTGCTTGTCCGTTGAGGTCAACGCCGAGATTGACGACCGCGCCGCCGTGCTTGAGGCAGAACGGCGGGGTGTCGCTCCAGCCGCCCGCGAGGTCTAACCGGACGGGGGATCTGGCCCAGAGGATCTGGTCTTCGATCAGCGAGTTGCGCGGATCGACTTTTTCGCAGCGATCGACGATCCGCTCGGCGAGGATCGCAAACGCCAGTTTTTCCGCAGCGGCACCGTCTTTGCCCCGGGCGCGCATGACGGCGGCGGTGAACGCGTGCTCGTGCATGGCCTGGATCGCATCGCTCGTCGCGGGATCGGGCGTGGGGTCCGGGTGGGGACCGGAAGCGTAGAGGTTGGCGGCATTTTCCAGATCGGTGCGGAAAAACGGGTTGCCCGCCCGGTGCTTCCAGAAACTGCGGGCTGCGAGTGAGGAAAGTTCCGCACGTTGCTTGAATAGCCGACCGAGGTCGATTTGCTCGCCGAGTTCCCGCGCGCTGAATCGCGGTGCCGCCAGCCATTTTTCGCGGTTGCCCGCCGCGCTGGAACCGTCGAGCAGCCAGGAAATCCACTCTGAATCCAGATCGCCGACGACGGCGAAAAGCGCCGCTTCCTGGATGTCCGTGCCCGCATCCAGCCCAGCGTCTGCGAGGGAAATCCCGCGTTTCGCGAACCACTCCATCGCTGGCACTCCCATCCAGCTTGCCTTGCCGAGCGGGCCGGAAAATGAATCGTCGAAGCCGTAGTTCCGTATCACGAAATCCCTCCCGCCCACCGG
>JBOFET010000330.1:0-3790 GCA_051648225.1 Luteolibacter sp.
AAGCCACGATCGAGCTCCACCCCGTCGGAGACGAGGTCATCGTCGCTGTCCGCATCGCGCGGGTGGGTTCCTGCTAGAAATTCCCGGAGGTTGGAAAGGCCGTCGAGATCGAAGTCCTGCGCCGCATCGGCAAGGCTGGCAGGATTGAACTGATAGGTCGTTTCCCACGTGTCCGGCATGCCGTCGCTGTCGCTGTCCACGGGGCCGAGCGGGCTTGGTGTGACGGCCAAGCGGACGCCGGTTTCCTTTTGGAGATCGATGCGTCCGGTCGTGCCATTCTGGTTTTTCCAGACCGTGGTTCCTGATAGGAGCGAAGTGTCCGCAGCGACGGCGGAGTGGTCCGTGTAAGAGGCGAGCGTGACCGGTGCGGTGGGATGCGTGAGGTCAAAGATGCGGAAATTCAGCGTCCAGAGATTCGTGCCGGCGTTCGGCTGGGTCGCGGAAAACTCCAGACGCAGCGGCAGCGAGTCATCCGCCGCGCCGTAGCCGCTGAAGCCAAACGCCCGGGTCTGGTCCACCGGCGAGGCGTTCCAATCACTGTCCCAGAAACCGGCAAGTGGATTTCCATTTCGATAGAACGCTCCCTCGATGGCGCGGAACCGATGCACCAGTTTCCCGTTGATGTAGCGGACTCCCATCCCGATTTGGCGGGACCATCCGCTTTGGTTGATGTCGGCTACGGCCTCGAAAAGCATCGCATCGTCGCCGTCGATCGCTCCTAACATCGATTGCTCGTGATTCCACAATGCGCGGACGTTGTCGATGCGCCACAGCCAGGTGCGTGACCCGGCATTCCACACCGGCACGGGTGGCGGCGTGCTTGCGGCGGACATCGGGTCGGAGCTGTGGGTCCGCTCGGCGGCGTCGGAGAACCCGTCGCCGTCGCTATCGGCCATGTTAGGTAGTGAGGTGAAAAAGGCGGGATTGCGCTCTTCGCCGTCCGTGAGCGTGTCGCCGTCGGAATCCGGATTGAGCGGCGAGGTGCCTTGGGTGGCTTCCGCACCATCGGCGATGCCGTCCCGGTCGGTGTCGCGATGGCGGGGATCCGTGCCGGCGGCGATCTCCGCAGCGTTGTTCATCCCGTCCGAATCCGCGTCGGCGGTGGCATCCTGCACGGCGGGGTTGAAGCGGTTCTCGATTTCAAGGGCGTCCGACATTCCATCGCCATCGGTGTCGGTGCCAGTGTGGATGATCTGGATGCCGTGGATGCCGACCGGGTCATTGTCCACGGACTGCAAGCTGACCGAGTGGGAGCTGCCGGTGAGATTCCGATAGCGCACGAAATTTCCGGGTTTGATGGAGGCCAGAGAGTTGGTGGTGATTTCTTTCCAGCCGAGGAACGGTGGGTGGGAAATCGCTACGAAATAGCGGTTCGTCGCGGCGTCATCGTCCAGCCGCAGCACGCCGCGGGCATTCGGATAGGTATGGCCGACGTAAACGAGAAGGTCGTAAGTGGCGTAGGGAATCCCCGTTAGGCTCACGGATGCGGCAGTATTGAGCGAAGCGGTGCGCTGGGTGCGGATCATGCCGTTGAGCAGGCGTTCGTCCCCGGGTCCCTTGTGCAGGCCGTCGCCGGAGAAATGATAGGACCAGGATACTGCTGCGGTGGTGGCGGTGCCGCGCTGGTTTTTAAGATCGTCCTTTGACCCAGTTAGAGTGGTTCCGTTGGGCACCCACTGGGGAAGTGGCGGGGTCACATTCCAGTGAGGAAACCGGAAGAACCCGGCAGGTTCGCCCGCACCGAGCGCGGCGGAGTCCATCCGCTCCGAGATGAATTGCAGGCTGATGGCTCCGGGGAAATCAAACGGGACGGATGAAGCGCTGGTGGGCAGGCTGCCTTGTTCCAGCTCGATGTTGTCGGGGTGGGTGTCACTGTCCGTGTCTGCGAGAAGGGGACTGGTGTTGATTTCGCTGCCGTCTGCCAGACCATCGCCGTCGGTGTCGGATTTCAAGGGATCGGTGCCCGCAACAAGCTCTTGTGAATCGGATAGACCGTCATTGTCACTGTCCCGGTCGGTCGGGTTGGTGCCATTTTGAAATTCGGCGAGATTGTTTAAATCGTCGCCATCCGGATTGAGCAGGGCGTCTGCGGAGTTGGAGTCGCTCAGTGCGTAGGTTTCCTCGAACCACCGGGCGATTCCGTCTCCATCACCGTCCGCGAGCGCGTCCGGGTCTGCCTCCAGCCGGATGAAATCCATCCCGAGGTAGCCACCTGCCGCGCCGCCAGTGCGCTCGATTTGCAAGGTATTCGCGCCGTGGAGTGCGGAGGCCGTCGAAGCGTCCACCGTGAATGTTAGGGTGCGGTTCCAGGTGATTCCGTTTTGAATTCCTAACGACTGGCTGTTGAGGGTGACGGCGATGTTGTGGCTGGAAAACCCGGGAATCGACCCGTTGATCCAAGCCCCGCCGCCGGTGAGATCGACCGTGATCCGCAAGCGCGCCGCCGCAGAGGCTTGCGCGGCGCTTAGTGGGAAATGAATCCGCACGCGCGGATCTCCGCTGGTCACCGCGCGTTCCATGGAGGCGATGTTCTCATTCACGGCCACCGCGTTCACTGGCGGCGGATAGATTCCGGCGAGGTAGTAGTCGTCATCCTTCGCCTGGGCCGAGCCGGGCGGATTGTTAGGAGCGTAGGATTCTTCGGAAAACGGCTCCAGCGCTCCGTCGTCCGCACCGAGCTGCCAGACGGTCGCAAAGGGCGCTGCGGAAATGATTCCGAGCGCCAAGCCCATCGTAATTGTAAAATAACCTGCGCCTCGGGACATGCGGCGAGACGAATAAACTGATTTAGGTAACAATCAATTCAACGTTTCCTAAAAAAGGTCCCAATTCCGGCCATAGCCGCGATCACCCAGACTGATGGCTCGGGAATCGCCTCGATTTCGTCCACCATGAACGAACTCGCCACCTGCGCCCCACGGAAATTGACCGCCGTGGTGTGAAGGATGCGGACCTCGTTGACAGTGGCCATGGTCGAAGCGGCATCACTGCCCTCGACGTTCAGCAGCGAGGAAGGACGGAGATCAAATTCCAAATGAACCCATCCCGTGAACGCTGCCACGGGAGCTGCCGGCGTCACGAACCAGCCGCCTTGCCCGTTGAATGCGAGGCGGAACGAAAGGGACTTGCTCCCCGTGTTCCGGATGTCCAGAGAGAGTCCGGTGACGCCCGCTTCGGTGTAGTTTCCGGCCCATGACGCTGTGTTGAAGATGAGCAGTTTTCCGCCGGGACCGCTGCCGCCATTCGAGGTGACCCGGAGGGAAAAGTCGCCGCTGCCCAGGGGGCCGGAATCCGCGACGACGACGGGTGGATTTGGATTCGGGTTCCCGCCGGACCAGTCGTGGGCCACGGAAAAATCTTCCACTTGGTGAAGCATGATCGCCGCCCCTGACGAAAGCGTCATACAAGCGCTGGCTAACATGGCAAAGGTGAACCACTTCATTTCGCCCGAAGATGGCAGTGCGAATGATTTGCTCCAGAGAAAATTACCGCCAAGACTGTGCGCCCGCCCCATGAAAATCACCCGCACCCTCGCGACCTGCAAGACTCCGGATGGAGCCCAGCTCACGCTCCACGAGCATGACGGCCAGCACTTCCTCAAGGTCGCCGGACTGCAGTTGATGAGTACCACCGCGTCCTCGTCCGAAGAGCAAATGGCGGAACTCTCCTGTGCCCATCTGCCTGCGAGGCCGCGGATTCTCATCGGCGGGCTTGGCTTTGGATTCACCCTCAAGCGGGTGCTTGCGCTCACCGGGCCGGACGCCGTCGTCGATGTCGCGGAACTTCTGCC
>JBOFET010000331.1:0-3780 GCA_051648225.1 Luteolibacter sp.
CGATCGTGGCTTCAACCCGCTCTCCGCCACGAGCATTCCCACATGGTTCCACTTCACCGGCAAGTTGGACGATCTCAACGACGACGGTCTATCTGATTCCTGGGTCCTCTGGAGCGGTGCCAAAAGCCGCCTGCCCACCGCCGATGATGACGGCGACGGCATGAGCAATCTCGACGAAAGCAAGGCCGGCACCGATCCGGACGACGCCTCTTCCCGTCTCGATCTCAAAGCCTGGCGCACTGGCGACGACTTCGTGCTCTCCTGGACCGATCTCCCCGATAAGGACTGGCAAATCGAAGCCAGCGACACCCTCGGTGGCTGGCGAACCGCCACCGTTCTTCCCGCATCAGGCATCATCGGCGGACGCAGGCAGGTCACGCTCGTATCGGAGTTTCTATCAACCGAAGAAACCCGTTTCTATCGAACCGGCGTCCGGCCCCTGGATACTGATAACGACGGCGTCGAGAATTGGGTGGAGAAGAACGTGCTCGGCTCCTCACCGCTCGGCTCGAGCTCACTCGGACAGCCTCTCGTCACCTCCAACAGCCAAACCCTCGGCGGGGATGCCGTGGCCTTGCTAGACCGGCTTCAGGGATCTTCTCTAGCAGGTAATTCACCCGGCGGTCCATCGCCCGTGAACGCCTCGCGCTTCCTGATGCAGGCCTCGTTCGGCCCCACCTCCGCCGCCATTCAGCAGGTCCGCGACCTTGGATTTGCGGGTTGGATCGACAATCAGACCACCCTTCCGCCCTCGCTGCTCCAACCCTACATCCGGGAAATCAAAGCCGATGGCGCAGGCCCTCGCATCGACCCGACTTACAATTTCAACGAACTCGACCGCTTCGTCTTCGGCAACAACATCACCACGCCCTTTGCCAGAAACGCCATCGGCGGGCAGGACCAACTCCGCCAGCGGGTCGCCTTTGCCCTCTCACAGATCCTCGTGATTTCCCGCCGAGACGCGAACTTGGAGGAAAAACCGGAGGCGATGACATCTTACTACGACACGCTCGTCCGTCACGCGCTTGGAAACTACGGCGACCTGCTCCGCGAAGTCACCTTCCATCCATCCATGGGCTGGTATCTCAGCCACGCTGGAAACCAGAAGGCAGACCCTTCGATCCCGCGCTATCCGGACGAGAACTATGCCCGGGAAATCATGCAGCTCTTCACCATTGGGCTGTGGGAACTCCATCCGGATGGCAGCCGGAAACTAGCAACTAACGGAGATCCGGTCCCTACCTACGACAATGGCGACGTCACCGAACTCGCCCGCGTCTTCACCGGTCTCTACTTCACCTCCCCCTGGGGCTGGGGCGGTGGCGGCTGGGCGGACGATCATTTCACGCAACCGATGGTGATGTATCCCGAGCGCCACGATTTTGACGCGAAGCGCCTGCCTAACGGCTCGGTGATTCCAGCCCGCGAGTTCTCGGAAACCAACGCCACCCGGGACGTGTGCGACGCGGTGGAGGCACTTTTCCGCCACCCTAACACGCCACCGTTTGTCTGCCGCCAGCTCATTCAGTTCCTCGTCACCGACAATCCGTCACCCGGCTACATCCGGCGCGTCCAAGACGTGTTTGTGAACGATGGACTCGGAGTCCGCGGAAATTTAGGTGCCGTCGTGAAGGCCATCTTGCTGGACTCCGAAGCACGCAACCCCCCGTTGTCGCCCACCTTCGGAAAAGTCCGCGAGCCGGTGATCCGCGCCATGCACCTGGGCCGCCTTTTCAATCTCCCGCAAGCACACCCCAAGTTTGTCTGGTGGAACTGGACTGAGAATTTTTACGGCCCGAGCATCCAAGAGCCGATGAACTCGCCGAGTGTTTTCAATTTCTACACGCCCGTCTATCAGGCACCCGGCGAGATCCGCAACGCCGGCCTGGTCAGCCCCGGCTTCCAGATCATCAACACCTATTCCGCCGTTTCCTTCCCCAATCTGCTCTGGGACTACCTGCATGACGGCTTTAAGGCGGGCTACGATCACCAGTTCCCACTCGACTACAGCGACACCCTGCTGCTCGCGGAAAATCCCGCCGCCCTCGTTGATCATGTCGATCTGCTAGTCTGTGCCGGCAGCATGACCGCCCGCACCCGCAGCATCCTGCTCGCCGCGCTGCAAAATCCAGCGCTCAGCCAAAAAGACCGCGTCGCACTCGCCGTGTGGACCGCCATCACCAGCCCGGAAGGCGTGGTCCAAAAATAGAACCCAGAACACTCATGATCCGCTCCCGCCGCCAGTTTCTCGGAGAAGTCAGTTGTGCCGGCATCGGCTCCACGTCCGTCCTCTCCACGCTTCTCAACCTTACCATGGCCAACCACGCCGCCGCCCAGGCCGGGCTGCCCGGCGAGCGCAAGGCCCTCGTCTGCCTGTTTCTATCCGGTGGCTGCGACACCTTCAATCTGCTAGTCCCCCGCGATGCCGGAAGATACGCCGAGTATGCCGCGGCACGTTCGGGGTTGGCGCTACCGGTCAATGATTCCGCTCCCTCAAAAAATCTCATTCCTCTGAACTTCGACGATGCAGGCCGCCAATACGGCCTGCATCCCTCCTGCACCCGCCTTGCGGAAATGTTCAACGGCACCGGAGCCTTCGCCGGAAAAAAGCGCGTCTCCTTCCTCGCCAACGTCGGCACCCTCATCCAGCCCATCCCCAACAAGACAGCCTATCTGAACGGCACGGTCAAAATCCCCAAGGCCCTTTTTTCCCACCGCGACCAAATCGAGCAGTGGCAGACCTCGGTGCCACAGGGCATGCAGGTGCTTTCCGGCTGGGGTGGCCGCGCTGCCGACGTGATCCGCGCTGCGGAAAATGCCGACCAGACCAGCGCTTACTACATGCCCATGAATTTCTCGCTCTCCGGAAACGCCGCGTTTCAAATCGGCCGGAGCGAGGGGCAGTTCGTCATCACCAGTGCCGGAGCGCTCTCACATACCGGCACCGGCAGAGATTCCGCCGTCAACAAGGCCAAGGAGCAGGTCATGCGCTCCACCGTCGCCAGCCCCATCGAGCAGCACTATCAGAATCTCTTCCAGCGCACCCATGGCCGCATCACGTCCAACAGCATCGAGCGCGGCGCACTTTTCCAAACGAAATTCAACACGCCGGGATCTGTGAATGGCCATGTCGTCACCGACGCCATCGCCGCCGCCGGGTTTCCCAACCACTGGCTGTCCGAACAATTCAAAGCTGCCGTCAAGACCATCGCCGTCCGCGAATCTCTCGGTCTGAGCCGCCAGACGCTCTTTATCGAGTTCGGCGGTTGGGACCACCACACCGAGCTGCTCACCAACCAGCGCAACATGCTGCTCACACTCGACGGCGTGCTCTACGCCTTCCAGAAATGCCTCGAAGCCCTGCAACTCACGGATGACGTCGTCACCTTCACCTGCTCCGATTTCGGCCGCACCCTACGCTCTAACGGCCAAGGCACCGACCACGCATGGGGCGGAAACCAGCTCGTCATGGGCGGCCCGATCCGCGGCGGCCAAGTCAAAGGCACGTTCCCCTCACTCGTCATCGAGGGCGATGACGACATCGGCCGCGGCGGCCGCCTCCTGCCGCGACTCTCCGCAGACGAGTATTTCTGCGAGTTGCTGCGCTGGTTCGGCGTCTCCTCGGGCGACATGGAAATGGTGCTGCCGAACATCGGAGAGTTTTACCATCCCAGCAGCACCAGCAATCCCGTAGGATTCATGCTTTGAATCCCACCATCATTTTTGTGGAAGGAGGAGGGACCTTGCTGTCCCTCTCTTCGATAACAGCCGAGTAAGAGG
>JBOFET010000332.1:0-5486 GCA_051648225.1 Luteolibacter sp.
CACATCGCCCCCATCCGAGTCCGCACCACCTCCATCCGCATTCGGTTCAGCTCGATTTTAGTCGTGATTCCCCCGATCCAAGTCAAATTCACCCTGATCTGAGTCATCATTTCCCCCACCATTACCCATTTAATCATTCATCAATCAACGGGTTACAAAAACACCTCCCCCTCTCCCACCCCACCACTAAACCAACCACCAAGAAAGATCATCACCATGTCCAAAGTCAAACTCGCCCTCGCCGGGCTCACCATCACCGAGAAAACCCAGCTCATCGACACCGTCGTCACCGCCATGACCGGGAACGCCGCCTACCCCAGCCCTAATCCCACCCTCGCCGCCGTCCAAGCCGCCGGAGCCACCCTCACCGCCCGCACCACCGCCGCAGAAGACATCCGCAAGCAATCCCAGATCGCCACCCTCGCGCAAGACACCGCGGAAGACGCCGTGGACGCCCTCCTCACCCAGCTCGCCTCCTACGTCGAAAACGCCTCCGGCGGAGATGCCGCCCAGATCCTCAGCGCCGGCATGGGCGTCCGTGCCGAGCCCAGCAACAACAGCCTACCCACCGCCCCCGGCCCCATCGCCACCACCACCGGAGATGGCCCCGGAGAAGTCGATCTCGCCTGGCCGCGCCTCGTCGCCGGCAAGTCCTTCATCGTCCAATACGCCACCGAGCCCACCGCCCCGGATGGTGATTGGAAATTCGGCACCACCTCCCTCAAGAGCAGTTGCACCGTCGGCGGACTCATCTCCGGCACCCGCTATTGGTTCCGCGTCGCCGCCACCGGCTCCGCCGGCCAAGGCCCGTGGAGTTCCCCCGTCACCGCCCGCCCCATCTAATCTAACTCCCCACATCCACAAAAACCCCGACGCGGTCCCACCCCGCGCCGGGGTTTTCCTTTTTGTGCAAGACTGTCTTTTTTGTCACAGGCAAGCTCTTGGCAGTGAAAAGATCGAGTTCTGAACTTCGCGAGCGTTCAGACCTAGTTTGTTTTTCTGCCCTCATCATGCTGCGCAGGCTTCATAACCTGCACGCTGCTTGCCTGACTGAAAAAACGGATCACTAACTTCATGAAATCAATCGTCATTTCACTCGCTACCCTCTTCGCCTGTCACCCGGTTTTTTCGGGGCAGCACCAGTTCTATCTAAACCCTTTCAGTCAGATCTTCCTGACCAATGACAAAGGCAAGGAGTCCGTCTTCATCGAAGTCGGCGATAAATCCGGCGAAGAAACCATTTATCGATCCAAATTGAAGCCCGAAGAAGGTGGCGTTTACAAGTCACCGGACGGCGTGACTTTTACGGTGACCGATCTCCCCAAGCCCCAAACCGCAGGGGATGGCACGAGATTCAGATTCGAAGCCAAGCGGAAACTCGTGATCACAGGATCAGGCAAGGCCTTCGATTCATTGATGGAAAAACTCAAAGCCGATCTCAAGGATTCCAAGAATGCCACCTTTTACGAGGAAGGCTACAAACCTTGAACCCAAGCCTCCGCCAAAACTACCACAACATCCCACAATCCAAATCCTCATCCCCCTGACCGATGAAAGGCATCTCATTTTTTTCCAAATCCCTCCTGATTTCGTTCCTCGCAGCAACTGGAGTTCTTCATGCAACCCCGATTCAATCCGGGTCCGATGTCACCGGATCGTTCAGCTTGGTGGATCCTGTTGATTCCTACACCATCCAAGCCACGGCGGGATCGGCAATCCGTGCGGGCTTGGGCATTCTCACGGGCACCGTCCAACCTTACATTGAGATCGTGTCCCCCACCGGCACGAGCCTTGATGTCGGGTTTGACAGCACTGGCAACGGCACCAACGCCATTGCCACCGCGCCCGTGACTGGCACCTACACCATCCTCGTCTCAGACTCCAATAACGACCAAACGGGCACCTACCGACTCTCCGTGGTCACGGCTCCGGCGGCCATCGCGGTCACCGATGACAACCGCCTGGATGTCGTGAGCGGATCAGATCTCGAAGGCTCATTGGAAAAAGGCGACTACGACGTGTTTACCATCCAAGCCACCGCAGGCGCGGTGATCCGTGCCGGCCTGGGTATCCTCACCGGCACAGCCGATCCTTACGTCGAGATCGTATCTCCGAGCGGCGCGAGCCTTGATGTCGGGTTTGACAGCACTGGCAACGGCACCAACGCCATTGCCACCGCACCCGTGACAGGCACCTACACCATCCTCGTCTCAGACTCCAATAACGACCAAACGGGCACCTACCGACTCTCCGTGGTCACGGCTCCGGCGGCATTCATTGCCCGTGGCAGCAACACCTCACTGTCTAGCGGAGTCGGCGTCACCGCGAGTTTAGCGAAAGGGGATTTCGATATGCACGTCTTCGGCGGGATTACAGGGGACAACGTGAACATTGCTCTCAGCCAGCTGGCGGCCATTGGTTTCAGCGCGAGGTTTGAACTCATCTCGCCTTCAGGCCAGTCGGTTCTGTCGAGAAGTTCCGGCAACTATAACTACCAACTCTCGGAAACAGGCACTTACTTCCTTTTGGTTTCGGATAGCTCGAGCGACGCACCGGGGACCTACACGATCTCGGCAAGCGGGTTCACCGGCTCCGCAAATGTCACCTTCGTTTCGCCATCCATCGTGCCACCGGAGTTAGAGATCGTGCACTTGCCAGATGGTTCTGTGGAGGTTTCCTGGCCTCTCGTTCCCGCTGGTTGGGTGCTCCAGTCTTCCATCAGTCTCGATTCAGCGACTTTCTCCGACCGGAATACACTGACCGATGCATCACGAAATTTCCTCAGGATCGCCAATCCGAGTGGTAGGGAATTTTTCCGCCTGCGAAACTGATACACCCCGCACTACCTGAATGGGGTCAGGCTGAGATTTTTCACCCATCCTCATGCTCTCATCACATTCCTTGTTCCGTTTTTGTCCGGGCGGATTCGTTGGACTGGACGCATTTTAATCTCCCTCACCCCGCGCTGAGGTCCAGCAGCTTGGCGAGATTCGAACTGCGGCTGATGGCGACTATTCCATCGCCGGCGTATCACAATTTCTCCCGCGACGGGCGGAGGTCCGCGCCACCGTCATTGCATTTCCCATGCAATCTCCGGTGGATTCTCCTTGGGCTCAGGGCTCCTCCACCCCTTCTTCGATCACCTCGTCCTCACCCACGGGGATGGCGCGGATCGCGCGGCGTGGTTCGAGAGGCCCCTCCGGCGGTGGCACATCCATGACCTCATCGTCCGCAGCATCTCCCCTACCGGTTTCTAACGGGGTGACAGGAAGCGCCCGCAACAACCCTTCACCCGGCTTCCCGACCGGCGGCAATTCGTTGTCAGGATCATTTGGCAGCGTTTCCGGAGCGACTTCTTCAGGCTTCGTCTCATCCACCACGACCAGAGCTTTCTGCGGCGGAGCGATGGTGTCCTTGATATCATCCTTAATTCCCTCGAAGAACTTTTTCACCATCGGCGCGGCCATCCTGCCGCCGGAAACTTTTTCGCCGGGGCGGCCTTCGTAAAGCACCGCGAAAGCGTAGCGCGGATTGTCACGGGGGAGGAATCCCGCGAACCAGGCGAGGCGCTGGTTTTTCGCCGGCGGTCCCCACTGCGCGGTTCCGGTTTTACCACAAAGCGTGGTGTAACTGAGCTGCGCGCTCTGGCCGGTGCCGCCACCGCCGCTCACCACGTCCTTCATGCCGTCCTGCACGGTTTCCACCGCCTTCTCATCCACACCCAGCCAGTTCTTCCGCTGCGGAATCGCCGCCTGCACCACCCGGCCGCGAGTGTCCTGCACCTGGCGGATGAGCTGGAGCTTGGGCAGTGCGCCGCCATTGGCGATGCCCGCCATGGCCTGCGCGACCTGGAGCGGAGAAGCTAACAAACTGCCCTGCCCGATCGAGAGGTTCGCCGTGTCGCCGTCGAGGATGCGGCGCTTTTCGTTTTTCATCATCCACTCGTCATTGGGCACCAGCCCCGGACTCTCACCGATGAGCGGCAGGCCGGTGCGCTCACCGAAACCAAGGCGGCGGGAAAGATTGAGAAACGCGGACGGACCGACGTCGATGCCGACCTGATAGAACCAGGTGTTGCACGAGCGGGCGATGGCACGTTTCACGTTGATCGATCCCTCGGGCGTCTTGCTCCAGTTGTTAAAAACCGTCCTGCCGATGGAGATGGCGGCCGGGCAGTAAATTTCCGACGTGGCGGTGACCGTCCCGTTGTTGAGCGCCGCCAGCGCGACAATCGGCTTGTAGGCGGAAGCGGGCGGATAGGCCGACTGGAATGCCCGGCCGAAAAGCGGCTGGGACGGATCCTCCTCCAGTGCCTTGAAGTCCACTTCATTGATGCCGGGGATGAAATGGTTCAGATCGAAGGACGGGCGGGAGGCCATCACCAGCACCTCACCGGTCACTACGTCGATGACCACGAAAGCCCCCCGGCGGCAGCCTTTGCGGAGCGTTTCCTCCGCAAGTTTCTGCCATCCGAGATCGAGTGTGGTGACGAGCGTGCCACCCGGCCGCGGGCGCTTCACCTGTTCTTCGAGCAGCTTGTTACCAGCCTCGTCGAAGAGCAGCCGCTTCATGCCTGGCTCGCCGGTGAGCTGGGTGTTGAAAAGTTTCTCAAACCCGGCGCGCCCCTCGGACTCCTCCCACAGCGGGTCGTTGAAATTGATCGGCCCGGTGGGAAGCTTGCCGACACTTCCCGAGTAACCGATGACGTGCGCCGCCAGTTCGCCCTCGGGATAGCTGCGGCGATAGACCGGATGAAGAATCAAACCGGACGGGAGTTTTGTCTCGATGTCGCGGGCCTCCTTTTCGTTGATCTGGCCGCTCACTAACAACGGCAGCCAACGCCGATGCCGGTAGTGGTCATGAATTTCCTCATCCGTCTTTGGGGTGGCGCTTTTCACCAGCGTCTGCAAGGAGTCGAGCCGGGTGCGCGCCCAGTTGACCACGAAGTCCCGGTCCGCATCCTCAAACTGCCGGAACTGCAGCGCTACCTGATAGGCCATCCGGTTCTGGGCCAGCGGCGCGCCATACCGGTCCACGATCTGCCCGCGCGGCGCAGGAATTTTCAGGGTGATCGCCCGTGCGTCCTTGCGAGTAAAAATCGCTCCATCCGAGGCATTTTTCACTGCGGATGTGGCAGGTGCCGAGGTGTTCGCTGCGATGACGGGCGACGGCACGACTTGGCTGTAAACGGGCAGCGCCGCGATGCACGCGATCAGTGAAAGTCGGCAAAAGAACGAAGAAATCACCATTTGAGTCCGAAGACGATAACTTCAAAATCGACCGTGGCAACGCTCAATCCCAAGCGGATTCCTCCCAATCCGCAGGCGATTTTCCGATGTTGCGCATGATTTCGGTGGGCACAAAAATGAACTCGTCCTGCCGCTTTTCCGCAGGGTCCATCCGGAAACGGACGAGTTGTCGCTGCCGATTTCCCGCAGTCACGACGCTCAGATCCACGAAGATTTCGAGAGACCCATCATCTCGCG
>JBOFET010000333.1:0-7047 GCA_051648225.1 Luteolibacter sp.
GCGCCTCGCCATCCTCGGCATGGGCCGCATCGGTACCGAGTTCGCCAAGCGCGCCCAGGCATTTGGCATGACCGTCGTCGCCTACGACCCGTTCCTCACGGCCGCCCGCGCTCAGTCGCTCAAGGTCGAACTCGCAGAAACCGCGGAAATCGCCCTCACCGGAGCCGATGTCGTCACGCTCCACATCCCGCTCACCCCGGAGACCAAGCACATCCTCGACGCCCGGCGCATCGCACTGATGAATCCAGGCGCCCTCATCGTCAACTGCGCCCGTGGCGGTCTCGTGGACGAGGCAGCCGCCAAGGCCTCCATCGACGCCGGCCACCTCGCCGGCATCGCACTCGACGTGTATGAAGTCGAGCCACCACCTGCCGATTTCCCGCTCTTCTCGGCGAAAAAAGCCGTCTTCACCCCGCACCTCGGTGCCTCCACTGCGGAAGCCCAGGAAAACGTAGGAATCGAAGTCGCCCACCAAGTGAAAAATTTCCTGCTCACCGGCGAAATCGTCAATGCGGTGAACATGCCGAACCTCGACAGCCGCACGCTCGAAAGCGTCGGCCCCTACCTTGATCTCGCGGATTCGCTCGGCAAGTTGCTCTCCAAAATCGGCCCCGCCCAGTGCGACTCGATCCGCGTTTCCTACCTCGGCCCGGTGTCCGAGCTCGATACCGAGCTGATCACCCGCAAGGTGCTCACTGGCTACCTCTCCGCCGCCCATTGCGAGGCGCAGGTCAACCTCGTGAATGCCCCGGCCATCGCCAAAGCCCACGGCCTCAGCATCACTGAATCCACCGTCGCCCTCGCCACCAACTGCACCGAACTCATCGAGGTTTCCGCCGTCAAGGGCAGCGAAGTTTGCACCGTCGCCGGGACCTTTTTCGGCAAGTCCGCCCGCATCGTCCACATCTCCGGTCACTACGTGGAAACCAACCCCACCGGCAGATTCCTGTTTGTCGAAAACGACGACCGCCCCGGCATCGTCGGCACACTCGGCACCTCCCTCGGCAGCGCCGCCGTGAATATCGCCAACATGGCCCTGAGCCGCACTTGCGATCACAAACGCGCCGTCACCGTCATCGAGGTGGACACCGAGCCACCGGCCGAACTCCTTGAAAAACTGCGCGCCACGCCTGGGATCATCCGGGTGCTCAGTTTTGAACTCTAAAAAATCCACAAATTCCGAAAAATCCGTTGCCAACCGCGATCTCGATTCCTTAGCCTTTCCCAGCATGAAAAAACTCCTCGTTATTGCTACCGCACTCGCCGCCCTCAGCAGCGTCGTCGTCGCCGACATCCACGCTCCTCCGGGTTCGACCTACACCTCCTCGCGCAAGCTTGGACGCGCCATCAGCAACATCATGTATGGCTTCATGGAGATCCCGGAGCAAATCGTCCGCAAACAAGATCAATATGGTCGCAAGGCCAGCAGCTACGGCGCGGTTGATGGTACCAATCGTGCGCTTCGCCGTCTCGGTTACGGTTTCTACGAACTCTTCACCTTCACCTGCCCAACTTACCGTGGCACCTTCAAGCCACCCTACGAGCGCTGTGGAGAAGACAATCGCATCGAGATGAACGTGCATGACGGCCTCTCCGAGTTCCCGCCTGAGCTTGGGTTCGAGACCTACTTCGCCCACTCCCGCAAGCAGAACTTCTAAGGTTCCCTAGAGGCATCACCTGATTTCCAATCCCGCCAGTGGTTTACCTGCTGGCGGGTTTTCTTTGGATCTTCTCCTTGCCGCAAAGGCACCCGAGGTGCTAGACCCCTATAAATCATGAAAATCACCGTCTTCGCTTGGCTCGCCGCCGCCTCCGTCCTCTGCGCCCAGTCCACACCTCCTGCCGATCCCGCGGCCGACCGCCAGTCGGTCGAAACCCTCAACCTCCACCTCGCCCTCCGCGAAAAACGCCTCGCCGAAGTCACTCGCGAGATCATGGAACGCTCGCAGCAGATGGACTCCCGCATCGGCGATCTTGTCACGTTGCTCTCCGGAGTCCGGGATTCCCAGGCCTCGCGCCGCGTGGTTTCCCAAGTCACTGCCGAAGCCATCCGCAACCTTCGCGACATGATCGAAATCTATCAACGAGAGCGCCGCACCATCGCCTAGCGGCTGCGCACGGATCGCTCCGCTCCCGCCGATGCACTCAACCGCGACATCGATACCATTGACGCTCTGGTCGAGCGCCGCAAAACCGACATCATCGCAATTGCGCGCTCGATCCCGGGCGATGAAAACCTGCACCGTCTCGAAAGCGCCGGCTGGGGCTACACCTCATTTCACGGCGGGTTTCACGATAACAGTCGCGTGAGCGATGCCTGGCGGCAGAATCGCCGCGACCGCGTCCAGTCCACCGTCCAGCGCCGGGAAGTTCAGGGAGCACTCGAAGAATCCCTTACCGATCTCCGACAGCGCCAGCGCCGCCTTAGCACGGCACTCGGCGGCACCAATCTCACCGCCCCCAACGCGAGATCCAGGAGCAGGAGCTGGAACGTGTGAACACCATGATCCAACAACGGCAGGAGCAGTTGGTAGAAATCACCGCGCCTGCGGAAGCCCCGGAGCTAGCCGCATCCCGCAACGAAGCCACCGAACTCCGGAACCTGATCCGAGACTCCCGCCAAGACATCGCCTCGGACTTCTCCCAGACCCTGCGCCTCTACCGCACCGCCGCCGAGGAGCGCCACCGTATTCATCAGATCCGCACCAGCATCGAGGACAATCGCCACTGACGCAGAAATCGAATCAAGAGCGGTCAATTTGGCACTTTCCGCGTGGTGAGGCAGGCTGTTCAATCGCCGCGCATGGCAGTCATTTCCTCCACCCGCATCTGTTCCGCGATTCTCGTGGCGGCGGGGTCAAGCCAGCGCATGGGTTTCGACAAACTCGCCTCAACCCTCGCAGGCGAGCCAGTCTTGCGCCGGACCCTGAATGCATTTCTCGCTGCGGAGTCCATCGCCGAAATCGTCGTGGTCTGTCCGATCGGGCGCTGGGAACTGCTGGCAGGTGGATTCACCAAACCCGTCACCCGCGTGGACGGCGGTGCCGACCGGCAGGACTCCGTCGCAGCGGGATTGGCCGCTCTATCAGAAGCGGCCCACCTCGTCGCCGTGCATGACGGGGCCCGCCCACTTATTTCGCCGGCAGACATCGACCGCTGCGTGGCAGCCGCCAGCTTGCACCGTGCGGCGGCACTCGCCCGACGCGTCACCGAGACTTTGAAACGCTCCGACGCCGCCGACTTCAGCACCGAATCAGTTTCCCGCGAGCACTTATGGTTCATGGAGACGCCGCAGGTGTTTGAAATCCCGCTGCTGCGCGAAGCCTATCAGGTAGTGAGAGAACGGGGCCTGTCCGTCACCGACGAGGTCTCCGCGCTGGAGTCCATCGGCGTGGCGGTAAAGTTCGTGGAGTCCCGGCACCCGAATCTTAAAATCACCACCCCGGCGGATCTCGCGCTGGCGGAGGCCCTTTTCCGATGAGCAAGGCAATTTACGAATGGAAACAAATCCCCGGCGGTCCCCGACTTACCGTGGCAACCGTGGCGGACTCGGAGTGTGCCGCCCTCTCGATTTATATCCCAGCAGGAAGCCGCAACGAGTCGGATTCACCTGCCGGACTGGCGCATTTTGTGGAGCACATGGTTTTCAAAGGCACCGAACGCCGAACCGCGCGGGAACTCAGCTTCGAAATTGAAAACGTCGGTGGCCAGCTCAACGCCTGCACCTCGGAAGACCAGACGGTTTACGAAGCCCGCGGCGAGGCAGAGGTGCTGCCGGTCCTCTTGGAAGTGCTCTGTGACATGGTCTGGCACGCCACTTTCCCCGAAAATGAAATCGCTCTCGAACGGGAAGTCATCCGTGAGGAAATCACGATGTATAAGGAGTCCCCGGCGGATCACATCGGCGACATGATCTCGGCGGCGCTATGGCCCGGACATCCACTCGGCCACCCGATTTCCGGCACCCTCGAGTCCATCGCGGAGATCCAGCGCGACACCTTGTTAGGATTTCGCGATCTTCATCATTTCCGCGAGGATGTCGTCATCGCCGTGGCGGGTCCCTTCACGCTCGGCGAGGTGGAAATCCTGCTGCTACCCCACTTGCCGCAGCAGGGATTCCACCCCGGAGAAGAGGCCTCCGCCTTCAAGCCACAAGAAGGGCCTCCGCTTGCCGTCACCGACGAGCGCGAGACGGACCAACTCCAGCTCGCCCTCGCTTGGCACACTCCCGGCCGTCATTCCGAATCCCGCCACGTCCTGCGGATGCTCAGTTCCATGCTAGCAGAGTCTGCCAGCTCCCGGTTATTTCTCGAACTGCGCGAGGAGCGCGGGTTGTGCTATCAGATCGGTAGCGACGTGACGTTCTTCCACGAGACGGGGGCCTTCGAAATCAGCGCCGGACTCGACCCGGAGTCACGCGATGAAGCACTCGCCTGCATCTATCGGGAAATCGACGATCTGGTGGCTAACGGGCCGCGCCCCGGCGAGCTCGACCGCGCGAAGCGCCTCACCCTCGCCCAGAGCAAGCTCTCCTTCGAGTCCACCGGCTCCCACGCGGCGTGGGCGGGCGAGGGCTTGCTGGACTTCGGCCGCATCCCCTCTCTCGCGGATTGGCGCGCCACGGTGATGGCAGTGACCGATGCCGAGGTGCAGGCCATCGCCCGCGAGATTTTCCTGCACCAGAAGCCCGCGATGGCGGAAATCGGAGTCCCCTGAACTGCCGCCCCGCATGCCGACTCCCTTCCATCCCTTCACCTTGCAGCACGGAGCAGCGCTCGGGACGGGAGCGCTGGTCATCGCCCTCTTCATCCTCATCGGCCGCCGCGGTGGAACCGGACGCAGGGTGACTACCACGCTGTTAGCGTTCCTGAACTTCAGCGTCTATCCGCTCAGCCTGTGGGCCTGGGGATCGCTGGATGGAGAAAAATCCATCGATAATTTCCTGCCGTTCCACCTGTGCGATATCGCCGCGATCACCGCGGGCATCGCGCTGCTGACCAAGCGTCCTCTTGCATGCGCACTGACCTATTTCTGGGGCTTGGCGGCGACGCTGCAAGGACTGCTCACCCCGGCGCTCACCATCGGGTTTCCGTCATGGCCGTTTCTGATGTTTTTCCTCCACCACTTCGCGGTGGTAGCGGCGGCGCTCTATCTGCCACTGGTCGATGGCTGGCGCCCGAAACATCCGCGATGGAGGCAAATCTTGGAAATCTACGGTTGGTCGGTGCTCTACCTGACCTTCGCCATGACTGCGAACCGCCTGCTAGGAAGTAATTTCGCGTTTGCATCGCGCCCGCCGGACAACCCCAGTCTGATCGACCAGCTCGGTCCGTGGCCTTGGTATCTGCTATGGATGCAGTGCATCGCGGTGCTGTTATTCTCACTGCTGGCACTGCCGTTCAGGAGCACCCGCCGTAGAGACTGACCGGTGGTGGGGAATGACTCGCTCTCATTCCAGCCGGAAACTCGTTTCACCCGCGAAATCCCATTCCAAGCGAGCATGGCAGGCATCCCGCTTGATTTCGAGCGAGCCCAAGGCCCGAAAACAACCACAGCTAACCATGAAAACAAAGTTCGCACTATTCCTGTCCACCGCCAGCCTTCTCCATGCGGGAAGTCCCGATCTGGAAACCTCCATCGCCCCCGAACCGGAGCCTTGGATCAAGCCGCTCATCGACATCCGCGCCCGCTATGAGTTCGGAAACGTCGATCCGCTGGACGATTCAAATTCGCTCTCCGTCCGCGAGCGCATCGGCTTCAAAACCATGAAATGGAATGGCTTGAGCCTGCTCGCCGAAGGGGAGTTCACCCAAGTCGCCGGATCGGACTCCAATGCCGGTGCCGGGAAAGACGTCTATCCGTTCGATCCCAACAACACCGTCATCGCCGATCCGCGCAACGCGGAACTCAACCGGGCCTTCGTCCAGTACGAGGGCTTTGACACGACCGCACAAGTCGGACGCGAAAAGATCGTCTATGACAATGCAGCCTTCATCGGCGATGTCGGCTGGCGCCAAAACCAACAGACTTTCGACACCATCACCTTGACGAACAAGTCGATCGACGGACTGACCCTCAAGCTCGCCTACATCGACCAGGTCAACCGGATCTTCGGAAGAGAGGCAAAGGCCCAGCTCGTCGCCATCCCGCCGACAGCCACCAAGCCGGCGAGAATCTTCGACAACGTGGAGAACATCGACGCGAACGTCGGCTTGCTCAACGCATCCTACACCGGCATCAAGGGCCTGACCTTGGGGGCCTATGCCTATCTGATGGAATTCGAGGACAAGGAGAACTGGGACAACAACACCTTCGGCGCGAGCGCGACAGGCGATGCCCTCGGACTCACCCTCTACGGGGAACTCGCCTATCAGGACAAAGCAGGCTTCGCGGCGGATGAGGATGCGTTCTATGCCCATGCGACCGCCACCAAGAAATTCGGCACCCAGTCCGTCACCTTGGGCATCGAACACCTTGATGAGGGATTCAAAACTCCGTTAGCGACAGTGCACGCGTTCAACGGCTGGGCGGACGTATTTGACGCCGGCCGGATCCAAGGCACTCACAACGGACTCACCGACGTTTACGCCTCGCATACTATACCCATCTTCTTCGGCATGAAGTGGACTAACGTCTTCCATATCTACGGCGAGAACGAGCTCTCCACCGGCTATGGCTGGGAGTACAACTCGCTGTTGGTGAAAAAGTTCAACGACAATTTCACCGCGCTTGCCAAGTTCGCCTTCTTCGAATCGGAAGGAGACGCCTACATCGTCAACGGCACCGCCGTCCCGGACGCCACGCGCTTCTCGGTGGAACTCAACTACGTTTTCTAACCTCTCACCCGGCAGTCAACAGATGATCCTGAAGGGTCGTTCCGGTCAGCCGGAACGGCCCTTCATGCGTCGGTGATACCATTTCCCATAAATAAAGTGACATGGGTGCGATTGGCTGCTAGTTCTTGGCATGGCAAAAACCACGCTTCGACTTGGCAGGCCCGATGTGGCCGCCATCATTGATGAGAAACACGCCGCCGAGAAAGACGGT